>DAOUMU010000527.1:0-2525 GCA_034409055.1 Anaerolineae bacterium
GTTGACTGCTACCTATAACGCGATTACATCTTACCCGAGTTGTGTAAGATTTTTATTGGAGGAATGCTAATTTTGCATTAGATTTCAGGACGTCGCCACACCCGGTCCGACGTCTGAGTAGTTACGGAGTGGAATGCCAACGAACTGGCCGTGCAGGTGCGGGATTCGGCGATGAAAGTGTTGTCGCCCTATTTTGAAGTGGAGTAGTTCTATACCGGATGAGACGATCATACGTCCTGTTGCTGTCATTTTTACTGCCGCTCCTGGCCGTTATCTGGTATCTAGGGTCCTATCCCAGGTATCAGGCCACGCCGCGGTTGATCATTGACGCTTCTGTAGACGAAGATTTTGCGGCTGTCATTCAGGAGACGTGGGTGCAATTTTTGTTCGTTTTCGCAGCCAGAAGAGATTGTTTTGGCGATGTCCTGGTAAAAGCGGATTATGATTTGGTTGATCGCGCTAAATATGATCCGCGGACCGCCACCGTATCCGTGCGAGTCCCGGAAAGAGCATCCATTCTCAAGGGAGCGTTGGTGCATGAATGGGCCCATCACGTTGAGTTTCAATGTGAAGCGCAGACCGAGATGCGGGCAGTATTTATTGAGGCGCAGGGAATGCCGGCCAACACGCCGTGGCGGTTAGAGAAGGGGACCACCAGTATCCTCTCATCCGATTGGGCTAACATTCCCTCTGAACAGTATGCCGAAACCACCATTGTTGTCGTACTGGGCGAGCGCCCTGTTTCGACCAAAGCTCCGATTACAGCAGAGGGGGTGAAGGTTATAAGCGCGTGGGCGCACAAGAAAAATTTGGCTTGTCTATCTAAAAGTTGGGCGTGTCCCGCCGTTGAATTTGTCCGCCAATTTTTTGGTCAGATGTAACTCTCTATAGGGATTTCTCCCCGCATCGCGGGTTGAAATGATATATTGGGATAGTTATGGAGATTTCTCGGAATGTCTTGCAACACTACCACGAATGAAGAAAGGCTTGTCCTGAGCTTGACGAAGACTTTCCAAGAGAACTCCTACGATGAAAGGAGGTGAAGAAGACTTCAGAGATCAAAAAATATGACCCTGGTTGAGGATAGATACTCAGAGCCTATCCGAAAAACCTAAACCGAAAGGTGGTCGTTAACAGGCCCATCGAAGCATCCCTTTTGGCAAGCGGTATGGTTCGCGGCCCCACACAACCCAGATTCTTCGAACAGGCTCTCAATATCCATCAACATGTGGGTCAAAGTTAGTTAAACATTGTTCAATATTTTAGCAGAAAACAACCATTTTGAAAACAGTAAGAAGGAGAAAACTAATGTCGTTCAAAAAAGTAAGCTTGTTAATGTTATTGGTTTTGTTGTTAGGGCTTGTAACGGCTTGCGGTGCAACGCCGGAAGTTGTGGAAGTGACCCGGGTTGTCACTGAAACCGAGGTACAAGAGGTGGAGGTCACTCGCATTGTTGAAGGCGAACCGGTCGTCGAAGTCCAAGAAGTGGAAGTAGAAGTGACCCGCATTGTTGAGGTCCCGGCTGAGGCTGCCGAATCGCAAGTTGAAGAAGAACCGGTCGCCCAAAAGGAAGGCGAAGCCCCCGGCGCCGGTGCTAGGCACATCTGCGCCATCGGTGGCGCCGACCAGTTCTTCGCTGTTGTGAAGAACGGCGCGGACCTCGCGGGTGCGAGGGTCACAGAAGCGGGCAGTGAGTACACCTGGATCCCGCTACCGAACTACGACAACATTGGCCCGGACATGGCCAAGCTGGAAGAGCAGGCGATAGCCCAAGGGTGCACCGCGCTCGCAGTGCCCGTCTGGGACGGTGAGGCGCAGGCCCCGGCGCTCGCGGATGCGGTGGCGGCGGGTATCAACGTCTTCATGTACAACTCCGGCTTGCCTCTTCTCCAGGATGGGACGATCGATGCCCTCGGCTACTTCGGCACCGATGAGTACGAGGCCGGTCTTGCGGCCGGTAAGTACTTCGTCGAGCACGGCTCCGTGAACGTAAGGTGCGTCAACACCCAGCCCGGTGCTGTGAACTGGCAGCAGCGGTGCGGCGGTCTTATCGACGGCGCTAAGCAAGCCGGTGGCACGGGCGACGAGATCATCCTGCCGGCCGAGGCCTTCGGTGACGCGTCTGCGATCTCCGCCGCCGTCCAGGCCGCCCTGGCGCAAGACCCGACCATTGACGGCTTCGCCACCGGCGCCGCGGCCGACGCCGATGCTGTCGGAGAGGCCCTCCAGGTAATGGGCGCCACCGCTCAGCAGGGAGGGTGGGACGTCTCGGAGACCATCCTCGACCGGATCGCAAAGGGTGAAGCACTGTTCGCCGTGGACCAGCAAGGCTGGCTCCAGGGATGGCTGGCCGTGTCGAATGCATGGCTGTACGACCAGTTCGCCATGATTCCGGCGACCAACGTCATCCTGACCGGTCCGGCTCTGATCACCGCCGACAACGTCGAGGTAGTTCAGGCCGGCGTCCGGGACGGCTGGCGCTAAAATCATCTGTATTGCTTGGAGAGGTGGGTCATGGCATGCCA
>DAOUMU010000528.1:0-4630 GCA_034409055.1 Anaerolineae bacterium
GCAGGCCACCCACCTGCGCTATTTCCCGACCTTTGAGGATTTGACCAAAAAAGTCGATGACAAATTACGCTATTTTGCCAACACCCCCCAGAAGATTATCAACCTGATGGGCAAGTATTGTAAGTCGCTGGGCACTGATGAAAGTGCCTATGGCTGGACCTAACTCAAAATCTTTTTCTTAAAAACTATAGAAGGATTCCAGAGTTCCTCCCATCCCCTTGACTACCGTCTCAACTGCCGCTCGTCGACTAGAGCCACCCTCTTTGAGTAGCCCCTTCAAACCTTCACCAACATACGAAGCTTGAACAAGATACTTGGGCATTTTATATCTCCTTTTCCTGTTTTTATATTGAGTCAATAAAAAGTAGAAGCCATCAGTTTGCAGCACTTAGACAATCATAGGCATCACCTCGCTCTCATAAATAAATCAAAAAAACAGCATATTCTTGCGGGCTAACGTCGCCCATAATCAGCAGCAAAAAGCATAGCGAGGAACGAGTGGCGCTTTTTGCTGTCCGAGTTTATGGGTTTGTTATGTGTTTTTTCCACGTTTTTTCCCCTTCACAATCCTATTTTATCTTATCTTATCTGCCAATACGGACTTGTAGACGGTTAAAATAGTGAGGGACTGGCTATATCTCCTGTGATAAAATTGGCTTAATACTTAATAGAAAGTATAGCCCCAGAACTGATGAAGCGGTTTAAAAGGTGACTTTTATGCTGTTGTCTATTAGCCTTCGTCTGGCTGGATCCTTCCTCCTTCTGCGCAAAGCGCTTAGTTCAACGCCTCCCGCATAAGCCGCTTGCGGGCCAGCAAGGTTAGACACACTTACCAAACTCTTTGCTGGTAAACTGTGGTTGAAAATCGGACGGGTAGCAAGTCGGCTTCATGCGGTTGTTGGGCGGAGTTAACGCCAATAAACTCATGACATTATTGTGCAGGATACATGTGTAAACAGCTTTTAATCGAGTTAATGGTTTACAATTTGGGTAAACTCTGTTATTTATGCCATATGAGAATCAAAAAACCTTGAACACGCGTTCACAGGTGTGCGGCTCGTTAATATGGGTTAAACTATACTGAATCAGCCCAATACGGCGACTTATCCGTAATATTTGTGTATTTAGTCTTGTTAATTTGATTTCGTATTCGAATGATGACCATACGAGTACGTATGCGACGCTTTGAGGAATAGCGGTTGTAAAAGTATATATTTGGTCTACGGTGGGCAGTACGAATGTGTTATGCTCAAGCAACGGTACACCACGAGTTTCTTTCCCCTTGGTGTGCTCTGATCGCTCTGTACTCAGGTTTTCCTTGAAGAACCCCTTATCAATATCTGGAGATGTACTTTGTTGAGCGATATCACGACGTAGAGAGCCTGGAAAATATAGTTTTCCTTGCCTTCCAACCCCAGAATCGAAAAGTCTTACATGTTCATTCTCATTGAGATATAGTAAGTCAAATCTAAGGTTTTTCACGATCAGAGTGGAGCTTCCTACATTCTTCAAGTGTAGCAAAAACTCGATCAATTTTCTGTCGTGCTGCATTCCTAGAGTTGCCAACTCGATATCGAACTGGACTCCTGGAAAAGAACCTTTCTCAATGACAAACTTGGTGTATGCCCATAGTGCTGCAATGAGAACAGCGATGGTTGTTATAAGCATCAAAACAGCATCAATGGCATTTAAGATCACTTCTGTCCAAGTTTTCAGATCGCCGGGCCACCACATACTGTCCTCGCTTTCGGCAGGCATGGAATATGCCTTTTAGTTTACCTTGATAAGATTGCCTTTTGCATCTATCTGATATGTTCGAGCTGCGGTGTGAGGAAACAATCCCTTACGTCCTCGTCGCCTCTTTGGGAATATCCTCTCTGGCTCCAGGCTAAATTCAGCGTATATCTGTATTAACTCTCTTGGCTCAGTAATGAGAGCAAGATATGTAATAGTTTGCTCGACTCCCGGTTCAATGTAGTAGGACGAGGTCTTTTCGATGGGAAGATCCTCGATAGGCGGTTTAGTGCCTAATCGTCTGAGACGATCCCAATACCAATAAATCTTTGGCTCAGCTTTCAAGTACACTCTCAACTTTTCCCCTTCTTTCCAGATCATGTAGCTCCAGCCTCCATCGGTTACCACCCATTCCGAGCCTCTTTGCTCGATCTCCAGGGTCGCTCGCTCGGACAAGCGGCGGTTCTTCTTGAGGCGCGCGTTAAACTCCTTTCTCAGGTCTGCCGAGAGAGATTTGTTGTCCATGTCCAGATCGGACTGGAAACGGGTATCAAGGCAGAATAGCTCCCTACCAAATATCGGTACTATATTCCCACTTGAAAATATTCTGGTAAGCTTCAGATGAAGATCATACTCATCAAATTTGGTTTTATCTGGCTGTCGCATTGTATTGATGCCTATTTGTATGTTGTATAGCCTTAAGCGAGTCCGTCCTTTATTAGTAAATTTCAGTAGCACCTCAACAACGTGTGTGCTTAGCTGCGCAGGTCTTGTTTTCAATTTACCGTGATCCCAAGTCAGAGGAATTCCGTTAACAGCCGAGCGTAGCTTGTACAAGTAGGCGTCAATATCCAACTGTATCCACTGCTGAAACGCTCTGTATTTCTTGATTTCGTACAGCGCCCAAGACCCACCGATGATGAGAGCGATAGTCTTTATTAAGATGTCGGCAATCATTGTTACGATTTCGACGGTTTCTTTATGTTGTATCAGAAATACTATAGCACCACCATCTACTGTGGTAACAATCAAAGGGGCGATGATAGTAAGAAACAGTTTCTCGTTCATGCTGCTTCTCCTTTGTCGTTAACATGGCTATTGCCGCTGCCGTGATTATACCACATACAGCGGTAGTTATATATTTCACAATACCAAGATGCGATGATGTGATAATGATGCACTTCACAAAGTATGGGAGTGATGGGCCGCCCAACGCCAAAGCTCAGCGGCGGCGCACTTTTATGCGCCGTCCGCTGTAGCGCCGTGTTGGGCGGCCTTTCTTCACCTTGGGCTCCTCTTGTTAGCGCAATCCTTGGGCCATCCACCTGAGTGATCCGGGCTGAGGCGTGGTCGAGCGTGGGGGCTGCTGACGAAAGAACCGCGCCTGGGTTGGATGTTTCGGGGCTAAAATGACGTTGAGGGGTTTGGACGCTGATACGTCGGGCTGCTGAGGCGGGCGAGCCTTTTCTTGCCGGTATTGCCGCAGATAATCCTCCGCCATTCTTACCAATTCCGGGTGCAGAACGCCACGTAGCTTCGCTCCCCCGACAATGATTGCCCTCGCCATCTCGACGGCGTTTTGCTCCTCCGCAGAGAAATAAGCATTCCAATGACCCTTAAAGCCGCTTAGGCCGCCTCCAGAGAAAAGCCTTCTGAACCCATCGATCGCAGTCCAACCCAGTTTGGCGGCTGCATAACCGGCATAATCAGTCACACCAAATCTCACTAACGTATTCAACCAATCAATATCGACATATCTACCATTGTACATTGGGAGCTTAACATCACCCTCGCCACTCAAACCCCACGTAAACTCGCCCCCTGAACTGGGCTGAAACAGTTTCGCTGCCTCACGGGTACCGAGTTCCCTCTCAGCCTCCAGCATTTCAGCCGTTCGGAGAAGATCGAGGCGACTGACTTTGATGCCAGTTCCCGGTATTTGATACAGGTGGTCTAGATCGGTGGGATATTTGCCCCACTTTTTGTAGTCAGTCATGATGCACCTCCGGAGTGAATTGCGCATGAGCGAGTCAACTGGTCTGTATGTCCTTTGAGTGGCTCTTCACCCAAAGCGCCGCTAAGTCATCAAGGAGCGCTTGGTTCAGATTGAGTTCATCAGCGGCCTCACCGAGCTGGACCGGTGTCAGATGGTATGCTTCACAGTACTTTTGCAGGTTTTCGTCCGTTAAGGAAAGCGGCAAGTTCAGCACGTTCTGGAACCAATAAGTAAAAACATGGCGCATCTCCTCTTTAGTAAGGCCGCTAAACTGGAAAATGCGTTCAAGGTCATTCAACATCACTTCTCCATACCTTCGGAGATAGCGCTGCACTCTTCCCCCATAATTTGTCTGAAATGCGAGAGCGGCCTGACAGATAGCGGTCAAGCCGCGTTCGGCTACTGCGTGACTCAGGCCAGACTCCTGCAAGAAGTCTAGGATTTGCTGGGCGAGCGGCCTATCCAGGTTTGGTTGCTTACCATCTGTACAGATGCCTGCTAGTGGCGGGATGTCGAGTAAGCCCACGTCGGCCAAATTACCAACGATTTCGCGGACGCGATCTTCATGAGCGCTAGAGACTTGAACCAATAAGGCGAAGACCAGTTCCTTCCATCGGTCGACTTCCCACACCCATGTATGGCGAAGGGTGAGATCTTGACCATGGAGTGCCAAGGTTTTTCGCAGCACATACTGTGCTTCGGTAAGGTTGACTGTGTTCATTTGAGTTCCTCCTTATAATGTAAACTTTTTAATGCTGAAATCCTTGCCGCCCAACGAATTAGAGATTGATGTGGCGCGGCTCAAACAAAGAGAGCCAGAGAAAAGTCGAGGGGGAAAAACAACGGGTCGTGGTTGGACTGAGGCGGAGCCGCCACATCATCTTTGCCGAAGGCTAAGCC
>DAOUMU010000529.1:0-28782 GCA_034409055.1 Anaerolineae bacterium
GATGATTGTTTATCACGATACTTTCTCCTATATCAAATCTTTGGCATCACGGGAGTTGACCCGGTCAGGATAGCGCTGAATACAGAACCTCCGGGCCATCCGCGCGACTGCCTTTTTTGGCTACCGAATTATTTCCGCAGCCTGGCTCAACAACCCTTCATCCAAGTTCAAGCCCAACTTCTGGGCTGCGGCGTAATTGATCTTCAGCACATTCTCGGCTGAGACCACCGGAATGGTGCCGGCCGGGGTTCCCCGCAGGATTTTGTCGGCCAGGCGGGCCGCTTGTTGGCCATCATTAATGAAGTCAACATTCACTTCAAACACAGCCCCATCGTCACCCGTCTTGATTAACACCCCACCGATTGGAATTTTATATTCAGCCGCAAACTCAGTCATGACCGCCACGGCATCAGGTGCCACCGCCAGCGGCTCAACTAAAAACAGGATAGCATCAAAGCCAACATCACCTGCCTGGATCCGCCCCTGCAGGTCCGCCTCGAGTTCGGCCCCATTGTCCGCCGGAGCTTCGATCAACGTTACCCCTGCTGCCTCGGCCACCGGATACAGGGCCTCTAACTGGTAGACCACATTACCGTAACCTCGTTGATACGGCACCCACATCCGGGTCGCCTCCGGCGCCAACTCACGCATGATCTCAAAACGCTTGAGTGAGACCTCTACCCCAGGGTAGCGCACTCCGGTGATATTGCCGCCGGGTTGGCGCACACTGTCGACCAGTCCGGTGTCTTCTATATTGGCAATGGCAAATACCACCGGAATGTCGGTCCCCTGGGTGGCTGCCTTGGCTGCTAAGGAGGCCTCGGTCGGAAACACGAAAATCAAGTCCACTTTGTCGGCCACGAATTTCTCGACGATACGCTGATACGCCGCCATGTCAAAAGTCGTGCTGCTCTGCACATCGTAAACGATGTTCTCCCCTTCAACGTAGCCGAGTTCGGTCATTTTGGCCTTGAAGCCATCGGCGGTAGCGGCCGCAAAATCCAGGCCAATCAGAATGCCCACCCGATACACCTTAGGTTTCTCCGCCCCGCAACCGCTCACAAACAGGCTACCGGCAACAATCAATATGAGAGCGACCAGCCAAATTCCTTTGTTGTTTTGAAGACGATGATTGTTTATCACGATACTTTCTCCTATATCAAATCTTTGGCATCACGGGAGTTGACCCGGTCAGGATAGCGCTGAATACAGAACCTCCGGGCCATCCGGCGCGACCGCCTTTTTTGGCTACCGAATTATTTCCGCAGCCTGGCTCAACAAACCTTCATCCACACTCAAGCCTAGCTCCTGGGCCACTCTGTAATTCAACTGCAGATGACTATCGGCTGAGACCACCGGGATGGTGCCAGCGGGGGTACCTTTAAAGATTTTGTCGGCCAGAGGCGCAGCCTGCTTACCCACAGCAACGTTGTTAGTTGACAGACCAAAAAGACCCCCGGTTATGGTGCCACCGATAGGTACTTTATGTTCAGCCCCAAACTTGCTGATCAGCGCAACAGTATCAGGCGCCGCGACAAGAGGATCAGCTATTAGCAGGATAGCATCCAGGCCAATATCAGCCGCCTTAGCTCGCGCTTGCAGCTCAGCCTCAAGCTCCGCCGTATTGTCGGCGGGGCTTTCGATCAATGTTACTCCCGCGGCTGTAGCCACCGGGCGCAATGCCTCTAACTGGCTGGCGACAATAGGGTAGCCTCGCTGATAGGGCAGCCAGATTCGTTTGGCCTGCGGCGCTAACTGGTGTAGGATCTCAAAACGCTTGACCGCGATATCTGGGCCAGGGTAGCGCACTCCGGTGATATTCCCACCTGGCTGGCGCACACTCTCGACCAAGTCAACCCCTTCGATGTTGGCATTGGCGAAAAGCACGGGGATGTTAGTCCCCTGGGTGGCTGCCTTCGCCTCTAAAGATGCCTCGGTAGGAAACACAAGAATCAAGTCTACCTTATCGGCCACAAATTTCTGGAGGATGCGCTTATACGTGGCCATGTCAAAGTTCGTTTTCTGCACGTCATAGGTGATATTCTGGCCCTCAACATAGCCTAACTCGGTCATTTTGGCCTTGAAGCCGTCGGTAGTGTCGGCAAAAAAATCCAGGCCGGACAGCACCCCCACCCGGTACACCTTCGGCTCCTCCGCCCCACAGCCACTGATGAACAGGCCGATCAAGACGCTCCCCAGCAGCACCGCTAGCCATATCTCGGGTTTGAGTCGAAAATTCAATTTGTCAGTCATGTTGTTTCCCTGGTTTCCTATTTTATACAACTTCATTGCTTAGTCTGTTTCAATTCCAAATTCCACCAAGGCGTGTCCCGCCGCCAGGCGCTCACCTAATTCCGTGGTGGTGGTTCTGATCAGTTGCTCCAGGCTGGTGGCTGCCCGCATCTTGTCGGTAATCTCACGGATGGTTTGCTCGCGGCGAGCCTGGCCCCGAGTTTCATCAAAGAGACGCAAATTCTCTGCAGTTTGGGCCAACTGGTCAACCACAGCCTCGATCACGGCCAGATCATCATCATCCCAGACTTGATCAGCCCGGCCAGTGTGTAATTGCAAAGTGCCGATCGTTTTATTGCGCAGAGTAATGGGGGCTACCAGAGATTTCTGTTGAGCGCGGTCACCCTCCAGGGTCACCACCACCGCCTGATCTTCCTCCAATGCCTGTCGCCGGACCTCAGCCAGTCTCTGTCGTTTGGCTTCGTCCAGGGGAGCAGCCCCCGGCCGCGCATACAAATGCTGACCATAACGGGGAGCAATTTCTGTTTTCTGCCAGACTTGCTCCACATAATGTTCCTGGGCAGCGTGGGCTTCGGCCAGGGCTGCCTCAACCTGTTCAAACAGGTGGGCATTGCGCATGGCCACGGCCACCTGGTTGGCCAGGGAACGGAGCAGGTTCTCGTCCCCTTCGTCCAGGCCGGAAATCTTGTCCTCCTGGACGTCCAGGACCCCCACCACCCGGCCTTCCAGCAGAATGGGCACGGCCATTTCAGACCGGGTTTCGGGCAGGAGGGGATTAGGCAGCCAATCTTCTGCCTCGCGCACGTTCTCGACGCTGACAATTTCGTTCCTCCGGGCCGCGCGGGCCACCAGACTGGCCGGCGCATCCAGGGGGATATGGTGACCTTTGGCCTTCATCTCTTCACCGGCCGGACCGGTTCCGGCTACCACCACCAGATCCCGCTGCTCCTCATCCAGCAGATAAATATGGGCATGGTAGTAACCAAACTTTTCTTTGACCTGATTGACCACCTCGGCCATCAACTCTTCCAGGTGCAAAATACCACTGAGATGCTCGCTGACAGCAGCCACCGTTTCCAGGTGGTAGGTCCGGGCGGCCACCCGCTGCTCCAGCGAGTCCACCAACTCTCGTAATTGGACCATCGTCTGGCGCAACTTTTCGGTCATATCATTAAAAGCAACGGCCAACTGGCCCAACTCATCGCGGGAGCGAACGGGCACGGCCTGGGTCAAGTTGCCGGCCGAAATCAATTGCACCCCCTGCATCAACCCTTTCAGGGGCCGGCTGACCAGGTACTGAATACCCACATAAACAATCACACTGGTTAAAACAATGGCCACGATGGAGGCCAGACCGATTTGCAACCGCAATTTTTGAGTCAACCAGGTCAATTCTGAAACCGGACTGAATACCACCGCTTCCAGGTTAGCAGCCACAGGCCCGGAAAAATCAATGCTCTCCTGGGCATAATAGAATTCATCCTGGTTGAGGCGAATGATTTCACCGGCGGCCAGGTTGGCCCCGCTTTCAACCGCAGCCCCGTCCAGGCTGGTCATGAGTAGTTGGCCATCCCGGACCAGGCCCACGTCAAGACCAAGTTGGTCTCGTAATAAGGCGATCACCTGGGCGTCCAAACTTTGCTCAACTATGGCCAACCCCACCGGTATGGTCTCCTCAGTCCACGTTTCGGGGTGAGCCAAGGGCACTTTGACCGGATACCAGGTTTGAATGACCGGCACCCCATCTTTGATAATGACCTGAGACCGGGGGGGATCCGTTTTTTGCCAGTCTTGAGCGAAAAACTCGGCTTCAACACTACCGGTCTTAACAAAATGATTCTCAGCGTAAAATGCTTCAACCGGAGTGGAATAAGCAGAACTGATGTCAAAATAGTCCGGGGCGGGGGGACGAAATTGATCCGGTAACACCTGGTAGATTTTATGCTGGCTGATATCCCCCTTGTGGGCAAATTGGGTGACAAAGATTGCATCCTGATCAAGTCGAAAGGTCAAAACCGGCTTGGCTTCAGACACAATATCAAAAGGAGAAAGTAGATAAAAACTGATCGAAGTCAGGTTATTGAGTTGCTGGACTGATTGCAAAAGTTGGATGAGATTTAATTGGGCCTGGAAGGCGTAAACCTGATCGGCATTTTCAATTAGCGCGCCGGGGGACATAAAATCGTCCGCAAAATAGGAGCCCGGATCGGCATAGTAAGGCCCCAGGTTGGTCAGGAGCTTGATCTCTGATACGATTTGCTCATTTTCTTCAAAGCTGCGCACGATCAGTACGCCGTCCTCTTGCATCTCCGCGATGCGATTGGCCAGAATCTGGGAGGTACGCTTCAGTTCAGCTTGCTTGATGGCGGTCAAGTTATTAAAACTGGTGGTGCCGATGACCACAGACAGGCCAATGGCGAACAAAATTAAAATGGCCACCACGACAACTAATATTTTTTGACCGATACCGAAGTTAACTTTCATCAACCTCTCCTAGCAACATGTAGGGGCGTATCCTGGTGATCGCCCTGTTTGGGCAGGCACAAGGCGCTGCCCCTACGAACAAATCTACTGCGCCCACTGTTTAATCAACTCGTCATAAGCGATGGTCTGCGGTTGGGGACGAGGCCGTTCTGATTTAGGCGCGCCAATGCGTGTTAGCCAATAATCGCGCCCCATTGGATTGGTCGGTACGGGCGAATATTTGGCCATACGCATCTTGTCCATCGCCTCATCCATGGCCCGGGCAATGTCGTTCATGGCTTGCTGGGGCGTCACCTCACCCTCAATGGCCCGGGCAATATTCGGCCACCATAAGGCCGACAGGGTAGGATAGTCGGGCACGTTGGGGCCGGTGTCGGTCCATTTCTTTCTCTCGTCCGACCGGTAAAACTCAATCAGGCCGCCCCAATTCTCCTGGCGCTCGGTCAGATAATCTGACCAAACGGCCGATTGGCGCACCGGGGTGCCCCCCACCAGGAATTTTTTAAGCGAAACTGTTTTGGAAACGCAGAATTGGGCCCACAACCAGGCCATGGCCCGCCGCTGGCCTTTGACATTCCTGGGAATGGTCCAACTACCGGCATCCTGGTAGCCTACTTTCATCCCCTCGTCCCAATACCGGCCGTGCGGTGTCGGGGCTACCCGCCATAAGGGCTTACCGTCCGGTCCAACCACCGGGCTGCCTGCTTCATGGAAGCGCTCATCCGACAACCAGGTCACGTATTGGAAAATCCGCTGGGCAATGTCGCCCCGGGCCGCTTGAGGTCCGGCATCGACCCAACGCCAGTTTTTTGCTTCGGGCGGGGCGTACTTATCCAGCCACTCGATGTACTTGGTCAGGGCATAAACGGCCGCCGGGCCATTGGCTGCTCCGCCTCGTTCAACCGAAGCCCCTACGGGAAATCGGTATTGCACCCGAATGCCCCATTCATCCACCGGCAAACCGTTGGGCAGGCCCACATCCCCCACCCCGGCAATTGACAACCAGGCATCGGTAAACCGCCAGCCCAGGGAGGGGGACTTTTTGCCGTAATCAAGATGGCCGTACACTTTTTGCCCGTCGATCTCCATACCGGTGAAAAATTCGGCAATATCTTCGTAGGCGGCCCAATTCACCGGCACCCCCAGCTCGTAGCCGTATTGCTCCCTAAATTTTTGCTGAATATCGGGCCGGGTAAACCAGTCGTATCGAAACCAGTAGAGATTGGCGAACTGCTGGTCGGGCAACTGTAGTTGGTTGCCGTCGTAATCCTGGCCGAACTCCAGGTTGAGAAAATCGTCTAAATCCAGGTAGGGGTTGGTAAAGGGCTGGCCTTCACCAGCTATGTACTCGGTCAAATTGACCACTCCCTGGCTGCGCAGATGGGTACCCACCAGATCGGCATCGTTGACGTAAATATCATAAATGATCCGGCCGGTCCGCTGCTGCTCCACCATCCGTTCCACAACCGAGCCCTCGCCGATGATTTCGTGTTCAACTTGAATGCCGGTGATCTCTTCAAAGGCCTGGGCCAGAACTTCGCTCTCCCAGAAATGGGTTTTAATATCCTCGGCCACCGATTTGATCTTCCGCCCTCGAAACGGTTCGGCCGCCTGGACAAACCAGCGTAATTCGGCCAGGCGCTCTTCTTCGCTCAGGACCGAAGGTTCAAATTCCTTGGCCCACTTTTGCACCGCCGCTTCATAAGGGTCATCGGCCAGGGCCGTCTGGGTTATACTGGAGGATAGGAGTAAAAGACACAAGGCCACGGCTAATGATTTGATTAGAATGGTTAATCTCGTTTTAATGACCATTGGTCGACCGGTCTCCATTTTCTTCTGCCGTCTCAATTCCCAACTCAACCAGGGCATATTCGGCTGAAAAACGTTGGCCCAACTCTTCCGTGGTCGTTTTAATCAACTCCTCCAGGCTGGTGGCGGCCCGCATCTTATCGGTGATTTCGCGGATGGTTCGTTCACGTTCAGCCTGGCGGCCAATTTGCTGAAACAGGCGGCTCCGCTCCAGGGCCGAGGCCATCTGGTCGGCCATTTGTTCCAGTAGGGGTAGATGCGCTTCACGAAACGCGCCGGCCTGGGTACTGCCCAGGTTGAGCGTGCCGATGACCCGTCCAGACAGCCTGACCGGCAACACCAGTCGGGCTACCATTCCCTCAGCAACCAACTGTTCATCCTCGATAAAGGGCCTGGTTTCGCGGAAATCCTCCTCCAGCCAGGCCTCATCGTGGGTGATCACCCAGCCGGGGCAGGTCCCTTCCACCGGCAGGCGGAGGCCCTGTTGAGCGAAGTGCCCCCCTTCGGCCCCCACGTTAACGGCAAACAAGGTATACTCGGCCTGGCCAGGGATATAGGAGGCCACGGTCAGGGTTTCCACCGGAACCAGGTCACGCAAATGTTGGACGATGGTCGGTAAAGCCATGACCAGATTCTCGCCGGTATTAACGATAGCGGTAACCTGGTGGAGGATTCGCTCGCGACGAGCTATGTTTTGGCTGGCTTCGTAACGCTGGGCGCTCTCCAGGGCGATGACCGTTTGGTCGACCAAGGTTCTGAGCAACCTAACTTGATTGTCCCGGATGGTGTCCTCTACCTCTTCCTTAAACCCTACTTCAATCAAGCCGATATGTTCTTCCCGGAGGGTAATGGGGGTAAAGATTCTCAGCCCCCACTCAGCCATCCCCTCAGCTTCAAAGTTTTCTGGATCAAAGCGAGCGTCCCAACCGCTGATAATCTCTGTCTGACCGGTGCGAATGATGTCGGCCATGATGTCGTCGCTGTCTACGGGATGATTAGCCCGCTGAAGATGATCGTCAGTGACGTTGAGGCCGGCTACGGCTTTAACCCGTTGTTGCTCCTGGTCAACCAGGGAGAAAATGGCATAGTCAGTGCCCAGTAATTGGGTACAGGCCTGGAAGAATGCCTCAATCACTTCATCAACTTGCAACGTTCCGGCAAGCGTCTGAGTCAGTTCCTGCAAAATTTGCGTTTCTCGTAAACGATTTTCTGCGGCCGTTTTAGACTGCTGCACATCGGCCAGCAGTTGTTCCCGCTCGGTAATATCGCGGGCAAAGGCCAATACACCCCAGACTTCTCCATTGGCGTCCCGCAAGGGGGTCTTGATGGTGTGGAAGGTATGGATCACCCCATCAATGGTGGCCGGATCGTTGGGATAGATCTGCGTTTCGCCACTATCCATTACCAACCGGTCATCCGCCCAGAAACCCCGAATCCCTTTCTCTGGATCACCCTTGACCAACTCTTCAGGAAAGCCTAATTCTAAATCATTCTTACCGATAAAGTCATCAGGGGTGAGATGTAATGCATCGGCATAGCCCCGGTTGGCCAGCCGGTAACGATGCTCCTGGTCCTTGATGAAGATCCAGTCCGGGGTGGCATCTATGATCGAGCGCAGCAGTTGTTGGGACTGCTGCACTTCGGTCAGGGCTATCTGCGTCCGCTCAAGCAAGCGGGCGTTTTCCAGGACCGCAGCCACCTGGGCAGCCAGGGTCGTTTGGATATGCACGTCTTCATCCGTAAAACGGTCGATCACATCAGCCTGTACATCAAGCACACCCAAGACCCGATCCCCTACAATCAGGGGCACCGCCATTTCCGAGCGCGTATCCGGCAACAAGGGATTGGCCAACCAACCAGAGGTCGTAGATACGTCATTAAATATGACCCCTTGCCGCGTACGAGCCACTCGCACGACCAAGGACTGCTCTTGTTCAAGAGGAATACTCCAGCCTTCGGCTACCATCTGCCGGCCCACGTCACCGGCCCCGGCGACCAGGTTGAGCCTGTCTCCGGTTTCGCTGAGCAGATAAATATGGGCGTGATACAGGTCAAACCGTTCTTTGGTCAGGTCGGCCACTTCTTGCAGCAGTTTGTCGGCTTCTAAGGTGGTCGAAGCGGCGGTACTGACCTGGGCCACGGCTTCGAGTTCAGCCGCCCGTTTGGCTAACGCCTCTTCCGCCTGCTTGCGTTCGTCTTCAGTCCGGCGGTTGTTGATCGCGACCGCAATCTGGCCGCACAGTCCCATCAGCAAGATCAAGTCGGCTTGAGTTAAGCCGCCCTCGGCCGCACTTTGCACGTCGAGCACGCCTAAGACCTCGTCTCGCAACTTAATGGGCACGGCCAACTCCGATTTTGTTGCCGGCAATAAGGGGTTGGGTAACCAGCTCGGCTCTTGAGAAACATCGGGCACCAGCACCGGCTGGCCGATCCGGGCGGCACGGGCCACCAGGCTCTCTTCGGCGGCCAGAGTAATTTTGTGACCGGCCGCTTTCATCTGGCGTCCGGCCTCGCCCGTCCCTTCTTGCATCACCAATTCTTCTCCGGTCAGGAGGTAAACGTGGGCGTGGTAATACCCAAATCGTTCCTGAACCAGGTTGACCACCCGGCGGAAGAGGTCGTCCAGGGCCGGAGCCAGAGCAATCTCCTGGGCGATCTCGGTGCTGGTCTCCACCTGTCGCGTCCGGCGGACCAACAACTCCTGCACCTGCTGCTCCAACTGCTTGCGCCCGGTGATGTCCACCATCGTGATCAAAACCTTCGACAGGGTTCCCTCATAGTCTGGCGCTACAAATGCTCTTAAGACCAGATCCTTTCTGATCCCGGTTAAGGTGTAGTTGATGGCTTCAATTTCAAACCGGGTTTTGCCCTCGGCAAAGGCAATCAGTTCTTCCTTAAATGCATCGAATGATTCTTCGCCGAAAACCTGGCCTAACCCGGCAAAAAATTCTTCTTTGCTGTGAGCCTGGTACAACTCCAAAGTGGCTTGATTGACGTCAACGATCTTGACCTGCATAGCACAATCGACTACCGCTCCGGGATGTTCCTCAAAATAGGTTCTGAAATCGGTCACCCCTTCGTCTCGTAACTGGTCAAGATAGATTTTGATGGCCGAGAAATCCTCCTCCCATAGTGAAATGGGTGAGTCCTCAAACAGGCTGCGGTACCGACTCTCACCTTCCCGCAGCGCCTCCTCCGCTTGTCTGCGCTCGGTAATGTCGATAACAATCCCCTGGTAGTGGGTAATCCGGCCCTCGGTATCTCGCTCGATCACGGTCCGGTCGTCCGTCCAACGTACCTGGCCATCTTTAGCGATAATCCGGTACTCCTGTTGGAACTGATCTACCCCACTGGTTGAATAAGTCTGCACTTCCTGCCCAACCCGTTCCAGGTCGTCGGGATGCATGATGGAGGCGTAGGGCACTTCGCCGGTGAGCAGTTCCTCCGGTGTATAGCCAAACCGGGCCACATTCTCCGAGACAAACTCAACCGGCCAGCCTTCAGCCGCTCGCCAGCGAAACAGCACGACCGGGCTGTTCTCTACAACCAAGTTTGCCTGCCGCAGGGCTGCTTCCACCTGCTTCTGCTCAGTGATATCCTCCTTTACCGCCAGAAAATGGGTAATAACTCCACTCTCATCTTTAATCGGAGAAATGGAAACACTCTCCCAATAAAGCTCGCCATTCTTGCGCTTATTATGAAATTCTCCCCGCCATTCATGACCGGCGGTGATTGTTTGCCATAACCTTTTGTATTCTTCGGGAGATGTTTCGCCCGATTTTAAGAGACGGGTGTGTTGACCAATAGCTTCTTCGGGTGTATAACCGGCGGTTTCGGTAAACTTGGGGTTAACGTATTCGATGTAGCCCTGGGTATCGGTAATGACGATGGTGTTGGCGCTTTGCTCAACGGCGCGGGACAACTTGCGCAGTTGCTCCTCCACTTGCTGACGTTCGGCATCGTCGGGGGGGTGCTGCGCTTTCTCCTCTCTTTCCCTGGACCCGGCGGAGGCAGGAGGCGGCACCCTGGCCATAGTTTGAAAAACAATGGTCCGTACTTCTGACAGGGTTTGCCACAGAAATTTACCGGCTTCTAAATTGGGGACCACAGGGGTTAGGGTTTGCCCCAAACACTCAACTTCCAGCAGGGGCTGGGGCGGTTCGACATCTCCCACCCACCGGCCGGTATCACCGGCCCGCCCATCAAACAGGTGGCAGAGGGGGTCTGAACTGTCGAACTGGCAGGCTTTGATGACCGCTTTCAGCATTCTACGAGCGGAGGCCTGGCGATGGTCGGCTTGGAATGTTTCGTAGCCTTGGCCCTGTTCTGCTAGCAATCGGGCATAAGTTGCAGATAGATTTGCCATATTCAACGTTATAAAGTTGGCAAACTCTTTCAGTGCTGACATACGACACACTCCTTAAATTGTGAGAGAACAAGGCCAACATCGTTGGCTAGCTGAAGCGTTGAAGCTGGTTTGGTCAAGTGACGAGATTCCGGCAGGGAATATTTCAACCATTTTCAAGTGACCTGGCATTTAAAAACAATCCCTCAGGGTAGACTATTTACCAATTATCAACAGTAAAATTATAAACGATAAGACTCAAAAATTACAGTGGCAAAAGTACCGAAAAAGAGTCATAATTTATATGTCAAAAAGTACCGACCGGCTTGCCCCAAAGTACCTTAAGAAGAGGTATCCCATCTTCTACTCCTTACTTCCTACTCTCTTACCTGTTTAGCCTGCTCTGTGAGCTCCGGCCTGTCCTGGCAAGGGCTCTCCGGGGTATGATTTGACACCACAATGCAAAGTCTGTAGAATCCAATATTAGTTATTCTGGACATGAGTTGAACAATGGAGAGATCAGTATGCTCAGAATCGCAACCGAACGCAGTACCTTGACAATGTTCGATAATGATAATCTCTAAACACACCCCAGTTCTCTATTGGTCTGGGGTGTTTTGTTAATATCATCTCGTTATTCCCAAGATTGACAAAATGGCCGACCTGTATATCATTAGCTTATAATCTTTAACATCTTTAAAATACAGTCGGGACACGAGTCAATTCCAAATACAGGGTTCAGCCAGGGATGGGGTCTATTCATACGATAAGGAGGGTGATATTTAGAGAGATAGAAGACTAGACTGCCACTACCCAGAAGCAAGTGAATTAATTCAAGCGGTGCGGTTAGGAAGTGGACAACCTTCTCGGAAGCTATAAAGTGGCTTTAATTGGACCAAAATTTGCCATCGTCGTCATATTTTGTCCAGGGGGGTTGGTTGTAGCTTCCACGAAAATGAACTAACTGCCCAACTTGAATTAATTGAACCATCCAGGTGATTAAATCAATATTATTTACGCTATATCGATCGGAAAGAGGGATCTTAAAAATGAGTATCGCTAAACCATCTATGGATCAGAAGGAGAGTTTCCAAATGAGTCAGATGTTCCGTTTCAGTCGCGGCGATTTCGATGCGATGTTGGGCCTCTTTGTGGACAACCTATCGGTCTTTCTCGTCGCCATTGCTTTGAATCTGTTTGTGGTTGGCATGCCGCCGGAGATTGTCTTTGGGCGGATGGTACCCGGCATGGCCATAGGCCTGTTACTGGCCAATCTACATCTCCGCTGGCTGGCGGTGCGGTTGTCGCGAGAGACCGGCCAAGACATTACGGCCCTGCCCTACGGCGTCAGTATTGTGTTTGTCATTATCTATACCACCGGCATCATCCTGCCGGTGAAGCTGATCACCGGCGACCCGGAATTGGCCTGGAAGGTAGCCGTGGTAGGCACCATCTTCGGGGGCATCATCGAGTTCATCGCCGTGTTCATCGGTCCCTACCTCCAGCAGTTTCTACCACGAGCCACGATGCTGGGTACCCTGGCCGGCATTGGGGTGGTCTTCATTGCCGGACTGAGCCTGGACGATGTCTTTGGCAACCCGTTCGTTGGCTTTCCGGCTATGGCCATTATCTTCTGGGCGCTCATTGGGCGGGGTAAATTTCCCTTCCGGCTTCCGGCCGGCCTGATCGCCCTGGTTGTGGGGGCAATTATTGCCGTAGGCCTGGGTCAAACTCAGTGGGACTTTAGTGGGGCTGGATTCAAGGGCCCCTTCCCCTGGATAATTACCCTGGACGGGGCTGCCTGGAGCCAGGCTTTCAAATTCCTGGGGATCATCATTCCCATTGCTATAATCGACTTTGTGGTCACCATCGATAATGTTGATAGTGCTGACTCGGTCGGCGATCCCTACCCGATGCGTGAACCAATGTTCATCGATGGGCTGTACACCATCGTTGGGGCCGTTTTTGGCTCCCCCTATCCCAACACCAGCTTCATCGGTCACCCGGCTTACAAGCGGATGGGCGCCGGGCCGAACTACAGCGTGGCCACAGCCATCCTGCTCTCCATCCTGGCCATCTTCGGGTTATTCTCGGGCATCAGCATCCTGATCCCGCTGGCCGCTGTGGCTCCAATCCTGGTCTTTATCGGCATAACCATGACAGACGTGGCCTTCCAGGCCGTGCCCCGGAAACACTACGTTGCCGTGGTAGCCGCCATCCTTCCGGCTGTCGTCGAGTTCGGTAAAGAACAGGTTGATATGGTTGCCGGAGGGCTGGGGGCTGCTCCCCTGGCAGGAGAGCAGTTGCAGGCGGTCATTGCTTCCGGCGTCAATATACCCGGTTACTTACCCCTGTCCTACGGCACAGTCCTCATTTCTATGATTTTCGGGGCCATTGTGGCCTTCATGGTTTCCCGAAAGTTTACCCAGGCGGCCCTGGTTGCTCTCATCGCCAGTATCCTGGCCTTCTTCGGGGTTATCCACACCCCCGAAATGGCCGTGGCCGCTGCGCCTGAACTGAGCGCCATGTGGCTACTGGTGGCCATTGGCTTCATTGTTCTGCATCAATTCCGTGACAAGGTGATGGAAGAACCTGAACCAGAGCCAATCCTGGCGGTAGAGGAGGGATAGTCTGATGTTACGTAGCGAGTTGATTGCCGTTGCTCTAGGTAAGCAACCGGCCGACTTGGTGGTGACCAACGCTCAAATCGTCAACGTGCATACCAGGGAAATCTATTCCGGTGGTGTGGCCGTGGTTGGCGAACGAATCGCCCTGGTTGGCAACGTAGAAGGGACCATTGGGCCGGAAACGCGGGTCGTCGATGCCGAGGGCAAATACCTGGTGCCGGGCTTCGTCGATGCCCACATCCACGTCGAGAGCACTCTGCTCACCCCCAGCGAGTTTGCGCGAGCGGTGCTACCGCATGGTACCGCGGCTGTCTCCACGGATCTTATGGAGATCACCCTGGTGTCCGGGGTGCCTGGACTGAAGGAGATCCTGGAAGAGGCCCGCCGCAGTCCGGTCGGATTCTTTTACATGGTACCTTCCTTTATGGAGGAAGAAGAACTCCAGACCGTGGGCGAACTCCTTGGCCCGGAGTTGGCAGACGAGTTGATTGATCTGCCCGAAGCAGTGGGACTGGCTGAAGTACTGGCTCCCCCTATCCTGAACGAAAGTCCCCACAGCGCGCACATGCTGGCTATGGCCAAAGAGAAACGTAAGACCCGCGAGGGACACGGACCGGCTCTGTTTGATGGCCGCATGCAAGCATACGCTGGGGCAGGCATCACCTCTGAGCACGAGTCGACCACCGCCGAGGAAGCGCTGGGCAAACTGCGGGCCGGATTGCGGGTTCTGATTCGTGAAGGCTCCGCCTCGACCGACTTGAAACCGGTGATCAAAATTCTGACCGAGTACGGGGTCGATCCACGCCACGTGGGCCTGATCAGCGACGATATCGATGCTTTACACATTACCCGCCTGGGGCATATGGATCACAAGATTCGAATGGCGGTGAACGAAGGGGTGGAACCCATCGTGGCTATCCAGATGGCCACCCTCAACCCGGTCGAGAGTCTGCGGGTCGACGAGGACTGGGGTAGCATTGCGCCGGGCAAATACGCCAGCATGTCAATCCTAAGTGGCGAACTGGCCGAGTGTCAGGTAGAGACGATGATTGCTAAAGGGCAGATCGCCTATCAGAACAACCAGGTTGTGGCCGAGATGCCGCCGGTTGAATATTCTGAGCGGTTAGTCGATACGATTCACCTGGCCCACCCCGTGAATGAGGCCGATATATTATTGAAGGTAGATAGCCCGGACCAGGTTCGGGTCCGGGTACTGGGAGCGTCTGGAATCACCTTGCTGAAGGAAGCACAGGAAGCTGATTTGAAAGTGGTCGATGGTGTCGTTCAACCCGACCCGCAAAGAGACATTTTGGCGGTGGCTTGTGTGGAACGTCATCAGGAAACCGGTCGGGTTGGTCAGGCTTTCGTCTCTGGATTCGGGCTAAAGGCAGGGGCTCTGGCCTCCTCGGTGGGCCACGATCACCACAATATCACCACCGTCGGTACCTCGGCAGCGGATATGGCCGTGGCCGTCAACCGGGTGGCCGAGATGGGCGGTGGTTTGGTCGTTGTCCGAGATGGCCAGGTACTTGGCGAACTGGCCCTGCCTATCTGTGGTCTGGTCACAACTCAGTCGGCTGAGACAGTAGCGGCCAAGGTAGAGGAGATGAACACCGCCCTGAGCGACCTGGGCTGCCAGATGGCAAACCCGTTCATGACTCTCTCTTTCATCACCTTGATTTATATCCCCGCTTACGGCATTACCGACCGAGGCCTGGTGGAATTCACCGAGTTCAAGGTTGTCGATACGCTACTAGACGGGAGTGGATAGAACCGACATTCCCCCTATGTCATTCCGAGGCCAAAGGCCAAAGCACAAGAGGTGCACTCAGTGAGTGCACCTCTTGTGTTCGACAGCACCAGCAGGTAACCGGACTGCAGACGCTATTTCAGTCTACATCAATTAAGCCTTCACGCACAGCCCGGATAGCGGCTTCAGTGCGGTTATTCACTTGCAGTTTTTGGAAAATAATGGAAAGATAATTTTTGATCGTGCGCTCCGATAGATTGAGGTCGACGGAAATGTCTCTATTACTGGCTCCCCGTACCACTAAGGTCAAAATTCGGCGCTCTTGATCGGTCAGAGGCTGTACTTTTGGTTTCTCTTCTTCTTTATTGGCCATTCGGCGAAACTCATCCAACAACCGGGTGGTCATATCGGGTTCTATGACTGCCTGCCCTTTATGAACCGTTCTAATAACATCTAATAATTTTTTCGAACGAGTATCCTTTAAGAGGTAGGCTTTGGCCCCGGCTTTCAGCGCTTCAAATACGTACTCATCCTGGGGATACATCGTTAAAATAATAATACCCACCGAAGAACCATTATCCTTAAGAATCATGCGGGTCGCTTCAACCCCATCTATAACCGGCATATTGATGTCCATTAAAACCACGGTCGGTTTTAGTTTAGATACCAATTTAGTGGCTTCTAAGCCATCTTCCGCCTCGCCAACGATTTCAATGTCATCCTGGTCTTCCAATAAAGAGCGCAAACCTTCTCTAAAAAGCGCATGATCATCGGCTAATAATACTTTTATTTTGCTCATAGATCGATCCTATTTTCTGCCCAGCGGCAAAAGTCTTTACTTGAGGATAAGATAACCAAGTCATAAGCTGGCCTTTGCCAGCGGTTACCTTTCAGCACCATTGGCAGGGCTCGTGTCCAGCGGCAGCATTGCAAAAACACGAGTCCCCTGTCCGGCCAGACTCTCCAAAGTTAATTGTCCCCCTATATTCTCGGCGCGCTCACGCATAGAAGTAAGGCCCAGCCCTGTACGTTTACCCCGACGGAGGTTACCTCCCACCTGGTCTAGATCAAACCCACAACCATCGTCTTTAACTTCTAAGGTTACCCACTGGTCATCTTTGATGGCCAGGTTTACCGATAGATGGGTACATTGGGCATGCTGTCGGGCATTTGAGAGGGCTTCTTGCAAAATGCGATAGAGGCTACTTTCCACTTCTGGTGATATCTTGGTGGCCTGCCCATTTATATGGCAAGTCGTCTTTAAATTCCAGCGGCGACCAAATTCGGCCACAAAGTTCTCAAATGCCTCAAACAGGGATTTTCCTTCGAGATCTACCGGACGCAAATCAAAAATATTTCGACGAAGTTCCTCGATATTCTGCTTTAACAAAGAGCTTATCTGCTCCAATTGGATGGCCAATTTACTATCTTCCTCAACCATATTCAAACAGCGATCGACTTGAATCAACAGATAAGCCAGATTTTGAGCCACTCCATCGTGCATATCTCCAGCCAGACGGGTCCGTTCTTCCACAATAGCAATATCTTTTGTTTTTTTCAACAGTCGAGCGTGTTCAATGGCACTAGCTACCTGAAAAGCCAAAGTTTCCAGCGTTTCAAGGTCACTATCGTCAAAAGCATCTTCCACCTGGCTTTCAACCATGATCAGGCCAATCGTTTTGCCCCCGGTAATCAGAGGGGCCATCAGCAAAGATTTGATAATTTTAGCTTCCAGCCCGGGCACGAGTTGATAAACATCTTCGGCCCTGATATTATTCAGGATTTTGGGTTTGGCCTGAGTAATGACCTGCCCGGCCAGTTTTTGAGGGTCAACTTTGGTCCTAAGCGTCGGGTGGGTTTCATCGGTTTGTAACACATTTTCAGCCGAAGAGAGACCCTTGTCCTGATCGTTCTGCAGACCGGCTCCGTCCAGACCATAAATCATTTTTAAGGTAAGGTTAGAACCAGCTACCAGGCCAATCATTACCTGGACATCATTGCTTGTCTCTGGGGTAAAGATTTGGCCAATGTCTTGGCCGACGACTGCCAGTAACTCGTCAATAATATCTAACCCCTGGCTAACGACCTGGCTTATCTTTTTAATGGCTTGCAGGCGTTGGGTTCTGGCCATAATGGTTCGTTCCAGGCTATCAGAGTAGGTGTCAAGCCCCCGGTAAAGCCAGGTATTTTTAATAGCCGTCGCCGCCTGACTGACCAGGCTGCTCAAGGTCCATAAATCTTGATCCCGAAAACCATTGACATAGTTTCTTTCAACAGCTATGATGGCTTCCACCTGGGTCCCCACAAAAATAGGTACAATTAAGGCAGAGCCAACCTTGACGTTATCAACAAAAACAATATCACTACTCTGAGCCACATCATTCACCAAGATGGGCTGATCGGTATGGATAGCCTTGCCAATAAGTCCTATATTTATATCCTGTTGGTAAACGCCCACTTCAAGTTGGGGAGGATATTGACCATAAATTGCCTTCAATGTTAGCAGTGATCGGGTTTCGTCCACTTCCAGAATAGCAACCCGGTCATAATGCAATCGTTCAAAAATAGCCTTAGCCAAAGTTTCAAACAAGTAGTCAACATCCAAAAGGGTGTTAATCTCCTGGGCAACTTCGTTGATGAGCTTGAGTCGAGTCGATTGCTCTTCCCATTCTTCAAAAAGTTGAGCATTTTCCACGGCAATGGCTATCTGGTAAGCCAGGGTAAACACGTGGCGAGCATCGACATCGGTAAAAGCATCCACCTCATTTTTATCCAGGGTTAGCACCCCCACCACCCGGTCCTTATAAATGAGAGGCACTCCTAACCACGATCTTATCTGGCTGAGTTCGGGTCGAAGTTCCCAATACTCACTTTCTTTAACATCCTTAATAATCAAAGGCAGTTTATGGCTGACCACTTGCCAAGCAGAGTTATGCTCACTTTTACGATAAACATTCATGCCCCGCCGATATTCCGAAAAACCGCGTGCAGCAGCCGCTTCAAGAATATCTCCCTTTAGAAGCAACAGGGTGGCACTATCAAAATCAACAGTTTTGTGAATCTGGACCAATATTTCGTCAGTCAGGTGCTCTAAATCTAAACTGGTGCCAATTAGGGCACTAATCGCATTCAGTGAAGCTAACCGTTTGTTGGCCTGATTGAGGGCGGCAATTTGAGTCTCAAATTGTTGCACGGCCTTACCGGGTAAGGCCGTGGTAAATTCGGGGAATTTAGCCGGGGGAGGCAAGAGTGATTGCACATTTTGTCGCAGTGCTTCAACGTCAACTGGCTTGGTTAAAAAGCCTTCAGCGCTGCTTGTAAGGAGCTCAGCCTCACTTTGGTCAAGATGCTGGCCAGTGATAATTAAAATGGGCGTTTGGGGCATAAACATTTTTAAACGCGAAGCCAGTTCGTGACCCTCAATATCGGGCAAGGCCAGATCCATCAAAATAAGATCAGGCTGAATCATCGCACAATACTGAATGGCCATAGGGCCATCAGCAGCAGTAATGAGGTTATGCTGCTTTCCAAGAGCAGATTGAATAAAGCGCTGACTTGTTTCGTTCGCATCAATATGGAGGATAGTGGCCATAATTATCAACCCTCTCGAGCGAAAAAAAACGAAAACGACATCCTCTTTCGTTTTCGCTTAACGCTGTCTACGTTTGATTCAAGTAAACAACCATTTTAACTTTATTGCCTTCCGGTGTGGCCTCGACGGTTACCTCATCCACGAGGTCTTTGATCAACAACATGCCCCACCCTCGATGATCATCTCGCTCTTGACGCTCGGTCGGAATATCTGGAATCGGCTGTTCTCCCTGGTCAATTACCTCTAAGGCTAAAGACTGGTTCTGAACTGTCAACACAATCAGGACGTTAGCCTCAACATTTAATTGATTACCGTGCTCAATAGCATTCGTCACGGCTTCCCCCACGGCCATTTTCAGATTCTCAATTCGCCCTGAGGTAAGCCCCATTCTTTGAGCCATAATGGCCGCCGCTGAGATAGGAATTTTTTCGTATCCCAACTCACTCGGTATACAGATCTGCACCACCTTTTTTGTTAAGCTACTCATAGGGTTAAAGTCTTTAGTCGAGGCCTGCCTTTAAGAAAGATAAAAAAAGGAGCTGTCTTTAAGATAACATACCCCTATCATGATAACAACAGGAAAATGGTCCCCCAAAAATTATGTTATTTATCTTGTTGGCTTGTTTCTGATGGTGTTTAAATAATTCTGCAAAATTACGGCAGCGGCAGCAGCATCAATGGGTACTTTTTTTTGTCCGGATGCAGAGAGATAGGCTTTAGCATCTTCAGTGGAGTAGCTCTCGTCAAAATACTCAATGGGTGTGGTCACCGTTTTGGCCAGGGCCTCGGCGTAACGCCTAATTCGGCGTGCCTGCGGGCCGACTATAGCATAGCCACTCAGTGAATAAGGCAGGCCAACAATGATCCGCTCTATTTTTAATTCATCTATGAGGCGTCTCAACCTGACAAAATCTTCTCGTTTAGACTTACGATGCAGTACACTGTGTGGTGTGGCAAAAATACCACTCTCGCTAACGGCTATACCAATGCGTCGCTCCCCAATATCTAAAGCCATAAAACGCATGATGCGCATTACCCACCATCGGCTAACACAATCACTGCCTCTCTAATCACCACATTAATCCGCACCGAATAATATGGTAGCCGTCCCAGCCAATCGACTGCCCAATCCGGTTTCAATTCAACACCGGGTACGGTAGCCAGGGCATACTGCTGCCCCAGCCAAGTTTGCGCCTCACCAATGGGTAGCCAGGCAATCTCTTGGGCCACAGCACGGGGATCAATGACAGGTTCACATCGTCCTGCGGCGAATATCTTAAACGTCACGACGCCGTCCCGTACATCCAGCACCTCACCAGCCCCAAAGTGCAAGCCCTCAATATCAAGTTCAAAACCGGGCGGAACCTGCGTTTCCAGGGCCGTCAGAGCCAGTCGGTTGGCATTATAACCTCCAACTACCGTGCCTCGGACCACCGCTTGCATCTCGCCACTAAAGGTATCGGAAAAATCACCGGAAAACTCTTTGTAAGTGACATCTAACACAATGACTTGCAATGTCTCAGGCGAGATAAACTCCTGCTCTTCCAGAGATTCCTCAAGCTGGGCCAATCCTTCTTGCTGGATTTTTTGGCGTAAGTGAGCCTGTAGACGCTCTTTGTCAGCCTGCACCACCACCTTGGCCGGTTCCATAGAGCCACCTATCATGGGCGTCTCATTAATCACCCGAGCTAACAAAGCAAAAGATGGTTCCCCAAAGCGATTAATCTTGCCAGCGGCAGCATTTCCCTGGGGACCGGGTTCTACAGCCCTCACCTGAGTGGAAGTGATAGCCCCGATACTGGCTGGAATGGTAGCGGTTTCAACCGTGATAAAATCAATCTGTTCTCCAGCCGAGGTCGAAACAGTTGTACTGATGGGGATAATCTGTTCATCCTCGGTGCGATTGATAAAAATCACCGGCCCCTCAGCCTGCCCAACCGGAGCCAGCTCTGTCTCAATCGTCTCAATTTGGCCAGACATAGCCAGTTCTACCTGGGCCACCCGAGCCGGAAAAGTAAGGGTCTGGAAATCAACCGACTTCGCATTGGGGTCTGCTTTGACAATCAACTCTGTTTCAACAGTTTGAGCCACAGGGGTTAAAGTAACTGTGGCCTGTGGTAACAGGGTGATAACAGCCAACACAAGGGCCAGGGCTAATACACACACTAACATCAGGGCGCCAAGCTGCTGAAAAATACCAACCCGCCCGCTACCTGTCACGACGACATATTTTTTCTTCTGGCTCTGCTTTCTTGTATCCGTTTTCTGAGCCTCAGACGAATCCTCTGACGATTTCTGTTCTGATTCCCCTGGCTGCTTATGTGGAAAAGAGACGACAGGGGGGGCGGTTTCATCAGGTGGAGTGACCGGTGCTTTGGAGGTAACCCAACGGGTCCACTTGGCGCTTTTAAGATTGCCAAAGGCTTTGATACCCGCTTCTTTAGCGTAATCGCGCACCATCGGGTGATCACTGACAATAGCCAATTCCACTGCCCTGGTTTTTGCAATGCGAGCTAACAATTTCATATTGACCAGGCTCTGCAACGCTTTATTTTTACGGGGCACAATTAACAACAACCGTTGTCGCTTGGGCTTCACCCTGGCTGTTGTATCCTGAGGGGATGAAATTGGCTGCGGAAGAGCGAAATCTATTCTGTTTCTAATAGACGCCACATCGTCTGTGTCTTCAAGTTTTAAAATTTGTTCCATAATACATAACCTGGACAAGTCCTTACCAGGACAGGCTCAACCTGCAAAAATTTCAAGGTCAAGACCCTAAGGGCCTAATCCGGTAAACCGACCGTCAAACCGAGGGCCAACGAGAATAAATCATAATCCAACCCATCGGTCAAATCTTTGATGTTCGATAATGAACAGGTGCTCAACCGAGCCACTTCTGGAACACGATCGAAGGGGGTAGGATCGGAACAGAGTAATTTATCCAGACCTGGCAATAAATTTCCTCCACCTGTTAAAAATATTTCTCTTGGTAACGGTTTATCAAGCGTTTTGCCCTGCGAGTTGACTTGAAGATTGATCTGCATCAATAATTCCATCACCGCCTCGTACCAGCGGCGACGGGCCTTATCAAGATGAGCCTCTACGCGTTCAGCCTCAGCCTGGGATAGGTCATGATCGGCCAAGGCGTGCTTCAGTTTTTTTGCTTCCATCAGTTCAAGCCCCATGGCTTGAGCCAGCGACTGGGTAAAGAAACCTCCCCCAAAGGGAACCCAACCCGTAGCAACCAGGGCATTGTCCCGAATTAAGCAAACATCTGTACCAGCCAGCCCGGTATCTAAAATAATTGCTTCTGAATGGGGAGTGAAAGCAGCTAATACGTGCGAAGCGGTCACGATATTGGCGATCATCAAATCCAGTCGGTTGGCCAATACCTCCAAAGCCCGCAATGCACCGGCCTGACCGGCCACCCCAAATACCGAAAAAGAGATGTCCCGGCCGGTCAAACCTATCCCCCCCATGACCATATGCCCATCAAGATAGATACCAGCATCGGTAACAGCCAAAGCCTGCCAGTAACCGCCTTCAACCGGCAAGTTTGCCAGTCCCTGACGCACCAGTCGTTCTGCTCTCAGTCTAAGATTATCGAGCTCTTTAGCGGAGATTGGCTCCGTAGGTTTGGGACGCGTTTGCCGTACGGCAAACAATTTACCAATCGTGGCCCGTCCGGGAAGAGCGAAAATAACATCATCTGGCACTATTTTCTGGCCGATAAAGCGTTCGGTACTGTCCTCAGCCTGAGTAAGAGCGATGTTAACGGGGCCAGTGACAGCATCCGCTTCAAGCCTTCCCCCGGTAATGTCATGGTCGCCGGTTTCGACCAAGCCATAACCGATAACTTGCGGTTCGACATTATCAGGGATTATCAGAATGACAACGGCCTTTACTGTATCTCGGCCAATATCAATCAAGCTAAAAGCGGACGGTTTTTGCTTTTGTGTCCGACGAAACTGGTGGAGAAATTTCATAAGACGGGGCAGGTAGCTCGTAGGGCGTGTGAGAGATCACTCATCACCACCTACGAACTACCCTATAACAACTCATCATTAACTACGAACTGCTTCACTGATTAAAGTCTCTACTTTAGCCAATGCCTCACCCAGATGGGCGGAGTCCTTACCGCCAGCTTGAGCCATAGTCGGTTTGCCTCCCCCACCACCGCCAACCACCTTAGCTACTTCTTTGACCAACTTACCCGCATGCACCCCCCGCTTGGTTAAATCTTCGGTGACAGTGGCAATGATATTGGGTTTACCTTCAATCACGGTAGCCAACACAACGACCGCCGAGCCAAGCCGGTCTCGGAACCAATCGCTCATTTCGCGCAGCATAGCCACATCGGGAGCATCCACTTCGAGAGAAATCACCTTAATCCCCTTGACCTCGCGAGCTTTGGCTAACATACTCTCAAACTCGACCCTGGCTAGCTTACGCCGCAAAGCCTTTAATTCCTTCTCGTGCCCCTGTAACTGAGCCATCAATGAGAGAGTGCGACGATAAACCTCTTCTGGAGGAACGCCCAGAAAAGCGGCCGTTTGCTCTAGCGTTACCAGACGATACTGAATGAGTTGTTGCGCTGTCCGTCCGGTGACAGCTTCAATACGCCGCACACCGGCCGCCGCACTCCCTTCACTGGTGATATGTAGGGCCCCAATTTGGGTGGTGCTTTGAACATGCGTACCACCACAAAGTTCCCGGCTGTAAATTTGACCATCAGGCCCTATTTGTACGACACGGACCATATCACCATACTTTTCGCCAAAGAGAGCCATAATCTCCCCGGCCCCAATCGCCTCTCTTAATTCGTCGTACTGCTTATAGCTGGCCGAAACAGGATAATCGGCCAAAATGGCTTCATTGACAGCATGCTCTATCTCATCCAGTTCGCTCTGAGTAACCATCTGGGGATGACTGAAGTCAAAGCGCAGTCTATCGGGGGCTACCAATGAGCCAGCCTGAGCCACGTGATCGCCCAAAGTACGGCGTAACTCACGATGCAGCACGTGGGTAGCCGTATGGTTGCGCATAATATCCCAGCGATTCTCATAATCAACGCTGACCCAGACCGGATCATCCACCTTGACTGTGCCGCTGACCAAAACACCCTCGTGAACAATCAGGCCATTGAGCGGCTTGTGAACGTTGGAGACTTCCATCTCCCACTGGGGGGGCGTCTGGGGACTGGCACAATGAGTAATTTGGCCAGTATCGCTGACCTGGCCACCGGCTTCAACATAAAAGGGCGTGGCCGCCAATACAATTTCGATTTTCTGACCTTCGCCAGCGCTATCCACCACCTGGCCATCGCGCAAAATGGCTATGACCGAGCTTTGCAATTCAGTGCTAACATAAGGATTGTGCTTGACCCCACTATCGGGCAGCGTACCCTCCTGTTTCAATGTATCGAACAAATCGGCGTAAGTTTGCAGCATATCAACGGCAATTTCACCAATCTTGCGACCGCCCGATATTTCAGCGTGTCGTTTGAATGCCTTTTGATAGCCAGCTTCATCAATGGTAAAGCCGTACTCCTCCTCAGCAATGAGTCGCGTGAGGTCTTTGGGAAAACCGTAAGTGGCATAGAGTTTGAAGACCTCATCACCGGGAATTTTATTTTTCCCCGTGGCTTTCAACCTTTCGACCAGATCAGCAATCAACTCCAAACCATTGTTAAAGGTTTTGAGGAAACGCTCCTCTTCCTGGGTAATGACGTTAAGGATAAATTGGCGACGCGGCTTCAGTTCAATGTAGTGATTGCCCATCTCTTCGATGACTTTATCAGCCACTTTAGCCAGGAACGGCTTTTTGAAACCGGCCATACGACCGTAACGAGCAGCCCGACGTAAAATAAGACGCAAAACCGAGGCCCGTCCCTCGTTACCGGGCATAACCCCATCCCCAATCATGAAGGTGATCGCCCGCCCGTGGTCGGCAATCACCCGGTAGGCCACCAAATTCTCTTCAACCTGAGCATCACTGTGACCCAGCAGGGTTTGAATATGGTTAATGATCGGTGTAAACAGGTCAGTTTCATAATTGGCCCGCTTGTTCTGCACCACCGATACGATGCGTTCGAGCCCCATACCTGTATCTACGCCCGGTTTAGGCAGCGGGGTACGACTGCCATCTTCGGCCTGGTTGAACTGCATAAAAACCAGATTCCATATTTCCAGCCAGCGCTCGCAGTCATTATCTAACAATACAGAGCAATCGGGCTGGCCACAGGTGCAGAATTCTTCGCCCCAATCGTAATGTAACTCAGACGTAGGGCCACAAGGTCCAACGTCGGCCATCTGCCAGAAGTTGGTGGCATCGCCCATACGGTAGACCCGTTCCGGGTCAATTCCCATTTCTTGGGTCCACAAATTGTATGCTTCGTCATCGTCCCGGTGGACGGTGTAGTAAATCCGCTCCGGGGGGATGCCGTAAACCTGAGTCACGCACTCATAGGCAAAACGAACGGCATCTCTTTTAAAGTAATCACCCAGGGAAAAGTTGCCAAGCATCTCAAAAAAGGTATGGTGACGTGGTGAGGGGCCCACATTTTCCAGGTCGTTGTGCTTGCCCGCCACCCGCATGCATTTTTGGACTGTAACTGCTCGTTTATAAGGTCGTTTTTCCAGGCCTAAAAAAGCATCCTTAAATTGGACCATTCCGGCATTAACAAACAAGAGCGTGGGATCGTCAACCGGTACCAACGAGGAGCTGGATACTACCGTATGTTGATTTTTTTCAAAATAATCTAAAAACGCCTGCCGAATTTCAGCGCTGGTCATGGTCATACCAATTACCCCTTATTCATGATTGAATATAAGATTCTAATCTAATTAAAGGGGGATGTCAATTAACTTGAACTTCGGATGGGATAGGTGATTGGTGACTGGTGGCAGTTACCGGAGAGAATCAAACTGGTTTAACCAATATAAGCAGAAGTAAGATGTAAAGATAGGTAGGTAAGGCAAATCGTCTAGGTATACTCTTGATTCGTTCTAAATAGGCCAAAATGGAGACAATTGCTGTGCCTAACAACAACACAAGCCACCACTGGTATTCCAGGCTGACAAAAGGGCACACTTTTCCGGGGGGGTCAACAAAAACATAAATACATTCAATACCAAAGAAGGCCATCAAAAACTGATGAACAAGCCCGACAACAATCGGCCCCCACAGGAAAATTTGCTTAAAAAAAGCAGATAAAAATTTCCTGGAATTCAACTCACTTGTTGCTGGTTGCCTGACCTTGGTCCTCACCGGTCTGTTTGTCCTTCCGGGCTAATAAATCGGCTAAATTGGTTATCCCTCCCCCCAAATTACGAGCGGCATCAACCCGGCCACTGGTCTCCTGGAATACTCTATAAAGCTCTCTACACTCAGGTGTATCCGGGTCCAGGTGCGCCGCCGCCGCATAAGCCAAATAGGCCGTTCCACTGGCCGATGCTTCAGCTTTTGTCTGGAGAGCGTCTTTCGTCTCTTGGGGGTATCTGATCTCAATGTTAAACCAGAGCACTTCCAACCCAAAGTCCCTTGACAATTCACGTACAATGTCTAAATCCTTCAAGCTGCCTGATATTGTCGTGAGATTTCGTTCTAAATCCTCCAAAGCGGGAAAACTCAGGGCAGCATGGATCAGTTCCTGTTCAACCGTTTTTTCCACAAAATCACGCACTCGAGGCCAGGTCATGGTGGTTGAGGCCACCGTCAAGGTTCTGCGAGCGGTGATAGACACTCTTGCCTCGACAAAGAGCCCATCTTGAGCCTTAATCAGGACCTGGGCAACGTCTACCCCTCGCGGATGGGTATAACGAATCACAAAAAACTCTATAATCATCCAGGGGATACCCAAAACGAGAAGGGGCAAAATAAAAACTATCAACAGCCCGTGGCGGGGGAGAGCCTTCTCAGACGAACTGGACATGCTGAGTTGCTTCAAAAAATAAGGCGTGGGGGTGGGCGTGGGCGTGGGCTCAGGAATCGGCGTTGGTCCGGGGATTGGGGTGACCGTTGGTTCAGCAGGAGGAGCCTCTGGTGCGCTTTCGACGTTAGCGGCCGCAGGGGCACTGACCTCAGAGGTAGGGGGAGGAATCTCGGCTGGCAATTGGGGCACAACCCTGATTAGCTGACAGCCCAAAACTAAAAATGTTAATAAAATGATTAACTTCTTATAGCCCACGACGCAGTTCCTTCTTGAGCCTGGCGTTTTCCGCCTTTAAGGCTTTCACCTCTGGGCTATCTCCTCCCACGATACGCGTAATGGCTAAATAGAGTAACATCATGCCAAAAGTTAGGAGTACATTCAGACCGAGGGTTTCATCTTGGGCTGCCGTGGCAATATAACCCGGCTCTGCGCCACCAATCTCAGTGGGCAGTAGACTTTTGACGACGGGGCTAAACGTTTGATAAACAGAATAAACAAAACCTATTAAAGGAACCAAGACGGTTATTGGTTTAACGACTGCTTTCAAGCTGTCCAACACGCGATCAAACATGGACAGCATGATAATCGCAAATTCAAAAAATACGATCCCACCGCCTAAAAAGACACGAAGTTCTGACCTTGAAAGCATAATTTGAACATTGTTAATGGTAGCAATTGGAATATTATCGTTGGCGACGGCAATCCCCAATAATTGCGTAAATTGATCTAACCCAAAGAAGGCTATTAAAAAAATTACCAACAACAATGCAAAAAGAGTTACCACAAAAGTACCGCTTCTTTAAAGGTTTGTACTAATTTGTCTCCTACTAATACTTTGACATAAAATTTTATTTATGTCAAATCTTATTTGACGTTCGTCTCCTTTTAAGAATTTTGGCCACAATACATAACGCATATCTGGCTATTTTCTCCTGCATTTTGTATAGGACAAATAAGCCCATAAATTAAGGAGTTATCACGAGTGTTGGCACACCACCAATGATGAAATTATCCGTACCGTAGGGCATTAAGTTTGTCCTACAAGGTCTATTTACAGAGGAGAAGAACAGACGATAGGCTTACATGGGATGAGCAATAACAATTAAACGGTGGGTATTGGTCCAACTGGGCCAGCAAGTAATAAGGGTGAGTTGTTCCCTGGTCGTCGGCTGGATGACCGTGCGTAGGTAGTCCAAGGCTTCTGGTGAAGCGCCAAAAGCCCTCACAATTTGCTTCTCGCTGACTTGGTAAACATAAGATGTTCCCTCATCAGTCCAAAGGGTGACTCGGTCACCCACCTCTATCTCCTCAAGGTGGCCAAAAACATGCCCGCCCAGGCTCTTATTGTGGCCAGAGATGACTACATTACTGGTTTGACCAGGCTGGGCCGAATTACGATGCCAGCCGGCCTCATCATATGGCACTTCCCACACGCTAACAATTTGCCCTCCTTTTTGCTCTGATCGCCACCCCATCTCGACTACAGGGGCATCCAGGCCAATCGCTTCAGCCATAATGCGGCTCGGCCCCTCCCTCTCAGAGACAGGCAGACCATCTGTTGAGGCTTGTACTGACATTGGCGTGGCCAGGGGCACGACCTTAATGAGGCCAGAACAGGCTGATACACCCAAAAGCAAAGTTAAGCCAATCAGCCAGCCAACTTGTTTGACGATATCCGGTCTAAATTCCAAACCCACTTCCCCTAATCAGATAGAGTAAGAACTGATTTCGCATCCCCATCAAATTTGTGGGTAGCGTAAGGGTGAGGCAAGTCAGAGCATAGCTTGTTTGCTTCGATTACCACCAATCCGAGTTGCCTCGCCCTTACATTTGGAGAGGATACCATTTTTCAGACATGTTTAACAAATTGCCGCCGGACGATCCAGAAAACTACAACTGCACTTAACAATATGCTCATAGTGAGCACCGCCAACGCTGTTGGCGACAGAAAAGCACCCGTTTCTGGAGGCTGCGGGGGTGGGGGTGGGG
>DAOUMU010000530.1:0-3376 GCA_034409055.1 Anaerolineae bacterium
TATAATGTTTGGTGGTGCTGCTTCCGGGATACCGGCGTTGTAAGTACTGCTTAAACTGTGCCATTGCTGCATTCATTGATTTCTGAGTCCCTTCTTGAGATACTCTATTTTATCTCAATTTGTGAACGAAGTGTAATGCACCAAAGTTCCACAATCTTTGTTGCCCAAAGTGAACGAAGGCAAACCAAGACAAAGGAACAAAAAAGACTGGATCGCCAGCTTAACATTAAATTTGATATTCTGGGGCTTTATGCTATCCGTCATTAGCCTTGATAAAGCTTACTATGGTGTAGTCAGTTCCTATTGGCCATCAACAACGGGAACCATTCTGAATTCACAGGTGGATGTTGAATACCGAACACGTGGCAGAGATTTTTATAAGCCTTCTGTTGTGTATCAATATCATGTTGACTATTTAGAGTATACCGGGGCAAGGATTCACTTTACGAGCAGTCGTGGAAGTACTGACAAAAATAAAGTTGAAATGATTCTTCGAGATAACTATCCAAAAGGTGCAGAGATATCGGTCTATTACAATGCAGATAATCCATCCCTTGCAGTGCTAGAACCGGGTTTATCCCCGTTCGCATTTTGGGTGAAAGTTATAGGTTTTAGCAGCCTAGTAATTGGGGGGCTGCTTTCTCCAATCGTCTATAAAGAATTCGTCAAGATTATGCGGTGACAAAGCAAACAGGTATAATGTGACAGAGTTAAATTGATAAGCGTTGCACGAAGGTGAAAAATGAGTATAGTTATCTCTGATGATATTTTGTATGCCACACATATGACCGAGACTGAGTTTTTACAAGAAATTGCCATCCTGTTGTATGAAAAAGGGAAATTATCACTTGGTAAAGCCAGTAAATTAGCTCGAATGGGACGAATACAATTTCAACTGCTCCTGGCCAGTCGTCAAATTCCAATCAATTACGGCATTGAGGATTTTGAGACTGACTTGAAGACCCTGCATCAGATGGATCAGTTATGATTGTGGTCAGCAATACTTCCCCGGTCATTAATCTGGCGGTAGTTAACCACCTAAACTTACTTCAAAAACTGTACGGTAAAGTTGTCATCCCCCAAGCTGTCTAGGATGAGATTGTGCTTGAAGGCGCAGGGCAAGCCGGAGCAGAAGAAGTTGAGAAGTCAGACTGGATTGAAGTCAGGCCAGTTGCCAATCGTCCACTGGTCAAGTCATTAGAAGCAGACCTGGATCTTGGGGAAGCTGAAGCAGTTGTGCTGGCGGTTGAATTAAAGGCAGAAATGTTGTTGATTGATGAGCGTAAAGGGCGAGCCGTAGCTAATCGTTTGGGAGTAAATTACATTGGGTTGTTGGGTGTTCTGGTGCAGGCGAAGCACCATGGATTGATTCCGGCGGTGAGGCCGGTGATGGATAGTTTGATGACACAAGCAGGGTTTTGGGTGAGCCAAGAGTTGTATGACCATATCCTGCAAGTGACTGGTGAAAGTGGGTAAAGAACCAAAAGTTGGCTGGTTTCCTCACAAAAAAGACAAGCTAAGTTACAATCGACGGGACCATCGCTCCCCCCACCGCTACTTCAAAACCGCCCGTAACCATTTCCGTATTTCTGGATTTATGTGCAGCCTCGAGCCTGAGACCTAGCCGCCGATTGAAGTCTCGTTGCTGAAGCGCGCTGCATGAATTTTTAATACGTTAGGCGGCTAAACTTATTTGAGAAACATACATAATTACAGATAGACCTCATCAGAAAACTTGTCAGGGAGTTAGTACGATGGACCGTAGGGAGAAAATGGATAAATGGGTAGCTGACGAATGGCTGCAAGCAGATACACGCGAGCGCGAGAACCATCATCAATGCGAGTGTGAGAGTACAAAACAACGAGAGACACGAGCCTGGCATCGAACAGTGTTTGTTCCAGAGGAAATGCAGCCGATAGACATCATTAGAACCTACCCTTTTGAATTTCCGTTTCCACCGTTTCATGCCGGGCAACTGAGTGTAAACAAACACGATGTTGAATGTATCGCTTCGGCGATGGTGAACCCCAGCCTGCAATGGCATAATATGTGTCATTTCGTGATTGCGCCTTACGAGGCGCAGACCATGCATCTGCCAAAAAGGTTGATGGATGCGTATCATTTTGATCCCGAAGATTACGTGGGCGACCAGGTGCTAATCACTGGACACCATCGCTTTTTGGCATTCCTACTGTGTGGTATGCCATCTGCGGAACTGCCGCCAATCCAGATGAAAAAGACGCCCCTGGCTGTGTCTATATTTCCCTGGTCAATGGTTGAATGGGGCGCATAAATGGGAAGCTTGGCTAGTGAAAATCAACTGGATTGAACCGGGGGTGATGGCTGCGAGTGGCATCCCGGTAGGGGTGAAAGACTTGCAATCGCTGTATGAGCAGGGCATTCGTGCGATTGTTACCCTGACCGAACATCCTCTGACGGTTCAAAAAGAGATTACGCTCCAGGTATTGGCCGAAATTGGTTTGACGTGTCTGCACGCGCCTATTGTAGACCAATATCCGCCCGATATAGCAACAGTACAAGAAACAGTGCAATTCGTCAATCAAATGAAAGCACAAGGCCGCCCCGTGCTTCTCCATTGTCACGCCGGTACAGGACGAACGGGGACGATGTTGCACGCTTACTATCTAACAGAGGGATTGAGTCTGGAAGAGGCCAAGGCGAAGGTAAAAGCGAGTAAACCCACCAGCCAGTTTATGATGTTGTCGGATGCCCAAAAGGATTTTTTACAGGATTTTGCCAGGGCGAATAGGGTCTAGACAATCCAGAAGCAAATTTTGGCGGGAGGCGGCACTCAATCCAAAGGCCGCCCAACAACGGCTTGCAAGCGACCCCAACAGCGGCGCAGCCACTTCCCGCCCCCCTCCTCAATGCCCTCATCCCTCATCCTTCATCCCTCATCCTTCATCCTTCATCCTTCCTTCACCCCCCCCATTGTTAATTACTAATTGCTAATTACTAATTGTTAAGCCCACTGTAGCCTTTTTTTTATTAAGATGATAAAATGTTAAGGTAGACTTGTAAAAGGGTATTATGGGCCTACTGCCCACCATTCACCCGTATCGGGGTGATACGAAGGGCAGTGATTATATAGCCCTTAGTTAGGCGCTTAATCGCATCTTTACCGAGTACAATTATGTTATAAATAGTTGTTTCTTGAGTATGGTGGCGTCTGCAAGAGGTGAAATATGGCAATAAGCCAGTCTTTTGTTGTTACTATAGAGTTTGCCGGAGCCGCACCTTTTATGGGACACGCCCAGTCGGGCGGGATGATGAGTACGCGAAACATACGCTTGGTCGAGGCACATGCCGGGTCATCGCGAGAGTTCACGTTGTACGATGGCGATGCGCCAGGAT
>DAOUMU010000531.1:0-28325 GCA_034409055.1 Anaerolineae bacterium
ACCAATTGGTCGCCCGCTTGCTGTATGGCAGCGGGTTGCGTCTGATGGAGGGGCTGCGTTTGCGGGTTAAAGATATTGATTTTGAGCAGCATCAAATCATCGTCCGGGCCGGTAAAGGCGATAAGGATCGGAACACTATTTTGCCCGATACCCTCCGGCAGCCGCTCAAGCAGCATCTTCAGAAGGTTAAGGCCCTGCATCAAAAGGACCTGGCTGTTGGATATGGGGCCGTTTACCTGCCCTACGCTCTGGAACGTAAATACCCCAATGCCAATCGCGAATGGGGTTGGCAGTACGTCTTTCCCTCACCCCGATTATCGGTTGATCCGCGTTCCGGTAAAGTTCGTCGCCATCACCTCGACGAGAGTGGACTGCGTAAAGCTATCAGACAAGCGGCCAAACAGGTGGGCATCTTCAAGCCGGTCGGGCCTCACACGCTACGCCACTCCTTTGCCACCCACTTGCTCGAAGATGGCTACGACATCCGCACTATCCAGGAACTGATGGGCCACAAGAGCGTCGAAACAACGATGATCTATACCCACGTCCTCAAGCGTGGCGGCCTGGCCGTGCGCAGCCCTTTGGACGGCTAAGGCAAAGCCTACATCCAAAACCTGTTTTATGATGCTGTTTCCAAACGACTGGGAGCAGACAGAATGGCGCCCAAAACACCTTTCATTTCTTCGTAGGCAGCGTCGTCAACGGCAAACGTAATATCCCATTCAGCCTCACTTTTTTGAGGCAGTCGAATCTGGAGTCTGTTTCGACTGAGTTTGGCCTGCCTGATTTTGAAGTGACCACATGCCTCCTCTTTATGGGTTTCAACGTAGCAGCTACCATCATCGGGCATTTCAAATTGCCTCTGGATCAAGAAGTAGGCTTTATCACTCTCCCCCTCCTCCTCAAACATAACCTGGAAGTACTCACCCCCTTTTTCGGAAGCTGATACATGTTTGGCATGTAGTTTGTTCATTTCATTCCTCGAACAATTATTGATATACCCCCCGCATAATAGTATACCGCATATTCACAACCCTGTGCAAGCTCAAATGCCAATCAAGTTCATTTACCTTCGTGCAACATCCGCACTTCCTGCGGTCGCCGCTATCCATCCGCTGACCTATAGACTTACATAATCACCACCTGCCCACAATACTCACACCGGTCCGTACCCAATTCCAGCGGGCCACCGCAATGAGGGCAGGCAAACGACTCCACCTGAATAGGCTCGCCCAGCTTGATCAACGCCGCATTGACCTCGGCCAACTGCTCCCGCAGTTCCTTCATCCGAGCCAGGTAAGCCTGCCCGGAAACCTCGCCCCCATCTTGCAGTTTCTTCAGGTCCTCAATGCTCTCGTGCAACATCCGCCGGCGCGCCTTTTGCGCTTCAACCGTCATCCCTTCCGCACTCACCCTTAGGGTAGGCGCCGGTTTCAGCGAAGCCAGCACGTAAGCCACAATGGCAATCACCACACACACCAGTAAGCCGCCCAGGATGGGCGTGTACCAAAACGGGGCCGTGCTCTTGTCGAGCGTGTATAGGATCATCTGGCCGCTATCGGCCACAATAAAACCGTTCGTGCCGGTCAGCTTGCCCACCTCGACCCGGCCAATGCTGCCCTGGGCCTCGAAACTGGTCAGCCGTCCCCCCTGCGAGTCAAACACGGTCACACCGCCCCCATCATCGCCAATGATGATAGCCTGCCCGTCCAACTCGTCGGAACCGATTCCGGCAATCTCGGTCACTTTAGAGCCGACATCGTCAGACCACAACGTCTGTCCGCTCTGGCTAAACGCCCACACCCCCCCGTTCTTACCCCCGACAATCATCTCGGTCGTCGCCGGATCGCCATCCACCTCGGCCGGCCGGATCTCGTTGACAGCCTGCCCCACGTTAGCGCTCCACACTTCCTGGCCGTCCTCACCCCGGTGAACGGTTAGCTTCCCGCTGACCCCCCCGACCAGGACACGTCCCTCCAGGGGACCGCCCAGGGGAAAAGACCGCAAGCGGCGTAACCCGCCGCTGGCCGTGGTCCGCCACAACTCCTGCCCCTGTCCGCTCAACGTGACCACCAGTCCCCTCTCATCACCGGCCGTGACCACGTCGCCGCCGGGTAACGCTACGTCATCCAAACCCCGCAACGAGGCCCCCTCTGGCAAGTTGTACCGCCACAACACCTCACCCTGCGCCGATAGAGCCAACAAGCGCCCATTCTGGTCCCCGACGATCACCTCACTCTGGCCATCATTTTCAAAATCCAGGGCGGCTGCCCGACCCGGCGCGCCCAGCTCTGGTAACCTCTGCTCCCAAAGCAATCTATCCTGGCCGGTGAAGGCGATGGCTTTGGCTCGCTCGCCATCCCAGGTGTAGGCCACAATATCCGGCACATCGTCACCATCCACATCACCCTGAGTGGAGGTCAGAGGCTGGGGCCACTGTTTTTCAACCAGTGGCTTGCCCTGCGCATCCAGCACCTTGATCCCCTCCGCATCCTCCATAAACACGTCCCGCTGCTTATCCCCGGTCAAATCGGTGATGTTCACACTTAAAGCCCCCCTGGCCGGGATATTCCAGACGGCATTGGCCGAGTATTTGTCACGGTTAGCCGTGCCGCTCAACGTGAGGGCGATCGTACAAGCCATCACCACCACCATCAACACCACCGCTAATAGCACAATAATCAGGGTTCGATTCGATTTCATCCTTACCTCCACTCCAAACTAGCCATATCCTGTCAAACATTTTAACCTGGCTACAATGCTCTGCGTTGTAGCCCAAATCGGACACTCAGCGTCCCCAGCAAAAACATCACGTTTCACGCTTCACGTTTCACGCTTCACGTTTCACCTGGCTACAATGCTCTGCGTTGTAGCCCAAATCGGACGCTCAGCGTCCCCAACTACCTTACCTGGAGACGATCATAGCCAAAACGCATCACATTTAAAACATCCCAGGCATCAAACGAAGTCGAGGCAGCAGCCTTGACCACAACCCGCCCCTCGCCGGCTTCTGCCTGCTCGACCACAAAGCGGCTGTTGGGAATGGTCTGCCCGGCCTGAATGGGCTGGATTTCGTATGTGTCTGGGCTAACACTAATCGAAAACTGCAACTGGTGTTGGGCCTGGCTTGACCCCGAGCGCCACTTATGTTTACCACTGATACGACTGCGTTTCCAATAGCCCTGGCGGGCCTTGACCCGCTCAACGAGTGACAGACGTAACACATTACCATCATACAAGCACGTCTTGAGGCGCAGCCACTCATCCCGGTAGTAAACAATCGGTTGGCCTGATTGGCTAGTTTTGCGCCGGGTAGCTTTGCTCTCCTGCTCCGCCCCGGTCAGATCCAGCCAACCCACCAAAGTTCGCTTGGGAGACACGTCATCTTTAACTATTTCAAAAATGGTCCGGGCCAGATCAAACTTTGGCCCAAATTTCGGCGCTCTCCCCTGCCGGCCGACCACAATTAAACCAATCACCGCCCCCACCCATAGTGTCAGGGCCACCAGGCTAAAAGTTAAGATGTTGTAGCCCATCGCCAGGTCAACGCCCAGAAAAGGCAAACCGGCCGGGAAAAGCAACCAAAGCATCCACAGCCAGCGCTTACGTTGCTTGTTGAACTTCTCAGCCTCTTCCTGGGCTTGATCCATCACTTCCACAATTTCGCGAGGAGATTGGTTGAAATCCATAAAAACCGTCCGGGTTCCTTTTCCGGTCGGCGGCTGGGGTCGATGGGCCGGTGGGGTGGATACGTCACGCGGGGGAGGCTCAGTAACCGGCGACGACTTGGCCTCAGCAGAGGAAGAGAGAGGTTGGGCCGGTTCGGTCGGCGGCATCGTGGCCGGTGAGAGAGGGTCAATGGCAGAGGACAGACCGATTAAAGTCTCGTCTACATCAGAGTCCGGTAAGGGTTGGCCCGACTGCTCAACCCGGTAACGTACACGCTGGCGTAGATAAGCCCGGTCTTGAGGTTCAACCAACTCGGCCACCTGGTTAAACGTAGCCTCAGCCTGGGGCGAGTTCGCCACAATCTGGGCTACGGCCTCCTCGATCAGTTGCTCAACACGCGCATCAATAAATCGCCCACACGAACCACAGACTGTGGCCCCTGGCTTGAGAGTAGCATGGCAGTACTGGCACTGCATAGTATTATCCTCCAGAATTAGTTAGATCGTTGGTTAGTTAGTTTCTGTTGCAAAATGTAGCCAGGGCATCCCTATGCCCGCCGTAGACACTCCGAGACCCTCAATCCGAGTTGCCTCGCCCCTACCCCACCCTGAATTATTGAGGTGATACAAAAGCCAGATGCGCCAGGACAGCCTCATCGTGTATTTCCCCATCCGTGGTCATCTTTCCCCCAACACAACCTCGAATAACATACTACATCAAACCAGAATTTGGCTTGCCAGCGGGGCAAAAAGTAACTTCCGCTTGATGTCGCTAGCCAACTCGTAAAACGTAAAACGTGAAGCGTAACGACTTATCTACAGCTCATTTTTACGTTTTACGCTTTACGTTTTACGTGGTTGGATGCTTTATGAGGTTGCCTTACCGGAAGTTACTTTTTCATTGTCAATTCTGGTTCTATGTACTAACCAACTATATTGACGAATCCAACAATTAAACTACAATAAGCCCTTACGATTGAAATTGCACCTTCAAACCAATCGTAAATCGTAAATCCAAAATCCCAAATCACTGTGGTTTCTGTGAAAACCAAAATCCTCTACACTGCTTTTGATGTCGTTCCCAGCGCCAAGGGGGCCAGCACTCACATCACCTACTTTGCCCGTGGCCTGGTTGAAGCCGGTTACGATTTAACCCTGATCACCGCTGGCGACCCGGCCTTGCCTGAGTGCGACACCTATTTTGGGGCGACGCTACTGCGCGTGCCCGCCGGCGACGAGCCAAATTTTCTCAAACGAGCCCTCGCCTTTGGCCACTACACCCTGACCCATATGACTGAAGCTGGCCCCTATCCGGTCGTTCACGTCCGCTCAATCTGGAGCGGCTTTCCCCTGGCCGAAGCCAGGCAGCGCTTCGGCTACAGACTATTGTATGAAGTAAATGGCTTACCCAGCATTGAAATGAAATACCACTACCCCGCCCTGCGCAATGCGCCCGCCCTCGACAAAATCAGGGAGTGGGAGGCCGCAACGCTACACTTGGCCGATGCGATTATTTGCCCATCGAATGTTACCGCCGCCTACATCACCAGCCTGGGAGTTTCACCGCATAAAATCACGACGATTCCCAATGGGATAGATCCCCAATGCTTTCGTCCCGATTTACCTCAACCCCAAAACGACCAGAGCCAAACAGAGGCGAAGCAAACTAGCCAAAGCCCAACAGCATCCCTCCCCACCATTCTCTACATTGGTACCCTGGCCGACTGGCAGGGATTGGAAACGCTCATCACCGCTATGCCCCTGATATTGGTCAGGCGGCCGGCACAACTGCGCCTGGTGGGGCGTGGTCGCAAGCGCCAACGTAAACTGTTACAAAAACGCCTGCGCAAATTGGGCCTGGACGGTTATGTCAGTCTTGAACCGGCTGTATCCCACGACCAGATACCGGCCATCATTGCCCAGGCCGATGTGGGCGTAGCCCCCCTAAGCTATAACGACCGCAACGTTACCCAGGGTTGCTGTCCGCTTAAGATTTTGGAATACATGGCCTGTGGTCGACCGGTCGTGGCCTCGAACCTCCCGGTCGTGCGTGAACTGGTCTGTCCCGGAACCGAAGCCTTACTTTTTGACCCAGACGACCCGGCCGACCTGGCCCAAAACATTTTGGCCATATTAGACGACCCAACGCTGGCCGCACGCTTGGGGGCCAATGCTGCCGCCCGCGCTCATCGACAATTCACCTGGCAGCAAGCCCAGGCCCGTTTACTTGAAGTGTACCAGTCGCTGTTGAACCGGTCAAGAGTTGCCGGTAGATCTCAAGATTTTGCCTCAATTCACGATTTGGGGCAAAGTTACGAATGACAGTTTGCCGGGCCGCCCGTCCCAGGGCCGCCCGGCGTTCCGGTGATCCCGTCACCAACTCGGTCACGGCCTCAGCCAGCGCATCGATATCGCCGGGCGGGATGAGCAGTCCGTTTTCGTTGTCACGCACCACGTCAGGGATGCCGCCTACGTTTGTAGCCACCACGCTACATTCACAGGCCATTCCTTCGAGCAAGGCATTAGGCAAACCATCACGTAGCGACGGGAGTACCAACACATCGAGTAGATTATAAAAAGAAGGCAGTTGGTCCCGGTTGATGTAAGGCGTAGTATGTAAGTTCAAGTCAGGATTCTGAACCTGGAAGACTCGCCAAATATCGGCGTCGTCCTGACGAACACCGCCGACCAATAACAGGGCCGGGGAAGGAGCGCCTATCTTCAAAACCCTGGCCGCGACACGCGTGAAAGCCGGCAAGAGAATGGTTAATCCTTTTTTCAGGCGAGCTTCACCGACAAAACCAACCACAGGCGTCTGGTCATCCAATCCCAGCTTGGCCTTCAGAGCTACGTCAGGCAGAGCAGGAGCAAAGTGGGTAGCGTCTACCCCATTGGGGATAATATACGCCTGACGACCTGGCTGCAAGGCATCAATTTTGCGGGCCAGGTCGCCTGAGACGGCCGTCACCGCATCGGCCCTGGCCAGGGCCCACACAATGGAACCGGCTTGCCCTGGTTTGAAAACAGCACGATCCAAATCATTACCCCGGGCGCTAACCACCGTCGGTACACCCAGATAGCGCCCGGCATAGACGGTCACAAATCCCGCCCCAACCAGGTAATAGCCGTGCAAAATATCAAAGCCTATTTGGGCGTGTAATCTGGTCACCAACTCAAACCAGGCCGTCCGGGTATCCTCAACGCGGCGGTAGATACCCAGACGGTGTAATGTGACCCCATCTTCCCTTGTCTGGGTGACCTGGTTCGGCCCGACAGCTCGGCTGGGTACACACACGTGAACGGTATGGCCACTGGCCACCAGCCCCCGGACCAGCCGCCGCGCCGAGATAGCCAACCCACCCGGATCGGGCGGATATTTGTCGGACAACAAACAAACGTTCATACTAAACGGCAGCAAAAGATTTTGAATTTGTAGTAACGACTTCAGTCGTTTGACCTGGCTACAATGCTCTGCGTTGTAGCCAAAATCGGACGCTCAGCGTCCCCAGTAACTATTTAGTCAGGAGACAACAATGGCAGCTCAATGCGAAATGATTGTCGGTTTTTTAGTACCGCATCGTTGCCCTAATAAAGCAGTAACCGCCTGCGTCAAGTGTGGTCGCCGGTTTTGCGACGGGCATGTCAATATTATGCCAGGTGGGCTAATCTGTACCGCCTGTCAGCAGGGTTTAGAGCAACCGGTAGCCGTAGCCCAGACAGCCCGCACCTTTGACGATGAGGACATTTTAGTGTTCTCATCCACAGGCGCCTTTGATGAAGCCGACGACTTGTTTGCCGATCTGAGTTAAAAAGGTACTAAGTCTGGCCCGCTGATCACAATCTCGGCAAACCGCCGGTTTTCCTCCAAAAAGTCGTCGCAACATCGGCAAGCAGAAAACAAGGGGCGGGCTGGGCTACCCCGCAGGGCAGCGTAAGTAACCCCGGTCCATATCTCGGCCAGGGACTGCTGGCGTAAGTCACCCATAATCGGCCCTTCGCGCAACATGCAGCACACTCTGACCCGTCCGGCGTGGTCGATCAGCATATGAGTCCACGGCGCAAAACAAGGGTGGCGTTCGTAGTAACCGTGGGCGTAAAGCCCTTTTTTACTCAATCTGATCTGCCGCGAGGTCATACCGAAAGGATAAGCCTGGCAAACATCCTGGATCAGCCCCAGGGCCAGCCCCTTCTCCGCAATGACCGGCCCGATCCGCTCATTGTACTCTTTGATTTGTCGCTTGCTCAACCGTTGTAACTCGCCGGTATGGTCATCCAGGGGGATCAAGTTCAGGCCATTAGCCCCCAGGTCAGCCGCCATATCCGGCAGGTCAATCAGGCTGGTATAATTGAGCCGGCCTACCACCGTGTTAATCCGCACTTTACCCTTCTTCATTCCCCGCCGTAAATGGCGAAAACCCTTGACCGCCCGTTTCCAGGCCCCTTTTACCCCCCGTATCCGGTCGTGCAGACGCGGGTCGGGGCTATCAAGGGAGACATTGACCCCGCGTAACCCGGCTGCGGCCAACGCCTTGGCCCTCTCTCGGGTAATGAGAGTCGCGTTGGTAGTCAGGTTGACCCGCAGGCCCTGCCCACTCATATAAGTAATCAGGGTCTCCAGGTCGGGATGCAAAGTTGGCTCCCCTCCGCTGAGGTGGACTTTACGACAGTCCAACTCGGCCAACTGGTCAGCAATCGCTTTGAGGCGGCTGATGTCCAAAGGGGCCTCTCGCGACCAACGCCAGTGATTACACATCCCGCAGCGCAAATTACAGCCCCAAACAAGTTTCATTTTTACGTACAGGGGCCGATAAGGTTGTCCATTCAGCACCGCCGCCCGAAAAGCCGTCGCATCGGCCGCCACCTCATCCAGAGCATACATACTACTCCCTACCTACTCCTTACCCCTTACTCCCTGGTCCCTACCCCGTGACTTCTGGCCTGTCCTGGTAGAACTTGTCCAGGTTATGTTATAATATCATATTTGTAGCCACATTTGCAACCAATGGCAGTGACGGATGTGTTTCAATTTGGAGGCAAATATATTGTGGGGTCGAGGCTTCAGCCGGATGTGGCTCCGTTTGCAACCAATGGCAGTGACCGGGGTCTTGGTATGTTCATAGAAATCTATCCAAACAATCATATTTGGGGCTTGGCAGTATGTGCTATCTATTGTATCATATCTATTATTAACAACAGGGAAAACGGTTACGTTTATCCATACACAGCCGGTAAATCTGCATGGTTCTTGATCGTCAATGGGATAAATGAGCATGGAAGACATCTCCATCAAAGTGCTTTTAATCGAAGATAATCCTGGCCAAGCCGGACTGATCCGAAAAGTACTGGCCGAAGTACAATACCCTGCGTTCCACCTGGAGTGGGTTGAGCAGCTTTCGACGGGGTTAGACCGCTTGGCTGCTGGAGGGATCGATTTGGTCCTGCTCGATTTGTCACTGTCCAATGGCCAGGGATTTGACACCCTTATCCGGGTGCGTACTCATATACCAGAAGTGCCGTTGGTCGTCATAGGTGATGTTGACGATGAAACCCTGGTTACCAGGGCCGTACAGCAGGGAGCACAGGATTACCTGTTTAAAGAGCAGGTAGAGAGTTACTTATTGGTCACCACGATTCTGTATGCGATCACTCGCAAGCAGACGGATGAAGCTCTCAAAAAGAGCCGGCAAATCGAGCGGGCCAAGCAAGAGTGGGAGGTTACAGTTGACTCGCTGGCCCAACTCGTCTGTCTGCTTGACAATCAAGGATGTATCGTCCGGGCCAACCGAACCGTAGAAAACTGGCATCTGGTCCCGGTGGTCGATGTCAAAGGGCAAAGGCTGCACGAGCTTTTTCATCCCGGCTGTACTGACTTGGCTTGCTACCTGGAACTCTTTTGGCTGCAGGCGTGGCAAGCACTGGCCCAAGGCCGTGCCACTGAGATTGAAGCCTACGATCAGGTCCTGAAACGTCATCTTCACTTCCAGGTACGGCCGATTTCCACTGAAACTCAGTGGCGGGATAAAGTCGCCACCAGCTTTGCCGTAGTGATTGTAAACGATATCACCCAACGCAAACAGGGCGAAGAAGCCCTGCGAAAAGCTAAAGACGAACTGGAAATAAGAGTCGCAGAGCGCACGGCAGCCTTAAAGAAAATGAACGAGCAACTCCAGTATGAACTCACCAGACGCAAGGAAGTGGAAGCGACTCTGGAAGCAGAACGGGCCTCGCTGGCCCAACGGGTGGCTGAGCGAACGGCTGAACTCAAGGCAATTAATGCCGAGTTGGTCAAAGCCGTCCACGCCAAGGACGAATTTCTGGCGACGATGAGCCACGAGCTGCGTACGCCACTGACGGCCATCTTAGGTATGTGCGAGATAATGAGGGCGACAGTCTACGGACCGCTTACTGAGAGACAATTTGATGGTTTGCATAGTATTGAGGAAAGCGGTCACCGCCTGTTGACCCTGATCAACGGTGTCCTCGACTTCTCCACCATTGAAGCGGGGAAACTCCAGTTGGTCATCGAGTCGGTCTCTGTGCATGAGGTTTGTCAAGACAGCCTGCGTTCTATTCAACAACAAGCCCAAAAGAAGAACATCGAACTCTTTTCCGCCTTTGACCAGACGGTGGACACCCTTCAGGCTGATAAACGCCGTCTGAAGCAAATTTTGGTCAACTTATTACACAACGCCGTCAAGTTTACCCCAGAAGGAGGCCAGGTTGGCCTGGAAGTCAAGGGAGATAAGAATCGCGGTATAGTTCACTTCACCATCTGGGATACCGGCATCGGACTGGCCAAAAAAGATATGGATCGTTTGTTCAAACCTTTTGTCCAATTAGATAGCGGTCTGTCACGCAAGTATGAGGGCGCAGGCTTGGGACTGGCCCTGGCCCATCGACTCACCGAGATGCACGGCGGTCACGTCACCGTGCAGAGTGAGGCCGGGCAGGGCAGCCGGTTTACTGTTTCGCTTCCCTGGTAGGGTTAGAGGGAATTGAGAATCAATAATAAAAAACATTTAGGATTTTCCGAGTATGAACCACCTAGTAGATAAACCAAAAATTCGTAACGTAAACATCCAGCGAATTGCCTACCAGGGGCAACCCGTATTCCTGATTCAGGATGGTTTGAAACTGACCGATACGGTCATTGTGCTTCCCCAGGCTTTAGGACCATTAGCTTTGCTGTGCGATGGTCAGCACACTTTGCCAGAGATTCGAGCGGCCTTGGAGATACGCTATGGCTTGTGCTTGCCCCAAACGGTGCTTGAAGATTTACTAAAACAATTTGACCAGGCCCTACTGCTGGAGAACGAAACCTACCACCAGGCCAGGCAGCAGGCATTAGAGGTATACCGGGCCGCTCCTTCTCGTCCACCGGCTCTGGCCGGCCCTTCCTATCCCGCTGACCCCGACGAACTACGCCGGATGTTGCAAGGGTACCTGAACGAAGCCAATAGTGTACCTTCTTCGCCGGCTCATAGCCGGGGGATTATCAGTCCGCATATCGATTTTCAGCGCGGCGGACCAACCTACGCCCAGGTTTGGGCCAGCGCGGCCGAGGCCGTGCGCCAGGCCGAATTGGTCGTTATTTTTGGAACCGACCACAATGGGGATTATGGTACCCTTACCTTAACCCCCCAAAATTATGCCTCACCGCTGGGAGTGATGCCCACCGACAAAGAGCTGGTTGACCGGCTGGCCGAGGTGCTGGGACCGGAACACGCTTTTGCCGAAGAGCTACACCATCGCAGCGAGCACTCTATTGAGCTCGCCTTGATCTGGCTGCAATACCTGCGCGGTGAAGAATCCTGTCCGATACTGCCTGTCTTATGTGGCTCCTTTCATCACTTTATGACCAATCAAGCCAACATTGAAGATGAAACAAACTACAAGGCATTTGTTGAGGTACTACGCACAGAGATGACCAAACGGCGCACCGTAGTCGTGGCTGCCGGTGACCTGGCTCACCTGGGGCCGGCATTCGACGGCCCTCCTCTCGATCCCATAGCCCAGGTCCAGATGAAAGTCGATGATGCGGTGCTTATGGATACCCTCTGTCAGGGTAATGCCCAAAATTTCTTTAAATTTATGCAGGCCGGTCAATATCGACGCAACGTATGTGGTCTGTCGTCTTTCTATTTTATCCTGGATATGCTGGACCAAACCCACGGGCAAATCATTGCCTACGACCGCTGTCCAGCCGATCATAACAGCACTTCTTTTGTCTCGGTATGTGGGATCGTCCTGGAATAGACAACCGCGTCTATTCCTCCTGAGGCGGAGCGAAGCCGAAGGGTCTCTTCACCGGCGGAATAGGAGATTCTTCGTCGCTACGCTCCTCAGAATGACATGAAGGTGAATAGTTACCTCTGAGAAAAGGAAAAACCCGTCAATTCAGATGAATAACCGCAAGCATCACCGCTATTACCCTGCTAAACCTCATCCCAAAAGGGATCCCAGCCGGACTCTCCTCTTTTGCAAACCTTATAAAGTCTTAAGTAGTTTCACCGATCCAGAAGAAAAAGGCCGTTCAACAATAGGCGATTATGTGGATGTACCTGAGGTTTATGCAGCCGGTCGGCTGGACTATAATAGCGAAGGCTTGCTCATTCTCACCTCTGATGGCCGCTTGGCTCATCGCATCACTCACCCTCGGTACAAATTGAAGAAGGTCTATCTGGTCCAGGTAGAAAATATCCCCGAGGCAAAGGCCCTGAACCAATTACGGCAGGGATTACTGGTCAAAGGCCAACAAACGCGCCCGGCAGAGGTTGAGTTATTGCCAGTCGAACCACAAATATTTCCTCGCTCAGAACCGATTCGCTATCGAAAATCCATCCCCACGGCCTGGTTAAAAATCGTCCTGTCAGAAGGACGCAAACGGCAGGTGCGTCGGATGACGGCGGCCGTAGGCCACCCAACCCTGCGCCTGATCCGTATCGCTATCGGCCCAATTAGCCTGGACAATCTTATCCCCGGCCAGTGGCGAGATTTAACCAAACAAGAATTGAAGAGTCTGTGGGTTAGTACACTCTGTTAAGGTAATACTTTTGTCCCCCTAAATTTTTAGTTATTTTACCCCCCAAAATTATAGGCTTTTTCATCCCTCTTTTTTAGGGCTAATGCCAAAGCGCCATTACTGTTACTATAAATATCAATAAGGTAATAAAAAGAGGTATCTGCGGCACGCTTCGCAGTCGGCACGTGGGCGTGCCTCATATTATGCCCTGTGGGTACTCCGCAAAAATTGGATCTTGCCGAATTTGTGGCTGTTTTACGGGAGGAACGTTTTTCTCTGGCGGACTAATAGGCCCAAATAGCCCCCTTTAAACATTGCAAAAGTATAGTATAATAGGCACAATATAGGTTAACAATTTTGAACGACTGAAGTCGTTGCTACAGTAGGCCTCTCAGGGCCATCACATCGACAAAAAATTGTCGATAATTGTGAATTGTCAATAGCCAATTGTGAATAGTGAATGATTCTTGGCTGCTCAAAATTCCATTCACAATTCAAAGTTCACAATTCACTACCTTCGGCAATTTTTTCCAAGCGAAGTCCTGGAAAAGACTTAGAACTTAGATGAAGGGTAGGGAAGAGTTGCAATATAAAGAGACGCAGGCAGTGGCTGAAGCTCTCAATCATAATCTGGTAGCCCTGGCCACCTCATTAAAAGGGAGACTATCCCCGGCTGAGGAAGAGATTTTGGCTAACCTCTTTCAACTTCAGGTAAATTTGCAAGCATTGTTAGCAAAAATGTCAGCCAAAGCTGACCGGACCGCATCCGTTTCCGCCCCCCCTTCATCAGTAAACACAGAAACAGATGCCTATAAGCAGGAAGTAGACAATATCGCCTACGCTCAGGCAATGCAGTATGCTCGGGACCTGGTGAAAACGATTCGTCAGAAAAAGGAACACCAGCGTCGTCTTGAACTGACCTCACAGCAACTGATTCGGGCGGAAAAACTGGCCACGATTGGCCAGGTATCTGCTGCTATGGCCCACGAACTGGGTAATATCCTGACCCCATTACTGATGTATGCTAAATTAATTTATAAAGAAGCCATTGATAATGGGGCCTCAGAGGTGGCTGAGTTTGCCATCCAGATTACCCGAATTGCTAATCGTGCTTCCGATATGTTTCGTCAGCTCGTGGATGCGGCTCGTAGCGAACCGGGCATGATGATACCAGTGAACCTGATCCAAATTATTGATAGTACGCTGACTTTACTCTCGCCCCGGATTAACAAGCAAGGTATCAAGGTTGAACGGCAGTACTCTGAAAATTTAGCTGAGGTGATCGGAAGACCTGATCAATTGGAACAGGTCTTTATTAACATTGGTCTCAACGCGTTTGACGCTATGCCGGATGGAGGCGACTTTAAAATTAAACTAGAGCCAGGAAATGGGGGAGAGGAGGGGGCGGCAGAGGCAGGTTTTATCACGATCCGTCTAAGTGATAGTGGCATAGGCATTCGGCCGGAGAATATTAGCCGTCTTTTCGAACCTTTCTATACCACCAAAGAGCGGGGAGCTGGCTCCGGTTTGGGACTGTTTGTCAGTCATTTGATTATTAACCAGCATGGGGGGGCGATTGAAGTGGAGAGTGAACCAGGGGTGGGCACGACTTTCATTGTAAAACTGCCAACAGCCAGTAAAAAGGAGTAAAACCGATGTCACCCGTTAAGGTTTTTATTATTGACGATGATTTTTTCGTACGACAGGCCACGACTAGCTTGCTGACCAAAGACGAGCGGACCGAGGTGGTTGGTTCTGCCTCAAGTCTGGCCGAAGCCCTGGCAACTTTGAGGGTAGCTCCGGACATTATATTGCTCGATATGGATTTCAAGCATACCCAGGAAACTGGCCTGGAGGCCATTAGCCCCCTCAAGAAAGCCTTTCCTGAAACTAATATTTTGATTTTCTCCGTAAGTAGGGATGAAAATTTAATCCTGGAAGCTATGCAAGCCGGAGCCGATGGCTACATCTGGAAAAACGACGCTGCTGAAGGTTTGGGCAGCGCTATTGAACGAGTACAGCAAGGTAATTTTGTGGTAACGGAGTCGGTGGCTCGCCTCATCTTTGGCAAAATTAGTGACTTGCTCGGTAACCGTCAGGCTGAAATTTTACCTGAAAGCAAGCATTACGTTGACTTGACCAGGCGAGTGGAGCAGGTCATGCGACTTTTTTGCATAGATGGTATGTCAGCCGCCGAAATTGCCAAAGCGCTGCACATCTCTGAAAACACCGTACGTGGTCATATCAAAACAGGTTATGAAATTGTGGGAGCCACCAGTCGCCGGGAAGCTTTTCAGAAGTTGATCGCACGGGCGGACGAATGAAAACGAATACCCTACCGGGCACAGGTGGATGTTGGTAAGCGGATAGGGAGCGGATTAGCGGATACGAATACCCTACCGGGCACAGGTGGATGAATAGTAAATCATCTGTTTAGATTGACCGACTTACCGGTTTGAACGACTGAAGTCGTTGCTACTGGTTAACGAGGAGTGTAGGTAAAAATGACAGGTAAAGATCTTAGCGAGACTGAATTAGCCTATGCCCAAGCCAGAGCCTATGGCAAAGACGTAGCCCGGCTCTACGCCACTGAAAAGGCCCGGCGTAAAGAACTGGAAATCACGACCCAAAAATTACAGGCTATCTTTGATACCGCTCCTAACGGTTTGGCTGTCGTTGATAATGCTTTAACGATTATTGAAGCTAACCCTCGCTTTCTGGCTTTGTTCCAGCAAACGCCAGATTGTATTGGGCAGCCCCTGGCCCAGTTGTTACCAACGAAAAGTTTGCTGGAAGCGATGCAATCAGCCAATGGTGATGATGTGGCCAGACGAGGTAATGTAGAGATCGAAATAACCGAGCCGGTTTTCCGTACCCTGCTGGTCAATTTTTCCCCGCTGAACGATGGACAGGGCTGGGTACTGATCCTACACGACTTAACCGAGCGCAAACGTTTGGAGAACTTAAAAGATGAATTCATCAATATCGCCGCCCACGAATTGCGGACACCGTTGGCCGGGGTCATGGGTTTTGTCGGCGTGTTGCAGGAAGAATTGGAACATCTCGATGACCCAATGATGAATCACTTAACGAATTTAATTTTGCAAGCAACGGCACGCTTAAAAGTAATCATTGACGAATTAGTACATTTTGCCGCCGCGCAGCGCAGTTCTACCCACGACCTGCATATTGCCGATATCGATCTAAGGCGACTTCTGCAAAAATCCGTCGATCTTTTATGGCCACAAATTGAAGCTAAAGACATAACCTGCACGCTGAAGCTGCCTGATGAAGGGCTAATTGTCCAGGGCGACCAATTCATCTTGAGCGAGGTTATTTATCAACTCTTGAAAAATGCGATTATCTTTAACAAATCCGGGGGAAAAATCATCATTCGCGCTCAGCGCTTATCCCCTGCCACCTCCCCCTCGCCAGAAATAAAAGAACAGATGACCCTCATTGAAATTGAAGATACAGGTATTGGCATTCCACAAACTGATCTTGAACGCATCTTTGACAAATTTTATCAGGTAGAAGAGCACATGACCCGTGGCGTTGGTGGACTGGGCTTGGGATTAACCCTGGCCCGGCGGGGGGTGGAACAGCACGGTGGCCGACTAACCCTGACCAGCCAGTTGGGGAAGGGCAGCCTCTTTTGTGTGAAGCTTCCTCCCATCACTCAATTAAATGATGTTTCCATCGACAATCGGTTGGATGTGGCCCATCAGCAAATGCTGGCTTATGCCAAAGATATGGCTCACGCTGTGGCTTCACAACGCAAGATAAGCAAGAAAATGGAACAGATTGAATCCTTAAGCACCGACTTGGCTAAAAAACTCAAACAACTTTCCACGGTTGAACCAAATAGTGAGGTTTATACGGATGTACTTAGTCAGGTCCGTCACCTTGTCCAGCAACTGGTCGAACTAGCGGCTCAGAAGACTACTGTATAACCTCCTACCTTTACTATGTCATAGAACCAGAATTGACAATGAAAAAGTAACTTCCGGTGAGACAACCCCATAGAGCATCCAACCACGTAAAACGTAAAGCGTAAAACCTAAAATCAAGCCATAGATAAGTCATTACGCTTCACGTTTTACGTTTCACAACCTGGCTGGCAACATCAAGCGGAAGTTACTTTTTACCCCGCTGGCAAGCCAAATTCTGGTTTGATGTATGTACTAACGATATGGAAAGAGGTTTAGGGTGACAGAGGAATTTTTTAAGAGACTGGCCAACAGTAGCATTGACGGCATTTTTGCTTTTGACCAAGAATGTCGTTACACTACCTGGAATCCAGCCATGGAACGCCTCCTCGGGGTCAGTCAGGCCGAAGTACTCGGCAAATACGCTTTTGATATATTCCCCTTTTTGAAAGAGATCGGCGAAGACAAATATTACTTGGAAGCCCTGGCTGGCAGAACTGTTATTGCCCGCGATAGACCATATACCATACCGGAAACGGGTCAAGTCGGATTTTTTGAAAGCCACTATTCGCCACTACGGGACGAGTCAGGCCAAATCGTGGGTGGAGTAGCCATCATCCACGATGTTACCGAGCAGAAGCGTGCGAAAGAGGCGCTACACCAAAATGAAGCCCCTGTGACCGAAATCCTGGCCCGAGTAGGCCTGGCCCTCAACGCTGTTCTCGACCTGACCGACCTGTTAGACCTTATCTGTCAGGAAAGTGTCAAACTCTTTGAAGTAGAAGCGGCATACGTGTGGCTTTTGCAAGCGGATGAGTTGGTCGGCTTTGCTGGCTATGGTATGGGGCGAGAGAAGTTTATCGGCAGGCGTATCTCCCTCTCAGACCCCCATGCCTTGGGACCAAGAGTAATTCGGGAAGAGCGACCTATCTTTATAAACGATGCCCTTCAATCCAACGGGGTTAATCAAGAATTTGTCAGACTTTTCCAGGTCCGGGCTATTCTCGGGACGCCGTTGATGAAAGGGGGACGGGCCATCGGGGTATTGATGATTATCGACACACATCAGCCACAGCGGTTTGGTCCGAATGATGCAAAAATAGCCACGATTCTCGGCAGTTATGCTGCCATCGCCATCGAGAATGCCCGGCTGTTCGAAGCCGAAGTGCAACGACGGTATGAGGCTGAGACATTGCGTGATGCCACTGCCGCCTTGATTTCAGCACTTGATCTGAAACAGGTTCTAGACGGTATCTTGATTCATTTGGAACAACTCGTACCCTACGATAGGGCCTGTGTGTTTCTGCTAGAAGGAGACCGCCTACGTGTGGTCGCTGGCCGAGGTTTCCCGATTTTGGAGGAGGTAATTGGACTTGATTTCCCGGCTAACGATGATCTACTCCTTGACGAATTACAGCGAACCCAACGACCACTCTATCTATCTGGTACTCAGCCTCCTCCCCGCTTCCAACGTTGGATCGGCACCGATGATACCTGTAGTTGGATAGGGGTGCCCCTGCTAGCCCATAGAGAGATCAAAGGCTATCTAACACTCGGCAGTCGGCGAGCGGCTGCCTATGGCGAGTCTGAGGTAACTCTGGCCCAGGCCTTCGTCAACCAAGCTGCTATGGCCATCCAGAATGCTCAATTGTATGAGGAGTTGGAAAAACGGGTTGAGGAGCGTACGGCTGAGCTAGAACAGGCCATGGCCGAAACAGCCGCTGCCCGGGACGAAATTGATGCCATTTTGTGCTCGGTTGCAGACGGATTGATTGTTACTGACCTGGATCACAAGGTCATTCTGGCCAACCCGGCTGCAGAATCTTTGCTTGAACTGCGACTGGAAGAGATGTTGGGACAGGAAGTTGGCCATGGCATCAAAGACAACCGGCTGCTGGAGATTGTGCGTAGAACCCTCGATCAACAGACCGATGGCTATGAGATTGACATTAAGCTTGAAGATGCGCACAATCAGCGGCATAGGGTTATACGAGCCCGGACGGCATTGGTAGATGATCGACAGGGACAGCCGTTGGGTACGGTGACTATCATCCAGGACGTTACTCGTCTACGGGAAGTTGACCGGCTAAAGACGGAACTTTTAACCACGGCTGCCCATGAACTGCGCACCCCGTTAACTTCTATTCTAGGCTTCAGTGAAATTTTGTTGACCCGTAAGTTGGAGCAGGCTCGCCAACACCACTATCTACGCATGATCAATAGACAATCTACCCATTTGGCCAAAATCATAGAGGATTTACTGGACGTCTCTCGCCTGGAGGCCGGACGTGGTCTGGATCTTAAGTTTGAACTGGTTGATATGGCCAAGTTGATGAAGGAAGTGGTGATGCCCTTTACCGAAACGGCAACCAAACATAATATTCGAATTGAAGGGTTAGCCGGTCTCCCATTAATCATAGGAGACTCTTTTCGGCTGGCCCAGATAGGGCGAAATTTATTATCGAATGCAATCAAATATTCACCACAAGGCGGTACGATTACTATCCGTGGTCGAATGATACCAGGTTACCTGGAGATTAGCTTGCAGGACACCGGGATCGGGATAACGCCAGAGCAACAGGTGCATCTTTTTGAACCGTTCTACCGAGCAGACACCTCCCATACTGCGATTGGTGGCACTGGCTTGGGACTGGCAATCTGTAAATTGATTATTGAACAGCACAATGGTGAAATCTGGATAAAGAGTGAATTGGGAAAAGGCACAACCGTTTACTTTACACTGCCTCTACCCAAAGGCCAAACAAACTTGAAATTCGATGTAAAAAAATCTCTGAACCACCAACACAAACAAGCAGAGGTCAGTTAGTTAAATTTCGTTTAAGGAAATTGCTAAATTACTACCTAAGCTCCGGGCCTATTTGTCCCTATATGGTCATTGTTCCCTTAATTTGGGAGAATCAAATTTGTATATGCCAAGAGAAGAGGCACTATGCCCAATATAAACAAAAGCGAAGGGCAACTCATTGAAGAGATGGAGAAACTTCGCCAACAGGTTACCGAATTGAAAACATCAGAACTTCGAGGCAAGAAGGTCAAAAATTCAACGCGGCAACCGTCACAGCCATACGAACAGCTTATCAACTCTATTGGTGGTATCGTGTGGGAGGCAGATGCACGTACCCTTCAATTCTCCTTTGTTAGTCGGCCAGTTGAGCGGTTGCTTGGTTATCTTGTTGAACGTTGGTTGTCCGAGCCAACTTTCTGGCAAGACCATATTCATCCAGATGACCAGGTACGGGTCATGGACTATTGCCGGAAAGCGACAGAAGAAAAGAAAGACCACGAATTTGAATATCGGATGATAACTGCCGATGGCCGTACAATATGGCTAAGAAATATTGTTAGGGTGATTGTCGAGAAAAATCAGCCCGTAATGCTGCGCGGATTAATGGTGGACATCACCGAACGCAAGCAGACAGAAAAAGCCGTTAAACGGATGGGACAGGGCTATCGGGGCTTGTTTGAAGAGACATCAATTATGTACGCCATTGCCCGGAATGAGGAAGGGGTCCCGATTATTACGGACTGTAATGAGTTATTCTTAAGTACCCTGGGATATACCCGGGCCGAAGTGGTGGGGCAGCCCCTGGCCCATTTCTATAGGCCGGAATCGAGAGCCAAACTATTGGCCGGCAAGGACGAACAAGCCCTAAAAAATCATTTTGCTGAGGTGGAACATGAGTTATTAACATCCGATGGCCGCGTGGTTAAGGTCCTATTACACGAAGTATCGGAAGTCGAGGCAGATGGTCATATATCCGGTGTACGAGCAAAGTTTGTGGATATTAGCGGGCTTAAGCAAGCGGAGGAGGCACTGCGGCAGAGTGAGGAACGATTCCGCCAGGTGATCTCCTCCATTAGCGATCACATTTATGTGACTGAGGTGACTGAAGATGGCGAGCGGGTGAACCTTTACCTTTCTCCCCATATCGAAGATCTAACCGGTTATCCTATGGAAAAGTTTATGGCCGACTGGAACTTATGGCCCTCTTCAATCATCCATCCTCAGGATAGAAGCGCTGCCGCAGCCCAGGCCGCCCAGTTGGCCAGGGGCCAAGATAGTGAGATGGAATATCGCCTGGTTCGGGCTGACGGCACAGTCATCTGGGTACGTGATCGGGCCAGGGTAAAAAGTGAAGGTAGATCCAGAGTTGTTTACGGTCTGGTCAGCGATATTACCGAGCGCAAACGGGTAGAATTGGAACGAGAGTGGTTAACGAATGAGTTGCGCGATATAAATCAAACTTTGGATGAGCGGGTACAGGCGCGAACAGCCGAATTGCAAGCTATGCTCGACGCAGTTGGTGAAGGTATTGTGGTGACTGACCCCAATGGGGTCATCCAATATCTCAATCCGGCCCTGGAACGTCTAACCGGCTACAGCGAAGATGAGGCGCTGGGACAGACTCCCCGCTTGTGGAAAAGTAACCGGCATGATAACGCCTTTTATGCCCAGATCTGGCAGACTATCCTGGCCGGGCAAACCTGGCGAGGTGAGGTGGTTAATAAACGCAAAGATGGTCGGCTTTACGAGGCAGTACTGACGATTACCCCCATTCCTGGATCGGACCGTCGGCCGCTTGGTTTCGTCGGTGTGCAACACGACATCACCCCTTTCAAAGAGATGGATCGTATGAAGAGTGAGTTTATTTCCACGGCTGCTCACGAGCTACGCACGCCGTTGACCTCAATCCGGGGCTTCAGTGAAATCCTTCTGGCTCGCCAATTAAGTGATGAACGCCGAAATCGTTATCTCACTTTTATCAACCAGCAAGCTGAAGCATTGACGGCTATTATTGATGATTTGCTTGATCTGTCACGGTTGGAAGCCGGAGAGGGCTTTGAAATAACCGAGGTGCTGGTTGACATTAAAGAGATTGTAGAGCAGATTATCTTTGGCTTCCAAGAAAATTATCCTCAGCATCATTATCGCATTGTCGGCCCCGAAACATGGCCACCAACAAAGGGGGACCCGACCAAACTGGCCCAACTCTTAAAAAATTTATTTAGTAATGCTACTAAATACTCACCCGATGGTGGCGAAATCATCTTCCAGGCTATGGTTGAAGCCGAATATAACCTGTTGCATCTAACTATAACGGATTATGGCATCGGTATGTCTCAGGAGCAACTGGCCCACGTTTTTGACCGTTTCTACCGGGGTGATGCATCCAACACGGCTATTGGCGGAACAGGGCTAGGTATGACCATTAGCCGATTGATTGTAGAGCGGCATGGGGGTAAAATCTGGATAGAGAGCGAACAGGGCGTTGGTACAACTGTCCACGTTCTGCTGCCGTTACCTGACCGACCGGCTCATATTCTGGTTATTGAAGATGATCATGTGTTGCAAGAGATACAGCAAAGACATCTGGAGCTTCAGGGATTCGTGGTTTTAACGGCCAGTGAGGGTCAAATCGGCCTGGATTTGGCTCGAACTTGTCTGCCCAACCTTATTCTACTTGACCTGGCCCTGCCGGGAATGACAGGCTTTACGGTGCTGGAGAAATTGAAGGCCAAGGATCTAACTCAAAACATTCCTGTTATTATCACTTCAGCTATGGATAAACCAGAAGAGATTGAGAAAGCCATTGCCAACGAGGTGGTCGATTACTTGGTAAAACCTTACACGATGAGTGATTTAACGGTTCGGGTTAATCGAGCCTTGGCCAAGGCCCGACGTGAAACAGGTGACAAATGGTTTAGTTAAAGAAAGGCTTGGCAGTTGCTATCAAGCTTATTTTTAGTTGAAACTCGAATAACACTAAGCTTATTTTCAGGGGGTATTTCATATGAAAAAAATTCTAATTGTAGACGATCAAGTTGAGGTTAGAGAGTTGGTACAAGTCACTCTTGAGATTGGTGATTACCAGATTCTCACCGCTGAGAATGGGCAGCAGGCCATTGAAATTGCTCAAGCTGAACATCCTGATATTATTCTGCTGGATATTATGATGCCTGGCAGTAATGTGGACGGCCTGGAGGCCTGTCGTCGTCTGAAAGCTGATCCTGCTACGGCCGACATTACCATTGTGATGCTTTCGGCCAAAGGGCAGGAGAGTGACCTTCATGCCGGTAAAGATGCCGGTGCCGACGATTATTTTACGAAGCCTTTTAGCCCCCTCGCTTTGATAGAGAAGGTTGAACAAGTGACGGGAGGGAATGAATAGGTATCAGTAGATTTATCTGAAGCTATCATTGTATTTGGGTGTGTTTCATTTCAGTTGTAGGGCAATTTGCTAAATTGTCTCTCCCCGTAGGGCAAGTTAGCAACTGGCGCAACAAGCAGCTCATTTGAAATGCACCCATTTTATTTATGATAACAGGACAGACTTCCTATAGATTTGTAGTGTTTAGAATGTTATAATACCGGAAGATTAAGGTTACAACTACTTAAGGAGGAATACTTATGCCTCGCAAAAATGCATCGGATAAATCGATCGAAGTTGGTGGAATGATCTTAGATATGAAGAACGCCATCCTTAAAAGAAATGAAGCTGAGATACGACTGACTCCAAAAGAAACCATGCTTATGGCTCTTCTGATGCGCAATGTAGGCAAAGTGGTCAGCCGTAGCGAACTGATGCAGGCTGTCTGGAATACCGAGTATCTGGGTGATACGCGTACGCTAGATGTGCATATCTGCTGGTTACGCCAGAAAATTGAAGATAATCCCCGCATCCCCGAGCTTATCCTCACTCGCCGGGGTCAAGGCTACGAGCTGCGTGTCTGAAACCTGCTCGATTTACAACCAAAAAGTTATCCTCCCCTCCAATTTTCATAGGGCACTTAAGGGCCTCACCAATTCGTGAGGCTTTTTCCATTTCTGTACATAATTAATAAGTATGCAGGTACCCCAATGCTTTACTCTCTTCCGCACTCATCACTACCCGTAAAAACTTTCCCCGGGTTACCTGTGGAATATTAATGACCCTAATATAATCAGAATAGACAGCATCTGTGGGTAACAGTGACCCCAGACTATTTTCAGCCTTATTTATGAATTGCTGATTAAAAACAATATCGGAGCTGTCTGGGTAAAGGGCCAGTGGATAAATATTGCTTTCGACCAAATCTTGGAAAAAGTGCGTACCATAGGACGCTTCTGGCGTAACACCGTCACGAGCTACGGCCACTTCAATGAGCATCCGCGTATTATAAATATCGGCATAGGTGACCTTGATCCCTAAATGAATATTGGAACTGCCCCAACGGCCTGGCCCCATCAGAATAAACGTTTGTCCTTCAAGGCGTTTATTGAGCCGGCCAATGATACGTGCTAACTCTAACCGGATAGCATCACCGGGAATCTGGCTATAACTGATTGGATCAACGTAAACAATATATTTTATTTTATCGACAACGCCCTGGGGAACCAGATAATTAGCGGTGAAAATCTGGTCAGCCGGCGGTACATTACCAGGCACGACAACATCTACTGTCCATTGTCGGTTGCTGAGCGGACGGCATTGCAATAGATGGATTTTGAAGCTGGGCTTGGGATAACCGGGAATAAGCTGCACGGTAAATTCAATGTCTACTGGACGCTTGTAATGTCGCTCCAGCTTTTTGAGGATGGCTTTCATCAGTTTTACAAAGTCCGTGTTTTTAAGGAGGTTATCAAAGGTGAGCACCAGCTTCTCCGGGGCAATCTTTGTTCCCAACGAGAAGATCGGTTTAACAAAATCCCCTTCATCCACAGAGGCCAGGTATTGAATACCTGGAAAGTCGCTGGATAGCACTTCGGTCATAGAAATCGTCTTGAGAGTGTTTTCTTCAAGGTCGATCACATCAACCAAACGCTGCGAATATTTTTTAATACTGGCGGTGCCACTAACAGGCCGCAGTTGCGGATGGCTTAAGCCGATCATACGAGGATAATCCTTATCGACCCGGTCCACCGCTCGGGTACCCAACCCGGATACAACCCGCAAAAAGCCCTCTTCTGGCCTGATTTTCCTGTTCCAAATAAAGGGGTTGCGACTAAAACCAACGCCGGCTACATACGGGAAGAAGTATCTACCATGTTGTTCCCCTTGCACTTTTTGGATCAGAATGGCCATCCGTTCATCGTAGTCATCTAATCCTTGAATTTGGCGATAGAAGAGAGCATCAGGCTTGAGAACACTGGCATATACTTTGGCCACAGTTTGCAGCAACGCCGATAAGTTTTCTTCTAGAGTGCCCTGATTGGGTAGAAAGAAACTGTCGTATTTACCGGCAAAGGCGCTACCAAAATTATCCTCCAGTAAGCTGGAGGAGCGCACAATGAGGGGCGAATTGCCCACCCGAGTCAGGAGGTCACGTAATTTTTCAACCACATCATCGGGAAAACGGCCGGATAGATAGATCTCCCGAATACCGGGATATTCTCGCTCAATCTCTTCCCGGGTACGATACTTTAAGCTGGCTGTCTCTAAATCGTTAATAGACTTAAAATTGTAATAGACATCGCCGCCAATAAAATAGGTCTCAGGAATAGTGACACAGTTATTCAGATCAAGCTCGTCCTCAGGTTCAGGCTGGCCGAGAATCTTATAGGCCAGGATCATGCCGGCCGCTTTACCCCCAATCTTACCCCGGCCTATCTTCCGTATTTTAATATCTTTTAAGTCAAAAATATTGATGAATTCACGGGCAATCCGCACAAAGGCCAGTTGGTCGCTGACCATACTTTTGAGGAGCACCACGACGATCTCGCGCAGGTGATGCTTAATACTTTCATACAACTCGGGCGGATAGCTGGCGTACTTTTCGGCCTGTTCAAACAGCAGATACCAGGGGGTCAGCTCTGGGTTGATAAAAGTGTGTATCATTTTTTGGGGCTGGTCAGCCCGATTTTCGTTTACCGTTGCTTCAACAATTTCTTGAAAGCGGCTAAAAGGCAGGTTGTAAGCAAAGTAAAAATCGGTCAGATACTCGCGAATACGCTCCAGACGTTTTTGCCATACCTCTTCTGTCTCTTGGATGATCGGGTTTGTTAACCCCTCTCGCTGCTGCGAAGCAATTGCTTTTTTCTGAACCTCGTCTTCCAGAACATCGGGGGCAATTATGCCTTTGACAAAAAGCTCTTGACGCATTCGGGCTCGAATTTTTTCGGCCAAAATAGGATAGTTACTCAAGGTTAGCGTCAGATTCAATATTTTTGAATGGGGCGTGGTGTATGTTGTCATCGAACTACTTTCTCTATTTACCTGCTTTTCTTGTAACTACCTACCATGTCATTCTGAGCGAGCGCAGCGAGTGAAGAATCTCCTATTTCGCCTTGAATTTGTCCTCGTTGCCGGAGATTCCTCGTCGTTTCCCTTTGGGTACTGCGCTCCTCGGAATGACATAAGGGTAGGCAGTTACCTTTTCTTAATTATGATAGGTGATATTGCCACCAGAGTCAATAGCATTAATCGTCATAAATAAAAAAAACCCGGCATCTGCCCGGGTTTTTATCGTGGGACAAAATTGGAGCCAACGCTCAAGCGGGTTCTTTACTTTCGATTTTTGTTTCTGATTTACTTTTAGATTTTTCTTCGTTTTTATGACCTGTGCCCGTTTTTTGGGTAGTAGCGGAACCGGATCCATTCGCACTATTTTTGGCTCGACTATCGTTGATGTAAAAGCCACTGCCTTTGAAGACAATAGCCGGAGCAGATATCAGCCGGCGCGTTTCTTTGTGGCCGTTAGGACAATCGGCCCTGGTTTCATCACTAAAGCTTTGACGTTTTTCAAAAGTAATACCGCACGTTAAGCATTCGTATTCATAGATCGGCATGGCTGATTCCTTAAGCTCCTTCGGAATAGTTTAGATGTCGAATTACGCGCTATTATACACCAACATTATTAGAATTATGTTGGAAATATAAACGTTTTTCCCCAAAATGGCAATTTAGGTGGACGATTTTTTGCCCGTGTTCGACCTGACTATTCCTGCTCTCTTAATTTCTGTTTCATCTGATGCTTATAAAGCGCCATGTCGATAGTGGTATGCAATTCTTCGATATTGAACGGCTTGAGGAGATAACCCAAGGGTTCTGTTAGCCTGGCCCGTTGTAAAGTGTTATCATCATTATGAGCTGTGAGATACACCACCGGAATATTAAAACGATCACGGATATGTCGGGCGGTTTCTATACCATCCATATCCCCTACTAACGTAATATCCATCAGCACTAAATCCGGGGATGTCTTGGCTGCTTTCTGCAGGGCTTCGGCACCAGAAGAGATCACAGCCAGCACAATATATCCCAAACTTTCTAACTTTTTTTGAATGCTTAGGGCCACAATAGCTTCATCTTCAACAATCAAGATCTTTGCCTGAGCCATTGTTCAAGCCTATACGCTTTCTCTCAATGTTGTTACCATAGCCGTTGGGCCCATAGTCATTGCCATTACCGTTTTGGTTTGTAGCCAGTTGCCTGGCAAAATCGATTAGAGACGTGGCCCGGATTGAGAGAATCAAGGCTTGCTCTTCTGGGGACAGACCAAATGGCTGGCCATTATAGCCGGTTGTCAGCGCTGTCATGGGGTCGGTTAGCAGCAGATTGCAGAACCCCTGGTTCACCACTGCTGCGGTTATCAACCGGCTCAGTTCTCGCGTTGGCGAAGCGCTCGGGCGAGTTCGTGATATTAGGTTCATCTCTTGTTCCTTGTCTTTCTTGTTCCTTGTCTTGTTTTTGCTTTGTTCCCCCCAATGCCCACAGCAGCCAAAAAGCGCCACCGGCAATGAACACGTCCCCTATACTGAAGGCCACCCGGTAGGGCGACCAGGCTGGCAATAGGAAACGATCCGATAGCCACCACAGTCGCGTAGCAGCGATGGGCAGGACAATGTCCTTACTTGTTCCCGCACGGCTGCCAATCTGCCAGGTCCCAGGGGGGGCATCCAGGTTTAGTTGGGCCACTGTTTCCGGGCTGATGGGCATCAGCCCCCCGTTGAGGCTGATGACCAGCAGATTCAGGGCCAAACCAAGTCCCAAGGCCCAGAAGCCGGGCTGGCGACGATTGAGCCAGGCGAAGAGCAGTAGAAGCAATTGGGAACTGACCAGGCCCAGTGCGACCAGGTCGTCTGCCAGCCACTCACGAGTGGCCGGCAGGTAGAAGGCCAGTCCCTGGGGAATAAAGGCCAACGGTACCAGCCAGGCCAGGCATAGATGGGGAGACGCCAGGCGACCTCTTCCCATCCAGGCCCGGCCCAGGCCGGCCAGCAGCCCGGCAATGATGGCCAGGAGCAGGATCATCCGCTCATCCGCCGCCGTGCGCCCCTGGTGCGCCGGCCCCCAGCACGAAGAGGGCCAGGGTCAGCACTACCAGCCCCAACCGAACGTGACGCTGGTCCAATCGTCCTAAGGCCAGTCTTAAACTATCAATATTGCGTTTCATAATAAAAGCCACCTTTCCTTTCAATTCAAATTTTGTGATTGCCTCTTACTTAATTGTTGCAGACAGCGGTCGCCGAAGGTGGCTCCTAAATGGTCTCCTAAACAGACCAAAATGGCGAGAAATAAAAAAACCGGCCTGTAAGCCGGTTCTTAGGGATCAACTGCTCAAAAAATGGCTGTTAGCTGCTAGTGGGCCATTTCAAAAGTTTTTAGGGTAAAGGCTGGTAACTCTGCCCTGCTCGTAGCGGGTCCGTCCCACAGGGAGGCTTCGCACTGACCCGCGTATTTACCGGGGCAAAGCCGTCTGGTCACG
>DAOUMU010000532.1:0-37105 GCA_034409055.1 Anaerolineae bacterium
TCCAAGGTTTGCTAGCTACAGATAATCCTGAGGAAAAACTCAAACGTTTGAGCCAAGCCGTGGCTGAGACTTTTCAATTAGCGCCGTCAAAAAAACATATGGCCCACCAGGAGGTGGTTTGCTTCAACCCAGCCTTTGGCAGCTTTACCAACCATTTAGTTCAGTTTAGCCTCTCCTAACAATTCAATAAAAAAACTTGATCATCGAGTGATACCTGATCATGGCTTCTGCCCTCCTTGTGTTCTGGATTACACAGAACAACAAGATTACTTTTCAGGTACGATGCTGTCAAATTAAATCTCTATAATGTCTAGTCATTACTTAATGATAACCGGCAAATAAATCGAACGGATAGGCCCTGGCGTAGCCGTCACCGGCCCGTGGAACGTACTGACGCCGTGAATGTCCACATCCTCCAGCTTGTAGTAGTAGGTCACCCCCTTGACCACGTCGGCATCGGTGTAGGCATAACTGGTGCCTGAGAGCTCGTCACCCTCCGCCGGGATGAGCGCATCGTTGAGCCTGGTGTAGGGACCTGCGGCAGATGTGGCGCGGTGGAGGTTGAAGCCGGCGTTGTTGGTTTCTGTGCCGGTCTGCCAGGCCAGGGTGACATGGTCGACGGCTGGGTGGGCGGTGAAGGAGAGCAGAGTGATGGCAGTGGGTTCCTCCTTTTCAAAGGCCCCAATGTCACAGATAGCCAGACCGTTGCCGTCGCCGTCGATTGGCCGGTCTTTGCCGCGTTGGTCGGTGGCGGGGCAGGCAACGTCGTCCGCCGTGTCGATGGCCGGGCTGCCGGTCAGGAGGGCGTGGGTTTCGGTGGGGCCGCCGTTATTTTGCAGGGGGCCGAGTAAAGGATCAGCGGTCAGGTCGCCGGGGGCACTGAAGCCACAAGAGCCATCGCTGTCCAGGTTGTGGCCGTTGGAAGTGACCGGAATGCCGTGGCAGTCCGTGCCCAAGGCTTGACCGGCCACAATGGTGTTGACCAGTTCAACCATGTTGCCGGGGAAGAAGTTTTTGATGCCACCACCTTCGTTATTGGCGCTGTTGCCGGTGATGGTGCTGTTGGTCAATTCGACCGTGCCCTGGTTGGCGATGCCACCGCCAAAATTAGCGTGGTTGCCACTAACAGTGCTATTGACCAGCGTCACCAGGCTCTCCTCAAAGTTATCGATGCCGCCGCCGTCGCGGCCAGCGCTGTTGCCGCTGACAGTGCTGTTGGTCAATTTTAGCGTACCCAAGTTGTCGATGCCACCGCCGTCGACCGTGTAGGCACTGTTGTCGCTGATGGTGGTGTCGGTCAGTTCTACTGTGCCGCCGTTGTCGTTTTTGATTCCACCGCCACTGACATTGGCAGTATTGTTGCTGATGATGCTATTGCCGGACAAGGTCACCACGCCACCGTTGTTGAAGATGCCGCCGCCATCAATGAGGGCCTCATTACCCAAGATGTCGCTGTTGGTCAGGGTCACCGTGCCCTTGCCGTTATAGATACCGGCGCCGTTATTAGTGGCCTCGTTGCCGATGACTTGGCTGTCGTCCAGTGTCACCGTACCGCGATTAAAAATACCACCACCATTTACTCCACGACCATTCTGAACAACCACCCCTTCCAGTGTCAGGTGTCCTGTAGATGCTACGTGGAAAATGCGGAAGTCAGGCGTGCCGGGAGCGGGGCTGTGGTCAATAAACGATCGTGGGGCGCTGGCGTGGTCGTTGACGATGGTGATCTCGCTGGTGATAGAGGGCAGGCCATTGGAACCGTCTGTGGTGTTATCCACGGCAGTTAGCCTATAGAGGGAGAAGGGTGCCTGCAATAGGATGGTGTCGGCTCCATTGCCGGCTGGACAACCACCGGTCGCTGTATCGGTATTGGCCGCCGTAATCGCATCACGCAAGGTGCAGTCAGGACCGCCGGTCCCTCCAGAGTTTGAGGTTACGATAATAGGGGGAGGGGCGATAAAGGTGGCCATCTTTATATCAGCGCAGCCAGGACTGATATTGGTTACAGAAACACCACTGACACTATTATCATAGAGTTTGCTGTTGGGATTAGAAGCATTATTAAAGGTGGTGTTATTGCTGGACCCCGGAAAGGGATCGCCTGGGTCGCCTCTGTTAGTCATATTGTCTAAATGATTCAGGCCATCGGCTTCTTCCAGGTCTACCAGTTTACGATTCTCAGCGTTATTACTGGTACGGGTCTCGTCAATGTGCCAGATGAGCAGGCCACAGCCGGGCAGGGCCGCATCATAGCCGGTCTTTTGCCGGTTTTCCACCAGGAAATATTCGCCTGTGCCCGAGGTTTGACCGAAACTCCAATCGACGCCGTTGGGATTATCCAGCAGTTGAATGACCGAGTTCGTTTTATTATCTTCCACCCGGGGCACGTTGTAGTTGGTGTTAGTGCCCTGGAGTTGAACCGGCGTGAGCCAGCCCTGGTACCATTTTTCCCAGGCGGAGGGGTGGCCCGGCGTGTCACCGCTGAAGGTGGTGCCCAGCCACGAGCCGCTGCCCATCACACTCCACTCCCCAACACCCTCAGAGCTGCCGTCGGTGTCGTACAGGTCGGGCCAACTCAGGTCGTGGCCCAACTCGTGGACCATTATCCCGATGGTGGCTATGTGGCCGGAGAGTGCTGGACCGTGCCATTCTCCAAACTGGGCGTAGCCACCGCCATTAGAGTAATCACCAACCACCACCCCGTCCACCGTCGGCGCAGGCACTGACCAACCCAGCGACCACCGGTGGCCCCATACTTTGGGTGTCGGGCTGCCGCCGTAGCTTGCCTCATAGCCGGCCACAATGACGATGACGTGCAGTTCAGTGTTGGTGATATAGCCGTTGCTGTCTGCATCGTAACTGGAGTAGTCGATGTACGGATCGGCGGCAACAATGGCATCCTTTGTGAGCTGCCGGTTGCGATCGTCGGTGTTGCCCCCTGTGTTGGGATGGTTGTAGCCAAGGTTCAGCCAGCCGACAATGCCGTTGTTGGCCGTGCCGTAGCTTTCCGTGGCCGGGGAGAGGGTGAGTTGGCCGTAGGATACTTCATCGTAGTAACCCTTGACACTACCCGTGGCCCCAAACAAGCTGCTGTTCCACTGCGCTTCTGTTGTCCCCACCGACCCCTGGTCACTGAAAGAGGCCAGGATTACCAATATACTCTGGGTACCCAGGTTTTGGGCACGGAGAGGTGGGCTTCCCGGCCCGAACGGGCTGCGGGAGGGGGCAAGGGGGGTCGCATCGCGCAAGTGCGGTTCGATACCCTCAGGCTGATCCCGGTCAGGACGAAGGTTACTTGGCACCAACCGGCCATTTTCATCTTGAATGGCGTAGTACCAGTAACCTGTTTCCTCGTCCTGCACAACCGTGTAGCCGGCCGTTGTTTCGTAACCATTGACCCATTCATTACCAAACTGCCTGGCTTCAAAAGTCGCTCCGTCGGGTTGAACAAGGGTCTCCACTATGGGCGCCGGTGGGCCGGCCAGGGCCGGCGTGGCTGACAGCCCGGCAAAAACTATGACGGTCACGATTGTAGCCGACAACAAACACTTTAGTTTCATCTTAATTTCTCCTTTCAAATTTGAAGCCGGCAACCCTTAGAATACGCAATACGCACCGGTCAACGGGGTAGCAATCAGGATGCCAGAGTCCCCTTGTACCTTGTACTTGTTCAATGACAAAAGTACAGGTAAAATAAAAGCGCATCGTTGCATCCTCTGTGGATTGCAATTGTGTGCCTGGAAGATCACGCGTAGGGGTCCTGTCCGTGCGCGTGGTCTTCTTTATATTTGCTACTTTCTTCCACTGTAATTTAGCGAATCGTTCGCGTAAGAGGTTACGATACATTTTTGTCAAGCAAGGTACAATCTGCTATATCTCACCTCCTTGTTCGCTCTCTGCAAGTAAAAACAACGGAAAAGTGGATGGATGGACGATGGCATAGCCAACACGGCCCACGTCTTATGGGCGGCTATGTTGTTGAAAACGGGCGTGGCCACAAGCCACGCAGTATGCTATTATGGCAGAAAAGACGGGCTGGAAGCCGGTGTAGCAGTTGGAGCCGGGGTCAAAGATGACTTGGACGCTACCGGAGTGGGAAGACTACTATACGGATTGATCTAAATCCGTATCAAATCGGAGAATTTGTTGGACTCGGATAGGGTTTATCAGCAAGATTATAGCCAGAAACACCCAACCTTACTGTCTTTTAACAATGTACAAATAGATTGGCACAAAAATATAGAAATCTCATAAGAAAAACATAAGAATTTGGTTAGAAATAGCAGTTAGCCGGCAGACATGTGGAGGCTACGATGGCCAAGCGTTACAAGATCAAAATCAATGTGACAAAAGTTGTTACAATTATATCACAAGAAATGGCATGAAATATTTCAGTTTAAATTTCAAAAAAAATTCATTTTGAATTTTTCAGACAAGGTATCTCGAAGCAGTGGGTCAAACAGACCGTACGGTCAAACGGTAAGTGATTTAAACCCAAAACGGGCGACTTCCGTGTAATGAAGTCGCCCGTTGCTTTTTCTTGAATCTGATCAAATTATGTAGGGGTCAACAACATTCTGAACAGTTTATGCTCGGTCTGGATTGCCAAATCCAGGCCATAATGGGGCACAGTTGCCGGATTTGGCAATCCGGCAGGAGCGGTTAAGTGTTCAACATCATCTTGACCCCTACAAATCTGACCAAATTACACCACCTGCTGGAAAAATTGTTCGTATTGCGTACTGCGTAAGATTAACGCAACACGCAACACGCAACACGCCCCTCCCTCAATACGGATACCAAAAATCCTTCACCTTATCACTAAAATCCCAATGAACGTGCTTCGTCTCCAGGAAGCTCTCCAGGCCCTCTTGGCCCAGTTCGCGGGCGTTGCCGCTCATCTTCATACCGCCGAAGGGACCGGCGTAGTTGTCGGTCAGGGGGTCGTTGATCCAGATGGTACCGGCCTGGACCTCCTCGAAAAAACGCTTGGCCAGGCGGGCGTCGTTGGTACGGAGTACGGCCCCCAGGCCGTAGTCGGTGTCGTTGGCCAACTCGATGGCCTGGTCAAAGGTGCGGTAGGTCATAATGGGGATGGTCGGGCCAAAGGTTTCCTCCTGCATGCATTTCATCGAGTGATTGACGTCGACCAGAACGGTTGGCTCGTAGAACCAGCCCCGCTCAAATTGTTCGGGAGCTTTGCCCCCGGTCAACACTTTAGCCCCTTTCACTTTGGCCTCGGCCACGTGATCTGCCACCGTGGCCCGGTAAGAGGCGGCAGCCATCGGTCCTATGTCGGTCGTCCGTTCAATCCCCGGTCCCAGACGCAGACCCCGGACAAAATCTGTCATCGCCTCGGCGAAGGTCTCCCCCATTTCCTGGGGAACGTAGACCCGTTCGGTAGAGGTACAAACCTGGCCGGTGTTGATCAGGGCCGCGTAAGCCACGGCTTCCACAGCGGTCTCAATATCGGCATCGGGGGCAATGACAAAGGGATCTTTACCACCCAACTCCAGGTGCAGGCGTTTGATTCGTTTGGCAGCCAGGCTGGCAATGCGCTGGCCGATAGCGGTCGAACCGGTAAAGGCGATGACCGGTACGTCGGGATGCTCGACCAGCACATCACCCACCTGGTTACCCCGGCCCGTAAGCACATTCACCACGCCTGGCGGAAAGTGATCGAAAACAATTTCGGCCAGGCGTAGGGTCGCCAGGGGCGTATGGCTGGAGGGTTTGATGATGACGGTGTTGCCGGCGGCCAGAGCCGGGGCCACCTTCCAAATCATCAGCAGGAGGGGATAGTTAAAGGGAACAATACAGGCGACCACGCCGTAAGGTTCCTTGAGGACGAAATTGAATTGGGACCGTTCGGCCGGAGGGATCACCCGCCCCCGATAGTTGCGGGCCAGTTCGGCGTAATAGTCCATAGTGCCGATGGTCCACTCTGTCTCTTCCTCATGCTCCGAAATGGCTTTGCCTTCTTCCAGGGTCAGCAATTCAGCTATCTCGTCAAAGTGATCGCGCAGTTTGCGAGCGGCCTCGTGCAACATTTCGCACCGTTCCAGGGCCGTCACCCAGCGCCATTCTTTGAAGGCGGTTTTGGCCGCCTCAATGGCTTTGACCGCATCCTCCGGACTGCCGTTTGGCACCGTGTCCAGAAGCTCTTCCGTGGCCGGGTTGAATATGTCGATGGTTGCGCCATCGCTACTGGCCACCCATTGACCGTTGATGTACATTGGTTTCATTTGGATCGTCTCCTACTGCTACTACAGATTTAACTTATCAGCCACCCAGGCCAAATCCAGTTCCTCCAGCTTGTACCGGGTGGGGATACCCGTTTCTACATCCCAATCGTTTTGGCGGAAATATTCGTCCATGGCCGCCTCAAATTGAGCCCGGTCAACCTTGATACCCCCGGTGGAACCACCCTTGAGGGCCTTTTTGAACATCTTTTCCGGTAGTTTGTCCTGTCCCCGATCAATCCCCTCACGGGCGTTGAAGGCGCGCATCATATTCAAGCGGCGCTCACCCACTGCCAGGAGTTCATCGATCGTCACATCCCAGCCGGTGACGTAATGAATCATGTTTAGGAGTTCCTGGGGACCATACAGTTGCCAGGCTGGCCCGTAAACAAATTGGCAGACGTTGACACTATCCATAGCACTGTAGAGATACTGGGTCAGCCGGGCGTATCTGACCTTTTCCGGGCCAAGCGACAGTTGTGGCTGGGCTTCGGTCAGGCCTAACAAGGCCAAACGGTCGGGATAACTAACCTCTTCGCCTTCGTAAGAACCATCGTGCTCACTGCTCTGGTGGTCCGCGCCAAAGGGATTGACGGCGTAAATCAGGGCCAGGCTGCGCTTGAGTTGGGGCATATGGGCCGGGGTTTCTTGCTTGTGGCTGGTGACGAGATATTCCTCCGTACCTCGCCCAATCATCTCCGCCGCCCGGGCCGAACCGTTGGCCAGAATATCCCCAAACCCTTCCCGCTTGGCGATCATTTCGGTCATTTTGACCATGGCTTCGGCGTTACCGAATTTCAGCTCTAGCCCACCGGTATCTTCGGTGGTAATTTTGCCGTTTTCAAAACATTCCATGGCCCAGGCAATGGTGGCCCCGCAGGAAATCGTGTCGACGCCGTACCGGTTGCAGATTTCATTGGCTTTGGCAATGGCGGCCAGGTCGCCGATACCGCAATAGTTGCCAAAAGTCGAAGTGGTTTCATATTCCGGGCCGCCGTAATGGGGGTCAACTTTATAGGGACCGTCGGTAATTTCGACCACCCGCTTGCAGCGAACGGTGCAGCTATAGCAGGTATCCCGGCCCCGTAAATCCTGTTTGTCTTCTGCCGCACCCTTGAGAATGGTATCGTACATGGTGGGACCATCGATTTTTTCCCACTCGTCAAAAACACCGCTGTTAAAGTTGTAGGAGGGCAACATCCCGACCGCTTGCTGGGCACCAGTGGTTTCAGCCGTGCCGTACTTACCCAATCCGGCTACGTCAGACCCCGGAAAAATTTTGGCCCCATAGCGAGCCAAGTCGTTCATTCCTTCTTTATTGGCCAGCGTAAAGTTCTTTTTACCCTGTTTGCCCCGCACGGCAATGGCCTTTAAGTTTTTACTGGCCATGACCACCCCCATACCAGTGCGTCCGTTAGCCCGATTGCTCATATTAATAATGGCTGAAAAAAGAACCCCTTTTTCGGCCGCCGGACCAGCCTGGGCGATTTCAATGTGATCATCGCCCAGTTCTTCCTTCAGCATGGCCTCGACCTCACCGGTTATTTTACCCCACAAATGGCTGGCCTCCCTCAGTTCATAGTGCCCATCGTTCACCCATAGATAAACCGGCTGGGGGGCTTTGCCCTTGATGATAAAGGCGTCGAATCCGGCAAATTTCATTTCAGCCGGGAAGAAGCCGCCGCATTGGGCATCGCCGATGGCTCCGGTCAGAGGGCTCTTGGCCGTGGCCGTCATACGACTCTGGCCGGAGATGGGAGCGCCGGTCGTGACACTCACCGCCAGGGCCAGCACATTATCGGGACCAAGGGGGTCGGCCCCGGCTGGCATTTCTTTGAGCAGGTAATACATGTTCAGGGCGCTGCCGCCCATATATTTCCGGTAAAAGCTTGCCGGGGGTTGTTCAACCTCAAGCTCGCCGGTGGTTAGATTGATGTGTAATATTTTGCCGTTGTATCCATTTGGCATAGTGATTCTCCCTGATTAGTTTGTTTGTTGTATCCTTTTCAAATTTGTGGATAGTGTCGAGGCGAGGCAAGTCGGAGTGCAGCTTGTTTGCCTCGATTACCCCCAATCCGACTTGCCTCGTCCCTACGCTACGCTTCACCCACCGCCGATCATACGGAACATTTGCAAATCGTCGCCGTCTTGCAGGACGTGGCTGGTTTCGACTTGAACACTATTCACGGCGGTGGTGATCGTTTGCTTGATTTTGAGCTGCTGGACAACGTCGTCGACGGTGGTCCCTTCGGGCAGGGTTAGGCTCGTTTTGCCTTTGGCTTTACGGGGTAGATAATCTCTTAAAATACCATGTAGGGTCACCTTAACTTTCAAATTGACTCACCTCATTATCTCTCGGCTTTGTCTGGGTTCATAACTTAAGGTACAATACACCTCTATTCGAGTGGTAGCTTTATTGAGATGGGGTGTTTTCGTTTGAAACACACCCTATTGATATCAATGACCTGTCTTTATGAAAGAGCCAACTCGTAAGATTTTGTCCCTTATTGCAGATCCTCATAGCCAACGTAGTTCGCTAAAGGAACGAGCGGCCCGCGATTTTGAGCGGGCTCGCCGGCGGGCTTTTATACAGGACGCCCTCTCCCTCATTCGGTACGAGCCAACCGATTTGCTACCTTTTGAAATCGTCCGCGAAAAATTACGCCTGGGGAGCAAATCTTATCTGGGTATCCAGGAGATTCCGGTCACTCAAATTGTCGGCAGTCTCAATCGCTACGAGGATTTTACCCGGACTTTTATGCCTCGCAAAACTGACACCCGCCGCCGTTGGGAAACGGTCGACCGGCTGGTAGATGGCGAGGGCTGGCCTCCCATTGAAGTTTATAAAGTTAGCGATACCTATTTTGTGCGGGATGGCAACCACCGGGTGTCGGTAGCCCAGCAATTGGGGAGGGAGACCATTGAAGCCCACGTGTGGGAGTATCCCACCCGTGTCCCGCTGGAAGCGGACGATGACCTGGATGATTTGCTCTTGCGGGCAGAATACCTGGAATTTCTAGATGACACCCACCTTGATCAACTGCGGCCTGACCAGTCTATCATCTTAACCATACCGGGTGGCTATTGGGAATTAGAAGAGAGCATTGCGGTGTATCGCCACTGGTCAAGTCTGGCCCAGGGCCAAGATATATCCTGGCCTGAAGCGGTGGCCAACTGGTACGATACGATTTACCTGCCGCTGATCAAAAAAATCCAAAAAGAAAATATCCTTTCTTTTTTTCCAGGCCGCACAACGGCCGATCTGGTCACCTGGATTCTACGCCACCAGGAAAAACTTGAGCGTGACTACGGTGGCGAGGATGTTCGGCCCGACGAAGCAGCCGAGGACTTTGTTGAGCGGACGCGAGCCAATCCCTTCCGGCGCATTCGGGCCTGGATCGAGCGGACATTTTTGGGCAAGCCGGTGAGTTAGTTCTTGTGGCAAAACCTTGTAGTAGACGCATCCCCATACGTCTACGGCGGGCATAGGGATACCCTGGCTACGTTTTGCCACAGAACCAGTTAGCCAACCGGTCAGATAGTCATCAATGGTCGGGGTGCGTCCCAGATTTTAGGAAACTGGGACAAACAAGGGGGGATTCGGGGCGCAAAGCGTACCCCCCGCACCCCCCGTGCTTTCCCAAATTTTGGGACGCACCCAATGGTCGGGTAGTCAGTCAGTTAGTCAGCTTACTGACCGACTAACAGACTACCGTGACCAATTCTCTACTGGCTCTTAATCTCCGTCCATAACCGGTCATACACAAAGATGGTTTCCCCCAGTGGCTCCATCCACTCCAAACTTTCTATGACTTCTGGCGGGGGATAAATACCTGGATCTTCCAGGATTTCTTCTAAAACAAACTCTTCGGAGGCTTTGTTAGGACTGGCGTAATAAGTGAAGTTGGTGATGGCCGCCCCGTTTTCGGCATCCAACAGGTAGTTTATAAAATGCTCGGCGGTGGCTTTCTTGTCGCTGGCGGCCGTGATGCACAGGTTATCTTGCCAGATAACGGCCCCTTCCTTGGGAATGATGTAGCCCCACTCACTCTCCTCGGTTTCCTCGTCGTAGGTTCCCCAGACCGCAACAAAGGCGTCCCCACTCCAGGCCTGGGAAATCACCACTTCGCCAGGGATGAGGAGTTCGTCGTCATAACCTTCGCTGTTAAAGGTTTTGACGTAGGGTTTGATACTCAGAATCAGATCCTTGGCCTCTTCCAGGTGGGCCTCATCGGTATCATTGACGGAGTAGCCCAGGTATTTTAACGCGGCGCCGAGCAACTCACGTTGGTCGTTGAGGAGGTTAATGCCACCGGCTTCCGCCCATTTTTGGGCCATTTCTGGGTCAAAAAGATAGGACCAGCTATCGGGTGGGTTATCGCCAAAAACGTCCATTCGATAGGCAATGCCGGTCGTGCCCCATTGGTACGGAATGGAATATACATTACCGGGGTCGTAGGGCGCGTCCAAGAAGAGCGGGTCTATGTTTTTAAGATTGGGAATGTTGTTCTTGTCAATCTCGGCCAGCAGGCCCAGTTCAATCATCTGGGCGACCATGTAGTCGGACGGAACAATCACGTCGTATCCCGTCGCCCCGGCCTGAAGCTTGGCCAACAGATCCTCGTTGCTGGCGAAGGTATCGTAAATAATTTTTACCCCGTACTCCTCTTCGTATTTGGTCAGCAACCCTTCGTCAATGTAATCGGCCCAGTTATAGACACTCAATTCTGGGGCCAAGTTGCTCTCACCACCACCGCCTTCTTCAGCAGGTGCGGCCTCTTCTCCAGCAGGTGCGGCCTCTTCTGCACCGGTATCGGCGGGGGGCGGCTGGCTGGTTGCAGCACCACCACATTGGGCAGCAATTAACATTAACACCAACAGCGCACTTATTACAAGTAAATATTTGTGCTTCATTATCTTTCTCCTCCTGTACTTTGTATTTGTGCTATCTACAACTTTTGACGACTAACTCACTACCCGGCACGGACTGATTTGTTAGGCCGGGTCATGAAACGACTATAACCTTTCGTTACATAACTTACCTCCTTTGTTGTACAAATTGTGAAAGCAAAACCAGTCCAATGGAGAGGACCAACAAGAGCGTAGCCAGGGCATTCAGATCGGGTGTGACTCCGAATTTTACCTTTGAATAGGTTAACACCGGTAAAGTGGTTGAGCCGGGGCCAGAAACAAAGAAAGTAATAACAAAATCATCCATGGAGAGCGTAAAGGCCATCAGTGCGCCGCTGATGATGCCGGGCATCAACAAGGGCAGGGTAATACGCCGGAAGGTTTGCCATTCATTGGCATACAAATCCTGGGCGGCTTGCTCCAAACTCATATCCATATCGACCAGGCGGGCCCGCACCACCGTGGCCACAAAGGAGATGTTAAAGGCGACGTGGGCGATGATGATCGTGGTCAAGCCCAGCCCCCAGGTGACACCAAGCAGGTTCTCGGCCATATTAAAAACGATGATAAAGAAAAGCAACGTGGCCAGGGCAATCACGATGTCGGGGATGATGATAGGCATATAGAGCACGGCATCGAAAGGGAGCTTGAAACGAAAATGATAGCGTTCCATGACCAGAGAAACCATCGTGCCGATAATCGTAGAGATAATGGTCGAAGCAAAGGTAATAATCATGGAGTTACGGAAGGCTCTCAGAATGGCCTCGTCGTGGATCAGCGACTCGTACCACCTGAAGCTAAAGCCTTGCCAAATTGTGGGCACTTTACCGGCATTGAAAGAAAAGATGATCAGCACGAGGATCGGAAGGTAAAAGAAGGCAAACACCAATATGACATTACCAAGCAAAAACTGTTGTCCGATCGAGATCCCGGTTGTCCGTTGTACGGCCCGTGTTCCCCAGACGGTACTGCCTACAAAAGCAATGGCCCCGATGGGAATCAGGGCGTAGCTACTGGGCTTATCCAGATTTAGTAAGCCCACAATCACGGCGGCGACCCCGCCCATAGCCACGACAAAGGTGACTACTCCCAATAAAATTGTGGGGAGGGGGCTGCTGCGTCGTTGTGAGGTTAATACTGCTGATGGAGCGCTCATACTCTTCTCTCTTTCTGAGTTGCTAGACTGATCTTCCTCCCCCAACCCGGAAGTAAAACATTGTGGCTGCCAGGACCATAACCATCAAGACCATCCCCAGGGCCGAACCAAAGGGCCAATCACGGACCGTCATAAATTGTTGTTGCAATAAATTGCCGATGAGGAAGGTGTTGCCGCCGCCCATCAAGTCGGGGGTGACATAAGCGCCCAGGGTCGGAATGAAGGTGATGATCGAGGCTGCTACCACGCCGGGCATCGTCAGGGGCAAAATAATACGTAAAAAAACACGGACACTATTCGCCCCCAAATCCTGGGCAGCCTGCACGTAGTTAAAATCCAGTTGCTCGATGGAAGCATAGAGGGGTAATACGGCAAAAGGTAAATAGCCGTAGAGCATGCCCAGCAACACCCCGGTTTGGGTAAACATAATTGGCAGGGGCTCTTCAATAACCCCCCAGCTAATTAATACGTTATTGATGAAGCCACTGTCCCGCACGATAAAGATGAGCGCATAAGTGCGAACGAGGAAATTGGTCCAGAAAGGAACCATCACCAGAAAAATCAAAAGTTTTTGTCGCCCCGGTGTCTGGCGAGCGATGTAAAAGGAAAAGGGATACCCCACCAATAAACACAAGACCGTGTTGAGAATGGCTAACCACACCGATTTCCAGAGAATACGCAGATAAATAACCTCGCTAAAAACACGACGATAATTATCGAGGTTAAATTGGTACTCTACCACGCCCAGTAAGGAACGTTTGCTAAAGCTAACCATCAATACAATGACCAGCGGTGCAATAAAGAAGAGCGCCAGCCAAAAAACGGAAGGACTTAATAACAGGGCCAGTAAGCCTCTGTTTTGTCTACCTGCTTGCTGCATAACTCAATCCTTTCTTAAGGATGGTTAGGTTAACTGGTCAAAACCATGGCGCTATCGATTGCCCAGGAGAGATAAACTTGCTCGCCGCGCTGGAAGGGACGAGCTTCGGCCAGGCTGCTACCGACATTCTGGATGCGAGCCACCACCCGGTGTCGTTCGGCCACACGCACCCTGTAGCGGGTGTCAGTACCGATATAGATCGTTTCTTCTACCGTAGCCGGAACACTGGTGCCATTATTGGTAGACGGGGCCGCGTGTAAGGATATTTTTTCTGGCCGGACGGCTACTGTTACCGACTGACCGGTCTTGAGGCCACTGGTAGCCCGAGCTAACACCTGTATGCCTGTTCCCAACCCAACGATCGTTTTGTCGGAACCAGCTTCTAATACTTCGGCCTCAATGAAATTGGTTTCGCCGATGAAATCGGCCACAAAGCGACAGTTGGGGCGCTCGTAAATTTCCACCGGATCGCCCATTTGCAGGATAAGCCCCTCATTCTGCACTGCAATGCGGTCTGACATAGTGATGGCTTCTTCCTGGTCGTGGGTAACAAAGATGAAAGTAATACCGATCTGCTGCTGTAGTTCTTTGAGTTCCAACTGCATCGCCTTACGTAATTTGAGATCCAGGGCGCTCAGGGGTTCATCCAGCAGCAACACCTGCGGCCGGTTTACCAGGGCCCGAGCCAGAGCAATACGCTGCTGCTGCCCCCCCGATAATTGGCGTGGTTTGCGGTCGGCCAACTGTGGCAAACGCACCATTTCTAACGTTTCTTGAACGCGGGTTTCGATTTCGGGGCGAGCCACCCTTTTCATCTCCAGCCCAAAAGCTACGTTTTCAAAAACGGTCATATGGGGAAATAACGCATAATTTTGAAAGACCGTATTGACCGGACGCTTATAGGCAGGTGTATCTCCCATGGTTTTGCCCCGGATCTTGATCTCTCCCTCGGTGGGAAGCTCAAAACCGGCAATCAGCCGCAAGCAAGTGGTTTTACCACAACCGCTGGGACCAAGCAGGGAGAAGAATTCACCATCTTCAATCTCCAACGAAACGTGCTCGACCGCTACAAAATCGCCAAATTTTTTAGTAACATTTTGAAGTTCAACATCAATATTGGCCACAGGGTTTACTCCTTTCAAGAAGTAAAAAGGCACCAGGTGAATTTATACAAATTGGGGGGAGAAGAGGGTAAGGTTCAAAAATTGGCCTTAGTATAATAAAAAGCGTCGGAACCGTCAACTGGACGGTAGACTCGTCAGGGCAAAGCATAGCCTCACCCGCCGGTCAGACCAAGCAATGCTTTGGTCAGGCGCACAGCCGCGCTGGCATCGGGTGCATAGCCATCAGCCCCACAAAGGTCGGCATACTCTTGAGTGACCGGTGCCCCTCCCACCAGAATTTTTACCTGGTCACGCAAACCGGCTTCTTTGATCGCTTCGATATTCACTTGGAACATCGGCATCGTGGTGGTCAGGAAGGCGCTCATACCAACGGCCTGGGGCTGATGTTCCCGAATGGCTTCAACAAACTGTTCTGGGGTTACATTGACTCCCAGGTCAATCACCTCAAAGCCAGCCCCTTCCAGCATAATGTTACACAGATTCTTACCGATATCGTGAATATCACCTTTAACGGTACCCATCACAAAGATACCGGTTGGCTTGGCCCCAGTTTCGGCAATGAGTGGCTTGAGAATGTCCATAGCACCCTGCATAGCCCGTGCCGCAATGAGCATTTCTGGCACAAAATACTCGCCAATTTCAAACAGACGTCCCACTTCTTCCAAAGCAGGGATCAGACCATCAAACAGCAACTCCATTGGCTCCATACCCAAGGCTAACCCCTCTCGGGTCAGTTCGACCACCGGTTCGAGTTCGCCGTCCAAGGTGTGCTCGTATAAGCCATCTAAAATTTCTTCTTGTCGACTCACAATACTTGTTCCTCCTCTTAGAAGTTATGTAGGGTAAGTGGCTAACTTGCCCACAGCACCGCTGACAAGTTAGCCACTTGCGAAGTACAGAAAAGAAAATTCCTATAGTAAAAACTAACAGCCCCATCTGCACCAACGAGCAGAAGACTATCACTATGTTTTTAACAATATGTTATGTCAATATTGGCTGCATGTAGTTCAGCATCGGCGTTGATAAAGATTGGGGAGAGACTTGCTCTTCATCGATCATGACGATGACCCTCTTTGGCTAACAGAGCCCGGCCTTGTTCGGCATCGTCAGTGATTTGAGCCACCAGTTCGTCAATGGTCTCAAATTTCTTTTCGGGACGGAGGCGCTCAACAAATTCCAAGGTCAGGTATTGGCCGTAGACATCTTCGTTAAAATCAAAAATATAGGTTTCTACCGTGCGCGTATCGCCTTCAAAGCTGGGCCGAATCCCGATATTGGTTACACTCGCATAACGGTGACTATCATCAGCTCGTCGCACAAAGGTGGCATAAACACCATTAGCCGGTATCAATCGCTCGATTGGCACCGCCAGGTTAGCTGTGGGAAAGCCAATGGTCCGCCCTCGCCGCGCTCCCTGGATGATCTGGCCACTGATCAAAGGGTAACGTCCCAGAAGATTCGCCGCCTGGCGGATCTCTCCGGCCCGCAACAATTGGCGAATGTGAGTACTGCTAACGATTTTACCGTCAACTAAAAACGGGGCAAATTCACGCACCGTATAATTAAATTTCTGACCCAAGCTGATTAACCGTTCAATGTTTCCTTCACGATTTTTTCCCAGGGCAAAATCATGCCCGGCCCAAAGCTCAACCAGATTTAGACGATCCACCAGCAGCTTCATGAAGTCATAAGCTGCCATGTGAGCCAGTTCCAGGGTAAAGGGAATGAGGATCAAAACATCGAGACCCCACTTTTCGAACAGAGCAATACGTTCTCCGGGAGAGGTTAGATAATCTCGATTAGGAAGATGGGGGGCCAGAACGGCTTTAGGGCGGGGATGAAAAGCAATGACCGCCGATTGGGCCTGACGTTTTTTGGCCGCCCCTTTTAAACGAGCCATCAACGCCTGATGACCTCGATGTAGGCCATCAAAAGTACCAATGGTCAGTACCGTTGGTCCGGTCAGTTGGGCTTTAGCAAGGTCACGAATCACTTGCATGGTCAAAATCCGGCTTACCTATCAGGTAATAGAATAGCTAGTCTCTGTTGCAAAACGTAGCCAGGGCATCCCTATGCCTGCTGTAGACGCATGGGGATGCGTCTACAAGTTTTGCAACAAGAACTAGCTAGGTGGTGTGAAATACTTTTTTAGGCCGCCAGAGTTTATCACCGGGTTCGGCCCGTGTCAAAATTGCCAAAAAGTCTCCGGTAGGGGTGTAAGCCCGTACCAACTCATCACGAGCTGTCCCACAAGCACCAGCTTCAAAGTTATTAATTTGAATTTTCTGGCCATGTTTGATGCGGGTAACAGACTGCTCGTCAAGTGTAACCCGGGGCAAGTGGGTAACAGCCCGGTCGAGCGGCTGGAGATGCCTTTGCCAGGTGGTATCACCTGCAACCGCCTCACGTTGCAGTAAGTCCAGTGATACCGCATCGACCAGAGACCAATTGCCACTGGCTGTACGAGTCAGCGCGGCCAGATGGGCCCCTGTCCCGGCAGCTTCTCCTAAATCCCGGGCCAGTGAACGAACATAGGTGCCGGATGAGCAAACAACATCCAGGACCAAGTCTGGGGGCTGCCAGACCAGCCAGCTTAAGGAGTGGATCGTGACTCGGCGGGGTTCTACGACCACGGTCTGGCCAGCCCTGGCTCGTTTGTAGAGAGGTTGGCCCTCTTTTTTTAAGGCCGAAAAAATAGGCGGGTTTTGTTCAATTTCCCCCAGAAAGGTTGGCAGAATTTCTCGCAATTGGGCTTCGGTTAAGCCAGATAGGGTGCTTCTAGCCGTAACTTTACCCTCAGCGTCGTCTGTATCGGTGGTCACCCCAAAACGAATGGTGGCTCGGTATTGCTTGCGACCGGCCATCAGGTATTCGATCAGGCGGGTGGCCTGTCCCAAACAAACCAGCAACACCCCGGTGGCCATCGGGTCCAAAGTTCCGGCATGGCCCACCTTGCGCTGACCGGCCAACTTTCGGACCCGGACAACTACGTCGTGCGAGGTGATCCCTTTGGGTTTATCGATATTCAGTAAACCAGAAATATTACCGGATTTAACTGGCATCAATCGTATCTTCTCAATAAGTTGGAGTAGGCGCGAGGAGATACCATCAATCGTTTGGCTCGATTTTAGAGGCGTTCTCGGTTACGTTGTGTTCGCCGGGTTCTTCTTTTTTGATGCTATCGAGCAAACTGTCGATGTGTAAACCATACTCCAGAGAAGTATCTAGCTTAAACGTGAGTTTGGGTACATAACGCAACGATAACGATTGACCCAACTGATGCCGGAAATAACTGGCGGCGTTGGCCAGGCCCTCAAGGGTATTTTGAGCGTCTGAGTCGTCGCCCAGTACCGTGACGTATATGCGGGCCAGGCGTAAATCCGGGCTAACGTCAACTCCGGTTACGGTGACAAACCCCAAACGAGGGTCTTGAGTACGGTGTTGAATAAGTTGGCTAATTTCCTCATGCAACAGTTCAGCGACCTGTCGCTGACGTCGGCTGGCCATAATTAATTGACACGCTCTTTAACAAAGGCCTCAATGATTTGACCCTCTTTAAATTTATTAAAACCTTCTACGTCAATGCCGCATTCGTAGCCAGTGGCCACCTCACGAACGTCTTCGGTAAAGCGTCTGAGTGAGGCGATTTGGCTTTCGTGCAGCACCTCGTTATTGTAGAGCACCCGGGCTAAGGCATTGCGGGTGATATGTCCCTCTTGCACGTAACAACCGGCCACCTGACCGCGCCTGGCAATCCTAAAGACGGCTCGTACCTCTGCCCGACCGATCACTTTTTCTGCATATTCAGGCTCAAGCAAGCCCTTCAGGGCCTTGTCAACATCGTCAATCAGTTTGTAGATAACATTGTATTGGCGAACGTCTACCCCTTCAGCTTCGACGACCCGCCGCGCGGCCTGATCTATCTCTACATTAAAACCAATGACAATAGCGCCAGAGGCAACGGCCAAATTTACATCCGACTCAGAAATGTTGCCGGTACCTTGTAAAAGGACTTTTACTTTTAATTTATCGCCTCCCAACTCTTTGAGCGAGTTCAAGACAGGTTCCAGGGAACCTTGTACATCGGCTTTAAGGATCAATTTAAGCGTTTGGTCCCCACTTTCCTGCATCTGGTTAAAGAAATCTTCCAGAGAGACCAAACGTCGTTCGCCAGTAGCTTGGGCCCCTCTAGCCTCTTTTTCCTGCCGCTCTGCCACCATTGTCCGGGCGATTTTTTCATTCTGAACTGTTTCAAAAAACTCGCCTGCCTCGGGTACCTCAGATAATCCCAGAACTGAAACAGGCACAGAAGGGCCAGCCGTTTTGATCCCTTTTCCCAGGTGATTAAACATAGCTCGAATGCGGCCGTATTGCTTGCCAATGACAATAATATCCCCGACCTTCAAGGTGCCGTTTTGCACCAACAGAGTGGCCGATACCCCACGCCTTTTATCCACTTCACCTTCAATAACCGTGCCTTGGGCCAGACGATTTGGGTTGGCTTTCAGATCAGCCACATCTGTGACCAGTAGAATATTTTCCAGTAAATCGTCAATACCCCGATTTTCCTTAGCTGAGATTAGCACACAAATGATATTCCCCCCCCAATCTTCTACGACCAGGTCGACGTTGGCCAATTCTTGTTTAACTTTTTCAGGGTTGGCATTGGCCTTGTCAATTTTGTTAAGGGCCACCACAATAGGCACCTGGGCAGCACGGGCGTGGTCTATGGCTTCACGAGTTTGCGGCATGACACCGTCGTCAGCGGCTACAACCAGCACGACTAAATCGGTCGCCTGAGCACCCCGAGCCCGCATTGCGGTAAAGGCAGCGTGGCCCGGCGTATCTAGAAAGGTGATGGTACGATCACCAATGGCAACCTGATAAGCACCAATATGCTGGGTAATACCCCCTGCTTCTCCTTCAACCACCTTAGTTTTTCTAATCGTGTCCAGCAGGGTTGTTTTACCGTGGTCAACATGCCCCAGCACGGTCACAACAGGGGAGCGTGGTTTAAGGTTTGCCGGGTCTTCCTCGGCAATCAGGCGCTTGTGTAGAGGCAGTTCGTGCTCTTTTTCAGGTGTTTCTGGTTCAACTACTTGGGGCTGAACGACTTCGTAGCCCATCTCTTCCCCGATAATGGCCACCGTATCAAAATCAATTTGCTGGTTGATATTGGCCAAAATCCCATTATTCATCAACTCTTTGATGATCTCAATGGGACTGATTGACATTAAATTGGCTAACTCCCTGACTGTAATTACCGGGGGCACCTCGATTACTTTACCGTTGCCGGCCGCTGCAGCTTTAGTCTTCGTCACTTTTTGCATGTCAGTTGCCATAATAAACACCTCTCATTAAGTATCTATAAATCAATACAAACAGACTTACACGCTCCACAAACAAAAATGTAGCGTGCGAAGTAGATATATAGCTTATACTGCCAATAATCAGCAGCACAGCTACAACTGATCTGGATTACAAAAAGCTACCATCAGCACAGTTCACTAATTCATTAAAAATAAACTGCCTGGTAGCTAAAACAATATTGTAGAGTAAGACAGGATTTTCCGAGGTGATAAATACTTATAGAGCCGGGGAGTTTTAGCGGCTTTATGAGGGGTAACGATTGCAACAAATTACATCAACTACTTACTCTCTCATAAAGCCACACTCCGCACGTTTTTTAAGTACGTGTCCACAGCCTACATTCCTTTATCAACCTCAAACCGACATTGCGGTTTTTATTTTGTTGGGTCATCTTCTCCTGGGATATACCCTCTACAACTTATGTTCCTGCAAACTGAGTTTGCAGACCAGCTCGTAATACTGTTAATTCTTCAGCCGATAACGTTACTTTTAGAGTCTGGGCGATACGGCCCTTTTGCAGCCCTTTGTCCCAACAATCAGCATTTCGACATAGATAAGCACCCCGTCCGTTTGCTTTACCGGTTGGATCAACAATAACCTCTCCGGCCGGGGTACGTACCACCCGAATTAATTCTCGCTTATCTTTTGTTTCTCGACATGCAATACAAGTTCGCTGCGGTCTATGTTTTTGTCGAGGCATCTATTTAATACTATTCGTCCTCGTACTCGTCCAGCCAATCCCCACTCCGGCGGCTGCGTTTGCGGCGTCGTTCAGCCACTACCTCACCCAACTTCTCATCATAGATCAGGCGGCGTCTTTTCTGTTTGGCTTTTTTCTTCTGACGCGCTCTCTCTAATTCATCAAATTCATCCACTTCCTGCCAGTCATCTTCTGGGAACACCGAGGCGTAAGCAGGCGTCTCCTCAGTCTCAGGCTCAGAAAGGATCGCTTCCGCCTCGGCAACCAAGTCCTTGACCTTCTGGACAGCCTCCTCTTTAGTCTCACGTTCGGCTTCAGCAGGTTCTTCTTTGACTGGGGCTACGGTTTCGGCCACCTCAGTCACTTCCTCTGCAACCGCTTCTTCGGCCACACCCTCTTCCATTACCGGTTCTTCTACCACTTCTTCTTCGGGTACTGGCTTTTCTACAGCCTCCACCTGGCCTGCTTCTGCCAACACCTCTTCCTTAACTTCAACTACTTCTTCCTCATCAGCAGTGAGTTTGGTCACTGTCTGTCCGCTGAGAATGGCTTCGGCTTCGGCCAGAATATCCCTGGCTTTGGCAGCCTCTTTAGCCGCTTTAGCTTCAGCAGCCTCTTTGGCCTTACGCTCCCGGTCAATAGCCATTTCAGCTAAATTCACAATCTCAATCGCCTCACTTAAAACCTTCAACTCACCATCAGTATATTCTATCGGATCCTTTTTAGCTACAATAGCTCCGGCCACATCAAAAATTTCCATCTTATCAGCGACACGGTCCCGAACGGCCTTATCTTCTTTAACTTTTTTCATTGTTTCTTCGACTGCTTCGCTGGCACTATTGATATCAATTCGCCAGCCGGTCAACTTGGCGGCCAGACGAGCATTTTGGCCCTCTTTACCAATAGCCAGCGATAACTGCTTGTCCGGTACAACCACGACGGCCGTTTTACCAGCTCTATCGTGTAACATAACGTTCATGACTTTGGCCGGGCTGAGAGAACTGGCAATAAAAAAAGATAGGTCCGGATTCCACTGCACCACGTCAATCTTTTCACCGTTAAGCTCGTTGACGATATTCTGAATCCGGGTGCCACGCATACCAACGCAAGAGCCAACCGGATCAACCCCCTCTTGCAGAGCCGCTACGGCTACTTTAGACCGATAACCGGCCTCCCGAGCAATCGATTTAATTTCAACTGTACCGTTGTATATTTCCGGCACTTCGACTTCTAACAAGCGACGCAACATATTACGATGGGTACGTGACACAATAATTTGAGGCCCACGGCTGGTTTTAACCACTGAAGACACGTAGGCGCGTAAGCGCTGCCCCTCACTGTAACGCTCGGTCGGAATTTGCTCGTTTCGAGGCAAGAATGCTTCAACTTTTCCCAATGAGAGCGTGACCTGGTGGGGGTCAATTTTGTGGACCGTGCCACTAACAATCTCCCCCTCACGTTCGGCATAAGTATTATACAGAGCGTCACGCTCGGCTTCACGAATACGTTGCAAGATAACTTGCTTGGCTGTTTGGGCAGCAATCCGGCCAAAATTAGCCGGGGTGCTTTCAATAGAAACTAATCCCCCAATTTCGGCCCGAGAGTCGACGGCCTTAGCATCCTTGAGAGAGATTTCGTTTCTCTCATCCTGAACGTCTTCAACGACGATCCTTTCCACAAAAATTAGGGGCTCGCCAGATTTGGAGTCAATCTGGGCGGTAATAGAATGATTTCCACTAAAATTACGCTTATAGGCAGAAATAAGGGCCACCTCAACGGCTTCTAACACAATGTCGATAGCCAATTGTCGTTCGTGGCACACTTGATTGATGGCCATCATGAAATCGTTCTTCACAACCTATTGAGCCTCCTGACTCGGACAAATAATACTGCTACAACATAAAGAAAAAGTGGGGGACACCCACTTTTCTCGTTCACAACTCTTTCCTTAAGGCATTAAAAATTATACCATGAACTGTTTCTTGTGGCAAGTGACATATAAGGAAAAGAAACAGCTTGGCTCTCCGGAAATCTTCTGAGAATCGGCTATTGGATTATTGGTCTGTTTGCCTGTACAGGATAAAGTACCAGGATGGACTGGCCGGGTCAAAAGGGGTTTCAATCGGCGAGGCAACCAGATTACCAGCTTCATCAACTAATTTCAGGGTCCACACCCCGCCTGGAGAATTAGGCACTGTGTATTTAATATTACCCGCTTTGTAATGCATAGCCCCACTGTTGACCGTCCAATCATTGGTACTCACCTGACTTTCTACTTGTAAGCCACTGCTATGCTGGCCAAGGATATGATATCCACTTAAGGGTTTATTATCAACATCAGTGATGGCAATATATACGTCAAAGTCGTGATGATTCGTTGAAAATTGCTCAGTTTCTAGCACAAAAAAAGGGAAACTTGGGATTGGTGTGACTGTAGGGGCGGGAGGGGCAGTAGTTGGAGATTGCGTGGGCAGTAGTGTAACGGTAGGAGGCAGCAGCGTGGGTGTGGGTGGCAAGGGGGTGGATGTCGGCGAGGGAGTGAAAGTGGGCGTAAGAGTCGGCGTAAGGGTTGCAGTGGAGGCTGGTGGGGGGGCGGTTTCTGTTGCGCTGGGAGATGGGGCACTGGCGATTGGTGTTGGAGTGTGGATAGCAATAGCCTTTCGAATTAGCCGGGGTGTTGGAGTAGAAAGTTCTGACGTTCTACTCAAAGCAAACCAGAGGGTAGCACCAGAGCCCAAGGCAATAAAAATCGTCCCCAGACAAAGTCCGCTTAACAGGATTGTACCCAGAGCAAAAATTATTCTGTACCGTTTTTGCTTCAACTTGATAACGTCTTTCAAAATTTACAGCGGATTATACTATATGGGCCTGACCGCGCCAATCCATAATGTCGAGACGTCGAGACTCAACGGGTTCAAAACATTAAAATATTGTTGGCATAATCACCGACAGCGTGTTATAATTGAAAGGGATGTTCCATTGGCAAATCATATGATGGCTCAAATACAAGAAAAATCCGGTTTCGGTGCTTAGATCTGTCAAGGCCTGTGAGTGTTGTTCTGGCAGTAGTCTTCACCTCTTGCTGGTTCTGCAGAAGCCATATCTCCCTGCCAAAGAATTTATTGGTTGGAAGTAGAACATGGCTCAATTTGGACAACTCATTGTCAGTGTAGCCAATATTATCATCGCAGTTATCTTGGGAGTGGTAGCTTCCTACATTGGTGTCTGGCTCTTCTCCAGGTCTACGCGTCACTTAGATGACTGGGGCGAAGTGCGACGGGGTAACACCGGTATGGGGGTGGTACTAGCAGCCATCATCGTGGGTATAGCCATTATTCTCAAACCGGCAGTTGATTTGCCATTGACAATCAAAATATCAAATCCAGGTTTTGTTTTATTAGGCGAGATAATTGGCGTTGTCATTGCACTTATTCTGGCGCTCTCAGCGATTGTGTTTTCCGTTGGTTTGTTCGGTCGATTGGTAGGAAAAGATATTGACGAACTGTATGAGTTACAAAACGGAAATCTGGCTGTCGCTGCTATTATGGCCGGGGTGATTTTAGCCGTTTCTCTCTTAATTTCCGGAGCAGTGGCTTCCATTATTCATTGGTTTACATCATTTCTGGCAGCTTAAATTCCAAGGCAAAGGATTTAATATGGAAGTTAAATTACTGCTTGTTTACAATATTAAACCTAACAGAGAAGCCGAATATTACCGGTATGTGCTGGGTGAATTTTTGCCTACGCTACAAAATATGGGTTTGTATATGGTTGAGGGTTGGCATACTGCCTATGGTGATTACCCAATGCGTCTGATTGCATTTCAGGCCGATAATGAAAAGGAAATGCAAAATATCTTGGCCAGTTCCGAATGGAAGACAGCCAAAGAGAAATTACTCAGGCTTGTACGTGATTATGAAGAACGTATTGTGCAAGCTAAAAACGTGTTTCAATTTTTCATACCAAACAGCAAGTGAAAAAGAGTTTGGAATAGCTAACGTCCGTTGATACTCATCGCAAGAATATAAGAGACTAGAATAAAAAGTGGGGGAGCCTGGATGGCTATCCGGGCTTCTTTTTTGTCGGTATTAGACAACCCTTTCTAAGAAAATTTCGACAATTCAGAAAGCATTGAGTATAATGAATGAGTAATCTAACCGGGATGTTTTGAATACTACGTAAATTGACAAATCTGGGCTATTGGAGGTTGGATTATGGCTACAACAGGAAGTTTAAAACAATTGAGCGGCAGTAGCACTTTGGCACAGCCACGAAGACGTTTGGGCACAGCAGAATTAGGTGTTCCCAGCGTCCAACGATTCGAGGGTATGGCAGAACTCCTCGAACCGCCAGCTTCGCTGGATGAGTTAGATATCTCTCAAGGGATGGCAACTGATATTTTGCTGCGGCTAACCTATTCTGAAGGGGATGTCAGCGCGACCCGGGCTGAGGAGGTCATCAAGCTACCTTATCGTTTACTGGACGATTTACTGGCCTGGTTACAGCAAGAGCATCTGGTTGAAGTGTCCAAAGCAGTCGGTAGTTTGGGACGACGAGGCTATGTTTATAGTTTAACCGATGGCGGACGAGCCAGGGCCAAGGAATCTTTTGAACGTTCTCAGTATATCGGAGCAGCGCCTGTGCCGCTGAAGACATACAGTAAATCCGTTTTGCTACAAGCCACTGTGCAAAAGCTATCGCGGACAGATGTGCAGCAAGCTCTGAACCACCTGATTTTACCCAAGGATTTTGACCGCAAGATCGGTCCGGCCGTCAATGCCGGCAGTTCCCTCTTTTTATACGGGCCTCCTGGCAACGGTAAAACCACGATTTCTGAAGCTATCGCTGAGATGTTGGGGGGAGGCGCGCCCATCTGGATCCCTTACGCCGTGACAATTGGGGGAGCTATTATTCAGATCTATGATAGCCTCATTCATAAAGAGGGCCAGGAAGAACGAGGTGGAGCCGACAATCGTTGGGGATTGTTTCAACGACCGGCGGTGATGGTAGGTGGTGAATTAAAAATGGACCACCTGGAATTGCGCTACGAGGATACGGCCAGATTTTACGAAGCCCCCCTCCAGATGAAAGCTAACTGTGGCATGTTTTTGATTGACGACTTTGGTCGCCAACAAATTAGCCCCACGGAACTGTTAAATCGCTGGATTGTCCCTCTTGAAACAGAAATAGATTTCTTGCGGCTTAACACGGGTCAAACTTTTCAGGTTCCCTTCAAACAACTGTTGGTGTTCAGTACCAATTTGGATCCGGACGATTTGGTAGATGGGGCCTTTCTGCGGCGTATCCAGCTTAAAGTAGGCGTGTTTGGGCCTGATGAAAGAATGTTTTACCAGATATTTGACAACCAGGCCAAGGTTCTGGGCTTTCCGGAGGTGGACAGGAACTCATTCCTTTACCTGCTCAACGAGTGGTACCGCAAAACGGGCAAGCCGCTGCAGTCGGTCCATCCCCGCGACATTTTAAAAGCAGTCAAGGTCCTATGCGAATACGCCAATGAACCGTTACGTATGTCCCCTCAGCTCATCGAAGAAGCTTGCCAGGGCTACTTTGTCAAAGCCAAATCCGGTGAGATTTTATAAAATAGAGTTTAACGTGACCGGCGACTACGAGTAGTTCTTTTGTTCTTTGAGTGGCTGTTTTGAGTAATTGCGGCGCTCAGGTGGGCGCCAAAAAGGGTAATCAAACTGCTTAGATAGATCCATAACATTAGGGCGATGACGGCTCCTAACGAGCCATATACCAGATGATGTTTGACCAAGCCACTGCTGAGATACCAGGTAAAACCAGCTTTAATGATTTCCCAACCAATTGTGGCAATCAATGCGCCCCAGGCCGCCTCTGACCATTTGACTTTAGTGTTTGGTACCCATTGATACAGTAACAGAAAGGCTATAAACATAAATAACAGGGGCAGCAATTTTGACAAGACCTTCCAGGCGAAGCTTTTGTAAATTAAGATGCTGCCCCACAAAGGTATATTAAATTGAGATAAAAGATTAAGGGCCGTGGTAGAAATCAGTGAGAGAATCAGGAGCACCACCAAGCTGCCGACGATAGTCACGGCCATTAAACGACGGGCCAAGAAACCACGCGGCTTGGCGTTGCGCCAGGCTTGATTAATATTTTGGGTCAAGATTGAAAAAACAGCCGTGGCCGACCACAGTAAACCGATTGTGCCCACAATGCTCACCGCCCCCCGTAGCCGGAGAACCTGTTGAATGTTTGTTTTGACCAGCCCCTGAGAAGCGGGCAGAACCTCGCCCACAAAGTTCAGTACCTGGCTTTGGATCTGCTCGCTTTTTAGCACGGAACTGCCAATTGCTACCAAAAAAAGCAAAAGCGGAAAAAGGGAAAAAAGCGCGTAATAAGTAATCGCTGCGGCAGCATCTGTTGCTTCGGCTTCACGGAATTGTTGGATGGCGCTAACTAAAATCTGCAAGGTGCCTCGACTCAACTTATTGGTCTTTCTGTAAACAGTTCGACCCCTCGTCTTGAAGTTCTTCTTCATCGTCTTGTCGCTCATTGGCATGGTTTTCCTTCAGTTAACTTTCGTTATATTATAACATCTTCTATCAAAAGTAAATGCCTTTGGCCTATTTTTGCTTTATTTTTAAATTTTGATAAAGTTCCATTTTGACGTATACTGTCTGTTTGTGTGTCTTGACCGGATAAAACTTGATGGAATACACGCAAATTATGTAGGGTAAGTTGCCAACTTGCCCGCAGCAGCTTGACAAGTTAGCAACTTGCCTGGCGCAGAAAAGAAAATTCCTATAGCTCAAGTTAGCTTTGATTTTTGTTATGACTGGAGAGAACGATGAAGGTTTTATTGCTTCAAGACGTTGAAAATTTGGGGTATGCTGGCGACGTAAAACGAGTGGCCAACGGCTATGGTCGCAACTATTTGCTACCACAAAATCTGGCGGTCCTGGCCACGCCAGGAGCATTGAAACAGGCTGAAACGATTCGCAAGGCAGCCGAAAGTCACCGGGCCCGTGAAACGGAAGATGCCCAGGCGATTGCCAATCAACTGGTCGATCTAGAATTGTTATTTGAACGGCGGGCTGGTGAAACCGGTCGATTGTATGGCTCTGTCACCTCGGCCGATATCGCCGAAGCGATTGAAGCCAAAACCGGCATCACCATTGACAAACGTAAGGTCGCTTTGCCGGAACCTATCCGTAACCTGGGCCAGCAAGAGGTAACCATTAAATTGATGATGGATGTTTCAACCACGGTCAAAGCGGAGGTCTTGCCTCTGGGCGGCATTTTAGAGCGAGAACGACTGGCTGAGGCTGAAGAGGAACAGCTTGAGGCTGAAGCCACGCAAGCACCACCAGCAACCGAAGAAGAAGAAGAAGAAACGGAACCATCCTCGGCTCAAGCCACGCAGACACCAACAGCCGAAGAAGAAACGGAACCGTCCTCGGCTCAAGCGCCGGAGAGTTAAGCGTGTGTGTTTTTCTTGATCAAATAAACAAGGCCGCCCCCATGGGGGCGGCCTTGTTATTGAGATTATATCAGGCTATAGGCTGGTATTCAGGGCAAAACTGTAGCGGGTGCACGCTTCGCGGTATGCGCCAGTGGCAAGGCATAGGGATGCCTCGCCCACGTTTCCGCCCACGAAACCAGGCTAATTATCCTGGGCAAAACTGTAGCGGGTGCACGCTTCGCGGTATGCGCCAGCGGCAAGGTATAGGGATGCTTCGCCTACGTTTTGCCCTGGAAACCAGGCTAATTACCCTCCTTGATGATGATAGGTAAATAAACCGCGCTCCCGCTGCCGACCGTGATGCTAAAGCCCTGGTTGGCTGTCCCTTTGAAGTTGCTGGCTACAACCGTGACGGCCTGGTTGCCTTGCTGGTCGGCCGTTGGCGTCCAGGAGATTTGTCCGGTGTTTTGGTCAATCGTCATGCCGGTCGGGAAGATAGTCAGGGTGTAGGTCGGGGCTGGATTGCCAACAGCATCCACGTCGTAACTGTAAGCTTCTCCGACGGTGGCCTCGGTCACCGGGTTTGAGGTGAAGATTGGCGCAGCTAAGCCCACCTCAACCGTAAAGTCCTGGGTATCCGTTCCCTCCGAGTTGATCGCTTTAACCTGGACATTATGGTTCCCTTGCTGGTCAAGAGTCGGCGTCCAAGAGATCTCGCCCGTATTTTGGTCAATCGTCATGCCGGTTGGGAAGACGGTCAGGCTGTAGGTGGGGATTGGATTACCGCTTGCCTCCACGTCGTAAGTGTAGAGCTCGTTAACAACGGCCTGGGTCACCGGCTGCGAGGTAATCTCTGGAATGACCAAGCCGGCCGAGACGATAAATTCCTGGAAAGCCTGGCCGAGCCAGTTACTGGCTTTGACCCGAACCGTATGGTTCCCTTTTTGAGCGGGCGTGGGGGTCCAGGAAATCTGCCCGGTGTTTTGGGCAATCGTCATGCCGGTCGGGAAGATGGTCAGGGTGTAGGTCGGGGCTGGATTGCCAACAGCATCCACGTCGTAACTGTATTGCTGGCCGATGTTCACCGTCAGTCCCGGCGTCGAAGTAATCGCCGGAGCGCCACAGTAGCCGGGGCTGATTGTCCCGTTGTTATAGTGGGCCGCGATTTCCGCCGGCGACAGAACCCGGTTATGCACGGCCACCTCGTCCAATTGACCTTCGAAGTGGAAGCCAGCGCCCAGATTTAACCAACCGAGGTTCAGCGGAGCCGAAGCCGAGCCGAAGCCGGCATTGTAGTCATCTTCCTGTCTCACTTCGGTGACGTCGACGCCATCGACGTAGAGCAGGTTCTGATCCGCGTTACCGTCGCGCACGCCCACCACGTGATGCCATGCTCCATCGTTGATGGACGGACCTCGCAGGGCTACCAGGTTGTTATTTACATCTGTCAAATGAAAGCGAGCTCTGCCGTTCGTATTTTCACAGCCTAACCACCAGTGCAGGTATGTATTGCTGTCATCGCGGCCGATGATGACTTCGTTATTGATCACATCGGAACCGGCACAGGTTTTACCCGGCACACCTTTCATCCAGAACTCGATGGAAAAGCTGTCGTTTAGGCCCCAATTGAAGGCATCATCTCCGGCTATCACCGGGATGTTGATCTTGGTGTTGGTGCCGTTGAACGCTTGAGCACCGCCGACCCGTCCCTCGAGCTGGCTGGTGGGGCAATTGCCGCCAACACACACCCCATCGTGGTCACTGTAGAAATCGTCATAACCCGTGGCCCCGTTATCTTGTTCATCTAGCTTCCAGTAGGCGATCATGTCCACCGTCGCCTGGCCCTGAACAGGGCAGGCCTGGGCCACTTCGGTCAAGATGACCTGGGCCGCATCAGAGTCCGTAACATTGTCACCAACCGCTGGTTTGCCGCTGACCGTCACACTGTTGATGAAGCCCTCATCTACATTGTTAACCGAGCAGGGGTAGGTCCAGGTCTCATCCTTGCCCATGATGCCGTCGTTGCCGGTGTCACCGGTGGGGTTGCTCAGCGAACCGCATTTCGTATCAACGACACTGACATTGGTCAGGTCGGTATCACCGGTGTTATCGACGGTAATAGTAAAGTTCGCGGCGTTACCAGAGGAGACGGTCTGGCTGGCGGGTGTCTTTTCAACGTCGATGCCGGGATTGATCACGTCTACCGCAGCCTGACCGCTATCCTCTACCTGAATGGCCGGGGTTACCTCGACGACCGTAGCCGTGGCGGTGGCCACGTTGGTGAAATCAACCGTCACACTATTTACCGTGCAGGTGTAGCTCCAGTCCTCATCCTGGTTGAGTTTGCCGTCGCCGTCGTCACCACTGGGGCTGCTCAGCGTGTCACACCCAGGATCGTCGGTGATGATCACGTTCTCCAGGTCGGCATCGCCGGTGTTCGTGACCACAATGGTGAAATCGACGTTGGAGTTGCTGAGGACGGTCGGGGTGTTCGTACTCTTTTGAACGTTGAGGCTGGGGTTAATCACATCTATGGCCACGCCGTTGCTTTGCTTCTGCACCTGAACCCCAGATGCTCCCACAGCCGTGGCCGTGGCCGTGGCCACGTTGGTGAAATCAGCGGTCACACTGTTCACGGTGCAGGTGTAGCTCCAGTCCTCATCCTTGTTTAGTTTACCGTCGCCGTTATCACCACTGGGACTGCTCAGCGTGTCACACCCAGGATCGTCGGTGATAGTCACGTTCTCCAGGTCGGCATCGCCGGTGTTCGTGACCACAATGGTAAAGTTCACGTTAGAACCACTGGCGACGACCGGTGTGTTTGTGCTTTTCGCAACGCTAATGTCAGCCACAGTGACCGTGGCTGAGTCGTTGTCAGTGACGGCCGTCTGATCATCACCTCGCTTGCCGTTGACTGTAGCGATGTTGGTGAAACTCCCGGTGACATTGGAACGAGAACAACTGTAGGTCCAGGTCTCACTTGTATCGAGTATCCCGTCCCCGTTCGTGTCCCCACCAGGACCGGTCACCGTACACTCAGGGTCAGTGACGGCCACCTCAGTCAAAGTGACCCCACTGGTGTTGGTGACCGTCATGACAAAGGTGGCCTGGTCTCCTTTGACCACCACTTGATCCGACTCCTTGACAATGGTGATGTTTGCATCTGCCTGGGTCAAGGCCGGTATCCTCATTGTCAAAATCAGGGCAATGAGGGCCAATCCTAATGAGGCCAATATCTGGAGGAGAAATTTTTTGTCAGTCATTGAGCTTTCTTCCTTTCAAACCAACAATAAGGAGGCTGGTTATTTGATTTGGGTATGTTTTAGCGTTGTAGGATTTATCCCAGGGGCAAGTTGCTAACTTGCCCTGCAACCAAAATGAAACGCACCCATTGATTTGGGCACATGTCAAGTGGGGTGTGGCATTGATGTAAGACGCCGGTTGCGCACTGAACCGACGCAGAAACAATAACCAATAGTTCAAGCGGCGGCATAGAGATTCCGCCCTATGGGGGCAATAGTACCACATTCCCATTAGAGAAGCGCAAGAGAATCATGTGAATATGGTTATAATTTAAGTGACAATGGTTATAAAAATTAAGGCCCTAAGGATTTTAAAAATCCTTAGGGCCCGGTCACAAAGTCTATATCAGCCCAACCCTGGCTATTTTGTCCCCCACAGAAGCACGTAGCGGGGCACCCATTGAATCGGTCCGGTACGCCAGTCCTGCTCCATACGCTCAATTCCGCTCTGAAATGCCTCTGCGGAAATTAAGTGGAGAACCGAATAGGCTCTGTCGCGATACAGTTGAATGTCAGTCAGTGGCGAGGCGAATTCTACGGTCCGCTCGCCAATCTGGCTAAACCCGGCCTGCGTCATCACTTGACGGAGGTAAGCCAGTCCCGGGTATCGCTTCAAATCAACTTCAATCGTTTCTGGAAAGTAGTAGGCCAGCGGTTGGCGATGGCGAATGATCCACTCGGAATCGGTGGTGGTACACACTTTACCCCCCGGCTTGAGTACCCGGTAAGCTTCCCGAAAATAGGGCAGGTGATTGTCCAGGTGATGAATCACATCCACCGAAAAGACCAAATCGAAAAATTCCGAAAAAAAAGCCAGGCTTTCAGCCTGGCCCAGCTTAAAATTGATCCGGTCTGAGCGTTTTCTGGCCTGGGCTAACATCTGGCTGGATGGGTCAACGCCCCAACCCGAGCAGCCTACCCGTGTTGTTAAAGCGGTGATGTAGTTACCTGTACCGCAGCCTACTTCAAGTACGCTGGTCGCCTGATCCAGGTGACCGGTCAAAAGAAGGTGGCGCAGCACTTCGGGGTGAACCTGACGATGACGGGCGTATGCCAACGCGATCTCATCGTAGTCAATCATTGTCTTGCTTTTGGGGAACAGGCAGATGAATATAGAAAGTGGTTCCTTCTTGCCAGACACTCTCGACTCTAATGCTGCCTTTGAGGCCCTCGATATAATCTTTGGTCCAGAAAAGACCAAACCCCATTCCTTCCCCCTCTTTGGCAGACCAGCCCAAATCAAAAATCCTGTTCAAATGCTCAGGTTTGATCCCCAGGCCGTTGTCACGAATTGATACTTCAATGGTGGCCTTATCATCGAGGCGGCTCTCAATCCACAACTCGCCCTGATTACCTCTCTCTTCGATGGCCTCGACAGCATTCTTGATCAAAACTCTAAACGCCTCGGTCAGCATATCGGGAGAGGTTTTGAGTAACGGTAAATCTTCTGAGAGTGACTTATGCACCACAAGACCTGAGGGGGTGGCTGTATCGGCTTGTTCTGCGCTGTGCCTGGTATCTGGCAGAACTTTTCCCAGGGCCAGCACTAAACAATCGTTGACATCGGTGGGCACATCAGAGAGGTGGCGCCACGGTTCGTGTAAGGTATCCAGAATATCAACTGCTTCATTTAAATGCTCAATCACTTTAGGGGCCGATTGAAGTAATTTAGGGTGTTGTTCAGGGGGAAATTGAGACATCATTTCGATCAATTGCAGATAGTTGAGGGAAACACCGATGTGATTACGCAGGGAGTGAATATAAGCGGTGGCGCTAAAAGCCATCCGGCCAAACATTTGAGAAATCTGCCGCTGTTCTTCGGCCCGACGGTATAGACGGGCATTCCGAATGCCAACCGCAGCTTGTTGCCCCAAGGTGATGAGAACTTCTTTTTCTCTGTCGGAGAAGCTTGGTTTACGGCTGGCCACAAACAGGTTGCCCAAAACCTCATCCTCCAGGAAAAATGGCACAGCAATGACTTGCTTGATGCCCGTCAACTGCTGGGCTAAATCTGAGAGAGGCTTGTCGACCACGGGTCGAAACAGATCATACAGGCTATCAGAAACAAGAATCTCAGGTTTACCATTTGTCCCCTTGATGGCTCGAACGCTCAGGTTATCTTTAAACCGCTCGTCATCGAGATAGCTCACAGACTGGGGGCCAATCAGGCCGACGCCCATTCTCTTTTCTAAATGTTGCAACAGGTCAGAGGCAAAATCAACAGAATAAGCTCGGACCGGCAGGGTATTATCCGCCTCCAAAGGAGCGACCATGGCCCCGACATACCCCAATTTTTGGACAACCGCATCGACAACCGTTTGTAGAATTTGGGTCTCATCAGCGATGTTGGTTTGCAGGGCCAGGATGATCCGCTCTAAGGCCTGAATTTTTAGCAAACGGCGCTGACTTTGAAGAGCGCTGGCCGCTTGATTACCAAAAGCGGTTAAGAATTTTATATCGCGGATGGAGAACTCATCCCGAGTCGCCGCAAACAGGTTGCCCACCACTTCATCTCGGATGAAGAACGGCACAGCCGCGACTTGATTGATACCGATCAAGCGCTGCACCAGGTCTGACAGGGATTTATTCACCACCGGTCTGAACAGGTCATACAGCTTATTGGATATGATAATTTCAGGCCGGCCCTGCTCACTCTGAATAGCCCGGACACTGAGATTATCTTTGAATTTTGGATCATCCAGGTAAGCGACAGCCTCGGGCCCTACCAGCGAAATACCACCAACCTGGTCTTCCAGTTGGTTCAGCAGGCTTGACGCGAAACCAACCGAATAAGCCCGCACCGGCAGGGAGTTGTCGGGTTCCAACGTAGCCACAATAGCCCCAACACAGCCCAGGTTAGCTACGACGTCATCGACAATGTGTTGCAAAACAGTTTGAAGCTCAGGCGAAATGGGGGGGAAGGCTTGACTGCTTTGAGAAAATTGGTCTGTACTTGTTCGACTGAGATCCGCAGTCTCAGGTACCGATGAGTCAGCCATAGGAATTCCAAAAAACGATACAAATATTTCTTTGGTTTGGTAGTGACCGAAGCAAACAAGCCACGCTCCAACTGGCCTCGCCCCTACGTCACCAACAAATTTGAAGAGGATACTCTTATATTATATACGTTTCTGTAGTCCTGGAAAAATCAACTTAATGTCTTAGTCTCCACCCAATATTTCACCCAGCAAGGCACCGCCAGCACCGCCTATTCCTTTTCGCTCACCGGTTTGAAAGCGAGCCCCGGCCAGGATGCGATCGGCCAGACGGGAAAGGGGCAGGCTTTGCAGATAGACAATACCGGGGCCGGTCAGTTTGGCTAAGAATACCCCTTCGCCTCCAAACAGGGCGTTCTTAAACCCACCAACAAATTGAATATCATAGTCCACAGAGGGGGAGAAGGCAACCAGGCAGCCGGTATCGACCCGTAACGTTTCGTTAGCGGCTAACTGTTTTTGCACAATCGTTCCCCCGGCGTGAACAAAAGCCATGCCATCCCCTTCCAGCCGCTGCAAGATAAAGCCCTCACCGCCGAAGAGGCCGGCTCCAATCTTTTTGGTGAAAGCCACCTCAATTTCAATGCCCTGGGCAGCACACAAGAAAGAATCTTTCTGGCATAAAAATCTGCCCCCCAGTTTGTCCAATTCAAGGGGAACGATTTTGCCCGGATAGGGCGCGCCAAAGGCAACGTGCCCTTTGCCTCGCCCGTTGTAAACAAAAGAGGTAATAAAGAAGCTCTCGCCGGTAATCATGCGCTTAAATCCTCTAAACAACCCACCACCGGTCGAGGTTTGCATTTCAATACCATCCCCCATGTAGACCATGGTCCCCGCCTCGGCCCGAACGCCTTCACCGGGATCCAACTCCACTTCAACAATCTGCATATCATCGCCATAGATCTGATAGTCAATAACGTCGGCCACAGTCAATGTCTCCTAAAATGTGAATTTTGAAATATAAGCTGATGGGATTCTAGAGTATATTTGTCAAATGGCAAACAGCAGACCTTTTCTCTAACAGCTAAATCCAATACCTTTCAAATAAGGTGGAGTGAGCATCCTCAGATGCGAACGGTGCCTGCAAAGCCCGCTCCGCATCTGAGGATGCTCCGCTCCTCTACTCGCAAATAACGTTATTTGAAAGGTATTGCAGCTAAATCTATTATCCCATTTAACTGAACCAGTGCCCGCAGTAAGAATCGGGGGGAATAGGACACAGATTTTCACGGATTGACACGGATAAATGAATTAAATCTGTGTAATCTGTGGATTATTTGACAGGAAGCATGTTTTAGAGGTATCGGTCATAGACCTGGCAGGTCTTTGAGGACATTTGTGAGGACAAAATTAACTGTATTTACTAAATAGGACTAACTTTGGTGACCTGCCAGGTCTTTAAAACAGGCTATGAGGCTTGACGCCGCCCTGAGCAATACGGAATACACTCCACGCTTTACGTTACAGGAGCATTCAGTTGCCAAACGGTTTGGACGGCACGGATTGCAGGTAGAGCCAGATGGCGCTCAGTTCCTCGTCGGTCATTTGGCCAAAGTTTTGCCAGGGCATAACGGGGTTAATGGTTGAACCATCGGGGCGCAGACCTTCTCGTATAGCCCGGAAGAAGTCAGCTTCGCTCCAGGTGCCCAGACCGGTTTGGGGATCCGGGGTGAGGTTGGCGGCCGGGGGCCAATCTGGAGGCCCTCCTTGAATCGGACCGCCTGAAAACCCTTCGCCGTGACAACCAATACAGCCGTTGGCCAGGTATTGGCCATATTCGAGCGTAACCCCGGGCTCCGGAGCCGTCGGTCGGGGCGCATCGTGGGCAATCCGTTCGGCGGAGGCCAGAATGGGTACCTCTCCAGCCAGGAACAGGACCCGCATGAGGGGACCAGGGGCAGGCGCCGGTGGTTCACGGTCCACCGGCGGCACGCTCTTGATATAAGCAATAATTGCCCCCAGGTCCTCATCGCTGAGGAAGTAATATTCATCAGCGGGCATGAATACTAGCGGTTTGCCATCCGGATCAATTCCGTGTCGAATGGCCCGCACAAAATCAAGGTCGCTGTAGATAGCCCCTACCCCACCCTGGCCAGAAGTGAGATTAGCCCCAACGATCAGGCCGGCGGCCGGATCATCCATAACCACTGCTCCGGCCAGGTTCGAACCGTGGCAATCGATGCAGCCACGGGTTTGAAACAGACGCTTACCTAAAGCAATTGTCTCCTCGTCCGTGGGGACGGTGATGGCTTCAGGCTGAACATCGTAACTCTTGTTTAGACGTGACCCGCTCATCGCATACACGGCTCCGACGGCCAGCACGAGCAACAGCACCAGCACGCCCAGGACAATTCCAATCCATTTTAATATTTTTTTCATCGTATTTCCCCCTATTGGATCGTCTCCTTCTTGAGTACTGCTGCAAACAAAGCCCAATGAATTGGCAGTTATGAAACAAGGCACACCCACCCCGGCGCCATATCTAGCGGCCAGATTGTCTATGGCGTGCTCACTCTTCAAAATAGCCAAAGTCGAGGGCGGAATTGAACCATTTAGCGGTCCATCCGTTCACCCAGGAAGGAAACCATCCGAATTTTTATTTTAATTTTATGTTTTGGGAATGCAGCAACGAACAGGTCTAAGATATCATACTCTAGATACTTTGTCAATACCTATTTTCAGTCCGTTAAACCAAATTATAGGTCCAGCTTACCGGCCGGCCGTCCTCGTAAGGCATCACCCCGTGAAATTGGCGGGGATCATCGCTAAAAACGAGGGGTAAAAAGTAGCGATCCCCCTCCCACAAGGGCAAATCCAGCACCTGCTCGACGGGAATCCAGGATAGAGTTCCTTCCGGATTTTCATTGAGAGGCGTCCCCCGGTAGCGGTCGATACGAAAGATAAAACCGAACCAGTCCTCGCCGTTTTTACCAAAGCCGGGCCAACTGATCGTACCCCGCAGCCTTATCTG
>DAOUMU010000533.1:0-24184 GCA_034409055.1 Anaerolineae bacterium
GTGGATGAAAATGTCAAAAACTACGAACTATACTCATATTTATTTATTTGCCAAATATGGCTCTCTTTCTCGATTCGCATCGCTAAACATTAATTACCCTAAAAACTTTTGGGAAACACCACTAGCCTTAGCCCTTGGGCTGGCTTTACTGGTTGGATTGCTGCTGGCAATGAGCATCGCCCGCCTACCTGGTATAGCTCTAGCCCAAAATCCCACGATTCGCTATGTGGACGGCACCAACGGTAATGACAATGGTAATAATGACTGTACCAACACCACCCTCCCCTGTGCCACCGTTCAGCACGCCGTGGATATGGCTGACCCCGGCGACGAAATCCGAGTGGCAACCGGCACTTACACCGACGTGCAGATCCGTGCTGGAATCACTCAGGTGGTCTACATCAGCAAAACAATGACGATCAGAGGGGGATATGCCACCAACTTTGCTGACCCACCTGACCCCGTAGCTAACTTGACCACCCTAGATGCCCAGAACCAGGGGCGCGTGCTCTACATCACCGGTGACATCAGCCCCACTATCGAGGGATTGCGCATCGTTGGTGGCAACGCGGCCGGGTTGGGTGGTGACCCAACAGCAGGATGTCAAGATGCTGGCGGTGGTATGTACATCATCACTGCTACGGTCACCATTAGCAATAACCAGGTATTCAGCAACACCGCTTGTGATGGCGGTGGACTGTACTTCAGTAGCAGCCCAAATGTAAAGCTATTAAGAAATACGATTAGCGACAATACCGGATACAACTTTGCCGGTGGGGTATATTTTCGCAAGAGTCCCCAAGCAAGGCTCGTTTCTAATATCATCAGTAATAATGTGGGTAACTTCGCCGGAATGGGTCAGAAACATTGTGGTGGGGGATACTTTTATTTGAGTAACAACGCAGAATTAATTAGTAATACTATCAGCGGTAACATTGCTGCGAACAACGGGGGCGGGGCATGTTTTGATCAGAGTGACGATGTAATACTGAGAGGTAACCTCGTTATTAGTAACATCAGGCTAGCTGCTTGGTTAGGTCGCGGTGTTGGATTGTATTTTAACCAGAGCAAGAACGCCAGCTTGGTTGGTAACGTGATTAACAACAACACAAGTAAAGATATTAATAACCTGGGCACCATCTTGGGTGGTGGGCTGTACATTGGTTCTAATTCCACCGTGACCCTGATGACCAACACAATCAGTTCAAATGACGCGACACAGGGGGGTGGGCTATACATTGATGATTCTACGGTATTGCTGAGGTCTAACGCTATCACCGGTAACGCCGTCTACGACCTCTCTGGTGACATGTACTTCGCTCCCGTGGGCTATGGCGGTGGGGTATATCTAAACAATGGCATCGCCACCTTAACCAACACCCTTGTTACCGACAATCAGGCTGAGACCACAGGCAACGGGAGTGGATTGTACATCCAAGCTTCCTCTCTCCGGTTACTACATACCACCATCGCCCGCAACAAGGGTGGTGATGGTAGCGGGCTCTACATTACCGGCACCAGCACTGTGGCCTTGACCAACACCATCCTGGTCAGCCACGCGGTGGGTCTTACTGCCACGACTGGCAACACGGCCACCCTTAACGGCGTGCTGTGGGACAGCAACGCTATCAACACCGGTGGGAAGGGATACATTACCGTCACGAATGCGTACACCAGCAACCCGGCCTTCGCCGTCGATGGCTATCACCTGACCAGCACTTCAGCGGCCATCGACAAAGGCGTGAATGCGGGGGTGGATGATGACATAGATGACGAGCCACGACCGCACGATGGCGACTTGGATGGCACAGCAGTCACCGATATGGGTGCGGATGAGTTCCTCTGCCATCAAGGCCCAATCACCCCTCCTTCTTCAGCCACACATGACTTGGATCATGATGCGGCGGATTGGGGTATTTTCTGTGAAGGACTGCCAATTTGGGCCTTGGAAAATGTGACCATGCCATCTCTTGACGGTAAGTCACTGCGGTGTGCCATTACGGGCGGTAATCCTTATTCAAATGTTCATTGCTATCGAAACTTGCTCCCGGAACCAAACGCCATCGCATTTAGACTGAATATGTCTTTTTTGTTTACGCCTACGACGACTTGCAACAACCAAGGAGGTCCTTCCACCATTCAAGCGATTGAGTTCACTATGAACAAATGGCATCAATCTAAACGATATGAGTTTGCGCTTCAATGGCAGAATGTAGGGGATGACGCTCCTCGGTGGCGGTACTGGGATCCCCAAGATCAAGCGGATAGGTGGGTACCTATACCTACAATAGACCCAGCGACGCCTTTATGTTTGGAAGCAGGCCAATGGCACACCTTTACCCTGGAAGGAGACATTGTCGAGGGGAAGGTTCATTACAAAAGTTTCACAATTGATACAGTCAGTAATACACTTGATATACTCATCGAACCGTTCACCGCATCTGGAGAACCGGATCGTCTGGCAATTGCTGTTCAACTTGATGGAAATGCAACCCAGTCTCCATATGATCTGTTTATTGACCAGGTCAGTTTTATTAGGCAGTCCGGCGTCTACTTACCATTGATCTTAAAAAATGTAGCCCAGCAGTCATGATATACGTTGCGCGCTTTGTTTTCGCCTTCTTTGTTCCACTAGCAAATAAGCGACTCAATGTCATAAAGTTATAAGCAATGCTTCAGACTCAGTGGACCCAAATTTAACGCTCCAGGCCGGTCCATGACCGGCGATGCGACGGGTCACGGACCCATCACGAGCACAAATTGGATCTACTGAGACTCAGGAGATCCAAATTTGAGGAGCCAGCACGCCCACGTGCGGCGTTATTTGGCACGTGGGCGTGCCTCACTCCGCAAAAATTGGATCCACTGAGACTCTTGTTCAATCAAAATAAGACATAAACAAAAGCTCAGTCTCCGACAACAAATTTTCATCCACCACCGAAAAAGCCACATACTGGGCCACGTTATCCAAATGAATGAGGGCATTCAGACTGGCATCCTCGATTTTTACCGAGGCAAATCTGTTCCAAAAATATCTATTGACCACCTGGATGTCCTCGAAAATTTTCTTTAGTTTCTTAAAATCCCAATCCGGTTCTCGTCCCCGTTTATACACAAAGAATTGGGCCAGCAAATACATGGACAACAGGCGATAAGTCGTTTCCTGGGTTGTCCCGAAGGGCAAGTGGGTCAGCACCATCGGTCTTAACTTATCCATAATGGGACAACCACTGGTGACCATATAGATGCCTAATAAAGAACTCACCCCCTCTTGCAGGGAAGTCTGTTTCATGTAGACCCGGATGTCGCTATTGATGACCACCTGCACCTCCTCGTAAGAAACCGAACGCTTAAAAAACTCAACCAGGTCCACCAGGTTGATGGCAATAGGACAAAATCTGTGTTCCGCCTCGTTAAGAGGGCAGTTAGGACATTGGCAATGGCCTAAATTTGTCCAGGCCGGATAGATCCCCTGCTCGCTCACTATTAAATCAAGTGTCTGGGCCTTCAGTTTAACCGTAAACGCCTTTTCCGAACCATCCTTAAAGGTAAATTTATACTGATAGGTAAGCACCTTATCCGATTTCTTGATACTCTCCTTCACCGTTAATCCCCCTTACGTCTGTTACTCGGCAACATTTGCGTCACCCGCGAGAATCATAGCCACGTAAAAACACAGAACACGTGACGTATTGCGTATTGCGTACTGCGTGAAGTGATTTTTACGCTCTCCGCTTTCCGCTCCACGCTCTACGCTTGACGTTGCCTACAACTCAACCAAAAACGCCCGCACCGAATCCGCCATGCTTAACTCACCGGCCAGCCCCCGGGCCTGGTATTTGACCGTCCATTGAAAGAGACGTGATTGAGCCGTACGAAACTCGTTCAGAATCAATTGACCCAGTGGGCCACTGCCGGGTAAAAAGTCGGTCTTAAAAAAGTCACGCTCGGCCGCTTGCCGGTCATAATCAAGCCGGACAATGCGGGCATACCATTGACCGCGCTGCCAATTCAATTGGGCATAACTGATACGGGGGTCACCATCAAAAGGTAAACCGGCCGAGCCTACATTAACCACCAACGTGCTGTCAATGCGCCGCACCAGGGGCCGGTGGGTGTGACCAACACAAAATAAGGCCGCCTCGGGCTGGATTTGCTGACGCAATTCATCATCGCTGGTTGTTGGGTAAATACCATCCCGATTGCCCCGTATTGAAGCATGGGTGATACACGCCTCACTCCCATCCGGGGCAATCAGGTTCTGTTGAAAGGGCATCGCTGCCAGGGCTGATATATTACCGTCAAGCTGTTGATAAGTCCAGTAAGAGTGGCGGTGGACCTCAAACTCCAGACCGTTGCGAGGGGCATCCGGTTTGGTGTGGCTAAGAACGTAATCTTCGTGGTTACCACACACAACCAGCCAGCCATGGGTGCGTTGTTTCTCTTGTACAAAGTGCAAACACTCCAGTGGGCGTGGGCCGCGATTAACGATGTCGCCGGCGACGATGACCAAATCGGGCTGCCAGGCTTTGATGTGGGCTGCTACAGTTTGCAAGGCAATGAAGTTGGCGTGGATGTCGGCCAGAACAACCAGTTTCATGAAGAGATATTTTGCCTCAATCACCAGAATTGAGCAAAGCCATCGCTCTATTATTAATGAAGTTAAGCCCCGTCATCCAAATCCCACCTCCCCTCACCCCCCCCATTTCCCGATTGGCCTCCACATCTCCACAACCCGTAATCCGCAATCCCCACTCCCCACTCCTATGCATCCAACACCTGCCGCACCTTGCCCGCCAATGCATCCGGGCTGAACGGCTTCTGTAAAAAAGCCATACCCGGTTTCAATACCCCGTGATGGATAATGGCCTTACCCGTATACCCCGACATATAAAGCACCTTCATCTCGGGACATAGTGACACCAACTGTTCCGCCAATTGGCGACCACTCGTTCCGCCGGGCATCACCAGGTCGGTCAGCAGCAAGTCAATCGCTCCCTGATGCTGTTTGAAGAGCCGCAGCGCTTCTGCACCGTCACCTGCTTCCAGGACGGTGTAACCATCTCTAAGCAGGACCCGATAGGCCAACTCCCGCACGCTATCTTCATCCTCCACCAACAGGATCGTCTCCGACCCCTGGGTGTGTTTGGTCGCCCCTTCACTCCTCCGGGCCGATTCAACCTCAGCCTCCACCCGGGGTAAATAAATTTTAAAGGTCGTCCCTTGCCCCGGTTTACTGTAGACCCAAATGTGACCACCACTCTGGTTGATAATCCCGTGAACAGTGGCCAAACCCAACCCGGTACCCTGGCCTTGTTCCTTGGTGGTAAAAAAAGGTTCAAAGATATGGGCTTGAGTTTTCTCATCGATGCCCGTTCCACTGTCGCTTACGGCCAGCATGACGTATGGACCGGATTCCACCCCGACGTGCTGGCCGGCATACATCTCGTCCAAATAAACATTTCCCGTCTCAATGGTCAGTTTGCCCCCCTCTGGCATGGCATCACGAGCGTTAACGGCCAGGTTCATAATCACCTGCTCCATCTGGCCCGGGTCCGCTTTCACCTGGCCCAGGGTCGGTTCAAGATAGGTCACCAACTCGATGTCCTCGCCGATCAGACGCTGCAGCATATTTTCCACATTAGCTACCACCCTATTCAGATTCAGTATTTTCAATTGAAGCACCTGCTGGCGACTGAAGGCCAGCAGTTGCCGTGTCAACGTAGCCGCCTGTTCTGCCGCCTGGTTAATTTGTTCAACATCCTTGCGCTGTGGATCGTCTGCGTCGAGGTAGCGATACAACAACAGTTCACTGTACCCTATGATCACCGTCAAGATATTATTAAAGTCGTGGGCCACTCCTCCTGCCAGCCGGCCAATTGCTTCCATTTTCTGCGACTGGCGGAGTTGCTCTTCAAGTTGCCTGCGCTCGGTAACGTCGCTGACCACACCGTAAATGAATTTAGAGGTACCCTTACGCTCCACCCGCCCACTGTCCCGTACCCAGATCACTTTACCGTCGGCCCGAGTCATGCGGTACTCAACCTCACTATCCTGTCCCATCGCCAATCGCTTTGCCTGGGCCGCTGCCCGAGCCCTGTCGTCAGGATGGATGACCGATGATGGCCAGAAGGTCCAATCGGCCATAAACTTTTCCATCGGATAGCCAGTTAAGGTTTCAACATTGGGCGAGATATAGTGATTCGCATGGCGGCCATCTTCAGCCACCTCGGTCACATAAATATGGTCGCTGATAGAGGAAATGACCTGGCGGAACCGCTCCTCTCCCTCCTGTAATGCCTGCTCTGCCTGCTTGCGCTCGGTGATGTCGGTGATCGTCCCCACATAGCCCGTCACCTGTCCATTTTCTCCTTTTACTGGCGTTGCCTGTCCCAATACCCAGGCCGTGCTACCATCAGGACGCTCAAATCGATACTCCGACTTAAATGGCAACTGCTCTTCCTCAGCCTGACTCCACTCCTTAAAGAGACGCTGGTGATCATCAGGATAAAGGCTACTGGCCCAGCCTTGACCAACTGCTTCTTCTGGGGTCAGGCCGGCGATTTCACACCAATGCTCGTTCACGTATAAGCAATGCCCTTTAGCATCTGTGTGCACAATACCGATCGGTAATACTTTGGCCAGGGTGCGATAACGCTCCTCACTGGCTCGCAGCGCTTCCCCCACCCGTTTACGTTCGGCAATTTCTGCCTGGAGTTCTTTGTTCTTGAGCAGTAATTTGGCCGTCTTGGCCTTGACTTGCGCTCTCAAGATGATACTGATCACCAGGAACAGACATAATAGCCCACCCACCGATATCAAAATCCACATTAACCACCTGGAAAACATAGACTCACTCACACCCCCAGGCCGCCTCTTGTGGCGACCGATGGCAAATTGACTGCCTGTCTCTTTTTTAACTCAACCTTTGCCGCAACCAGGAACCTCTATGGCTTCGCCTCTTTACATCTGGTAATGTCTTGCCCTACCGACTGATACTCAACCAACTGGCCCTGCCTATCAAATACGGCTCGGTTGAGCCATTGCTGCCAACGAATCGTTCCGTTGGGCTTTGTCACCCGGTATTCTATGGTTCCAACCGGATTTTTCTGATCAAGGGAGGCAAAGTGTGTTTTGACTTTTTCAAGCTCCTCATCAAACACGAAGGGCAGAAAGCGTCCGATTAACTCCTCCCGATCTTGGTTAAAATACCAGCAGTAGGCAGCATTAACAAACGTAAGGGTTATATCGGGTGAAAAACGACACACCAGTTCAAATTGCTCCTCACTTACTTGCAACGCTTCCTCGGTTCGCTTCTGTTCAGTAATATCGTCTATGTAAACGATCACCAAATTGGGCGGTACAAAATTATAGGTCGTCACAAAGCACCTGGTTTCACCGGTTGTCACCAACTGGTACGGAGCTTCTCGCTTGATCGTCCGTTTTTCGTCAAAACAACGCCCAAAGTCAGCCAATACCTGGAGCCTGTCTTTGAATATCTCGTTGGCTGTTTTACCCATGAAGTCAACAATACGGCCTTGACTGGCTTTTTCGGCTGCATTGTTGTAATCAACCAGGATAAAATCTTCTCCCACCCTATGCCAGGAGTAAGTGGGGATCGGAATACCTTTGTATTGCACCTTCAACCTAGTTCTGGCTTCACGCATCGATTTCTCGGCCTGTTCGTGCTGGGTCAGTGCCCGTTGTAACTGTTCATTCGCCTTTGTTAACTCCGAGGTCTGTTTGCCAACCAAATCCTCGAAATGCTTCTGGTGCTTTTTCAGTTCCGCCTCCACTTGATACAAGGCTTGTTCCGCTTGTTCACGTTTGGAGACTTCTTGTTGCCACGCTTCGTTGACTTTAGCCAACTCAGCCTTATATTCGGCCGACAAAACTTGAAGCTGACCACGGTACTGCTTCAATTCCGCTTCCATTTGCTTGTGTTCGGTGATGTCTTCTATATGATCGATCACCAGGTTAGGCGGGATAAAATTATAGGTCGTTACGAAATACCGGGTTTCACCGGTCGTTACCAACTGGTACGGAGCTTCTCGCTTGATCATCCGCTTTTCGTTAAAACACTGGGCAAAGTCGGCCAATATTTGGGGTCTATCTTTGAATATTTCGCTGGCCGTTTTGCCCAAGAAGTCAACAATACGTCCCATAGCCTTGGCTGCCGCATCGTTAAAGTCCACTAACACAAATTCTCCGCCAATCATCTGCCAGGAGTAGGTTGGAATCGGAATGCTTCTGTACTGTTCCTTCAATCTCTCATCAATATTGCTGGCAACCTGTTTCACTCTTTCTTCGCTCTCGCGTACCACTCGCTCACGTTTGGAGATTTCCTGTTGCCACGCTTCGTTGACTTTAGCCAACTCAGCCTTATATTCGGCAGCCGAGACTTCAAGCTGACCACGGCACTGCTTTAATTTCGCTTCCACTCGCTTGTGTTCGGTGATATCTTCTATGTGGACGATAGCCAGGTCAGGAGAAACAAAATTATAAGTAGTCACGAAATGCCTGGTTTCACCGGTCGTGACCAGTCGATACGGAGCCTCCCGCTTGACAATTGTTTTTTCGGCAAAACAGCGCGCAAAGTCGGCCAATACTTGGGGCCTGTCTTTGAATACTTCGCTGGCTGTTTTACCCATAAAGTCAGCAATACGTCCTTGCGTAGCCTTTTCAGCCGTGTGGTTGTAATCAACCAGCACAAAATCTTCTCCGATCCGCTGCCAGGAGTAGGTGGGAATAGGGATGCCTTTATACTGGGCCTCCAATCTGGCCCTACTCCGGCGCAGGGCTTCCTCGACCCGCTTCCGTTCAGCAATCTCGCGCTGCAGGGCTTCATTGGCCGTGGTCAGGTCACTGATATGTCCTGTCAATAAATCCCCAACCCGCCGTTGAGAATGTACCTCTTCGGCCTCTACCTGCTTACGGACCGTAATATCTTCCTGAGCCACAATGAAATGGGTCAGCATACCTTGGGCATTAAACATAGGCGTAATGGTCACCAACTCCCAATAAGCTTCACCATCTTTTTTCAGGTTATGCAATTCCCCCTGCCACTCGTCACCTGTGGTAATTGTGTTCCAGATGTGGTCATAATCCGTTGGTGGCCCTTGCCCTGATTTGAAGGCACGCAAATTTTGACCAACCACTTCTTCATAGGTGTAACCTGTCAATTCAGTGAACTCGAAATTAACGTATTCGATATTGCCGGCCGTGTCTATCACCATAATAGCCATAGGGCTTTGCTCGAGAGCCCGGGCCAGCGTGCTGATCTGTTTGACGGCCTTCATACGCTCGGTAATGTCGCGGCTGTAGGCCACACTACCCACCAAGGCCCCCTTTTCATTATAAATTACCTGGGAACGTCTCCAGACCAGGATCGTTGAACCATCTTTGCACACCAACTCAAGCTCACCTTCTACGTAGCCCCTATCCTTTAAAAGGTCCAGCTTTTTCATAAACACTTTTTTGCTTTTATCAGAGGCAAAAGATAGGGTATGCTGGCCAATAACCTCTTCACGGCTATAGCCCAATAAACGCTCGCAGGTTGTGTTGCAATCTGTAATATTCCCCTGTTCATCCAACACTTCCACGCTATAAATGCCGATGTCAAAAAGTCTCTGATAATGCCTGCTACTCTCTCGCAGAACCTCTTCTCGCTGCTTGTACTCGGCGATTTGCTGTTGAAGCTGTTTGTTGACAGCGACTAATTCGCTCGTACGCTCCTCGACCCGCTTTTCAAGGTTAGCGGCTATTTGCTGATACCTGACCGCGTAACGAATGGAATGCTCCAATAGGGCGGCACTAATTTGATTCTTGATCAAATGATCCACGACACCAGCCTCCATTGCTTCGGTAGCCACGTGGTTGTCTTCCAGATCGGTGAGCAAAATCAAAGGAGGAGTACGGTTCTGCGCAACGATTTGATGGATCAACTCCAACCCATTGTGCTCACCAAGACGGTAGTCGAGCAAACAGAGGTCATGCTGCTCGTGCTTCATTTTCTCTATGGCTGCTTCATAAGTGGAGACCCATTCGAGATCGAATTGCCACCCTTCGATTTGAGCCAGCAAATTGCGAGTGGTGATATAATCTTGTTCGTCATTGTCAACCAGTAAGACGTTCAATTGGCGTCTATCCATATTACCTCCAGCTCTACTAAAACAATCCGGCCGAGTGAAATAGGGTACGCCCACGTCTGCAAAGTCCCCACCCATTATTCTGCTTTGTTTTGACATGGGGTTAGGTTTCAGCTCTTATTCAACAGCCGTTTTGGTCGGATCATGTACGGTATGCTCTACCCCCGGCAAAGTAAAGCTAAAAACACTACCCTGTCCCACTTCACTTTGCACGCCAACCTGCCCTCCGAGCTTCTCGACAATATGCCGAACAATGGATAATCCCAGCCCATGCCCCTCAGCCCGCACCCGGCTCAGTTGAGTAAAAGGGGTGAACAAGCGAGTTTGCTCCTCCGGGGCCAGGCCGGCTCCATTGTCGCGTACCCAAAAGCGAACCGCCATACCACCGGACTGAACGTCGGCTCCCAACTCGACCCGAGGAGGCTGTCCCCCATATTTCAGGGCGTTACTGATGTAGTTGACCCACACTTCCTCTATCCAGGGACCATAGCCTAAAGCAACCGGCCAGGTAGGAGGTAAGATAATTTCGGCCTGTTTCTCTTTAATCGTATAGCTCAAACGTTGTTGAGCTTCAGCCACAATATCGGCCATATCGAGTGGCTCAAACTCCACCTCTGTATCACGCACTTCAGCCAGTAGCAATAACTCTTCAATAATATTGCTCATCTTGCTGCCGCTCTGCAGAATAATTCCCACCAGTTGCCGAACTTCCTCGTTTGACTTGACCGTATCAAGCTCATCCAAGATACCAGCCGCGCCGATGATCACGTTCAAGGGTGCTTTTAGGTCGTGGGCTACGGTGTGCGCAAAACTGTCCAGCTCCTGAATAAGTTTTTGTTGAGCTTCCTCCGCCTTGATGCGTTCGGTAACATCACGCAAAGTGATGAGGATAGCGGTATCATTTTGCCAGGGTACTAATTTAAAGGTCAAATCCATTGGGCAGACAGAGCCATCGACTCGTAGAAACTGTTGCGCCTCTAAAGCAATACCATGCACACGAAGCTGTTCGATGTCTGTTTTTGACGATTCTTTTTTTGGCGGAAAAAGATTAGAAAAGGGTTGGCCAATCAGCGCTTCTCTTTCGTAACCTAAAACATCATGGACAGTTTGGTTAATGTCAAGAATCTGTCCGCCCTGACCATCAACAATCAAAATCACGTCGAGAGATTCATGGAAGATCAAATTAAATTTATCTTGCGATTCTTGTAGAGCGGCTTGAGTTTCAGCAAGTTGAGATTGCAATTCCTTCATTAACAAATTATCCTCTTTCCTACGATAAGTTATTATATTCCTCCAGACCGGGTAATTATCTTTTGACAATTATAACACGGGCACATTACAATGTCTATGGGAGGTAAAGCATGGAGCGTAACATTTGGGCCCCATGTGGCCCCCAATTACCAATCTCTAATTACCCACTTGAATTCATTTACCAGGCCCTGCCGGAGATAGTCAAGGCCGATCTACCTGAGATCTACTTTATGCCGGACCTGGTTAATCACTCCCAAACTCGTAACCTGACCCGCAAACTGATTGAGCGCGGGTTCAGCGACGAGGATATTGAGAAGATTCTGTACGGAAATTTTATGCGTATTTTTAGAGAGTTGTTGTAGACCACAAACGTATGCCGGTATGGCAGGTTTTGTTATACCAGGTGAACTAACCAGTAGCTAAATTTTGACAAAGATATGGTGTCCGTGTTAAACTATATTTGTCTAGTCGTATAGACAAATTTGTTCAAAGACGAGCATGATGCCACTCAAATCAGGCCCCCTACCCAAATATCATCAGCTAATCGAAATTCTACGGCAGCAGATTGTCTCCGGGGAGTTGAAGCCTAATGACCAACTGCCCACTGAAGAGGTGTTGTGTCAAGCATACGGCGTTAGCCGGGGAACAGTGCGCCAGGCGATTCACAATTTGGTTCAGGAAGGGTTAATCCGACGGGAGCAAGGACGGGGCACATTCGTTAACCCCCTCCGCCGGGCGTCGCCCTTTTTTATGCTGGCCAGCTTTGACGAGGATATGCGGCGGCAGCACCGTCGTCCCAATACCCGCCTGTTGGCATTAGAGGTAATTCCGGCTACACCGGCCATCGCCGAGCGTCTCGCCCTGGCCACTGGCGAACCGGTGATTCACGTCGTCCGGCTACGACTGGCCGACGACCAGCCGGTCATCCACGAAACCCGTTATCTGGCTCAAGTTCTTTGCCCTTCCCTGACAAATGAGGACCTGGAGACCGAATCCATCCACTGGCTGTTAATTCATAAATATCATCTACCGCTGGTACGTATGACCCACACCATAGAAGTTTGTATTTTATCATCTGCACAGGCCCACCTGCTACAAGTTGAACCGGGTACGGCTGCTTTTTACGTGGATCGCCTGACCTATACCGTGGATGAAACAGGCAAACGGCCGGCTGTCTGGTACCAGGCCATCTACCGGGGGGATAATTATCACTTTACGGCGGAGGTTCAAGCCTCATGATAAGATAAATTATGTAGGGGAAGTTGCTACTTGCCCGTAGCGCCGTCGACAAGTTAGCAACTTGTCTTACAAAAAAGAAAATTTTTTATAGTATTAAATTATACCTAGTAAGGAGCAAGGGAGATGAAACACAAAATCAACTTAATAGTTATCGTTCTATTAATAGGAGTGGGTCTATTGGCCGCTCAATGTGGGCCGGCCACTGAGGCTCCACCAGAGCAAGCCACCGAAGCACCGGCTGAAGCAGCTACCGAAGCACCGGCTGAAGCAGAAGAGGAGCCGGTAGCCGCCGAAGAAGGTCCCATTAAGATAGGTTTCTTCTCGCCGACGACCGGCTTTGCGGCGGCGGACGGAACCAGCGCTCTACAGTCAGCCCAGTTGGCCGTGAAAATGATCAACGACCAGGGCGGTGTCCTGGGCCAAGCCATTGAGTTGGTCTACTACGACGACTCGGCCAAGCCGGATCAGGCTTCATCCATTGCCCGCAAGCTGATTGAACAGGACGGGGTGGTGGCCGGCATCAGTGGCTCCTACTCCGGGGCCACCCGCGCCGCAGCCCCCATCTTCCAGGAGGCCGGCATTCCCATGGTCTCGGCCTATGCTATTCACCCCGAAATCACAGCCACGGGCGACAAGATTTTCCGGGTGGGCACCCTGGCTACCGTCCAGGGCCGGGTTGGAGCCGAGTTGGTCGGCAACGTCCTGAACGCCAAGAAGGTGGCCATTCTGACCATCGACAACGACTTTGGCGTATCGCTGACTGAAGGCTTCAAGCAGCATGCCCAGGAGTTGGGGTTGGAGATTGTCCTCGAAGAGAAGTATCCCCTGGGAGAGACCGAATTCCGCCCTATTATCGGCAAGATCATTGCCGCTGAACCGGATGCGGTCTATGCCACCGGCTACTACAACGAAGCCGCCAACCTGGTCAGCCAGGCCGTTGACGAGGGCCTCGAAGCCCAGATTATCGGCCAGGAGGGCTACGACTCACCCAAGTTCATCGAGTTAGCCGGCCCGGCCGCCGAGGGGGTGATTATCACTACCGACCTGAACCGGGACAGTGAACGCCCGATGACCAAGATGTTCCTGGAGCAATACCAGGCCGAATATGGCGAAGAAGCCGATATGGTCGGCGCCTCGGCCTTTGATGCCATCCAGGTCTTGGCCTATGCCATCAAAACGGCCGGCAGCACCGATCCCGGAGCCATCACCCAGGCCATTGCCGGCTTGAAGGACTTCGAGGAGGTGGCCAGTGGTCCCTTCTGGTACTACACCGGCGGACGTGAGGTGGTCCGTCCTGTCAGCTCTCAAGTAGTCAAAGACGGCGCTTTCCACCTCTTCCACGAGTTTGAGGAGAAGGAGTTGGTTGAGGCTAAATAGTCTAACTGAAGCATGAAGTGAATAGGGGGCACGGCTTGTACCGTGCCCCTGATTGTTGGATGGAGATAGGTATGCCCTTTTTTCAGAATCTCTCTAATGCCTTGGTCCTGGCCAGTACCTACATCTTGATGGCAATCGGCCTGAACATGGTCTACGGTGTCCTAAAGATACTGCATATTGCCCATGCGGCGGTTTATACCGTGGGTGCTTTTGTAGCCTTGTTGGTCTTTACCTGGGTCGGTAACTTCTGGCTGGCTTTGTTGGTGGCAATGGCCGCCAGTGGCCTGATGGGGGTACTCATCTACCGGGGTGTCTATTTCTACATACTGGATGCACCACGAACTGTACCCCTGATTGCCAGTATTGGCTTGTTTGTCATGTTTACCGACTTGCTGCAAAAAGATTTCTTGATGGGACCGTATCAACAAGCCCTACCAGCCGGAGGGGCAGGCATGCCCCGGATTAGAACAGAGTTCTTTTCGGTGACTCCCAAACAAATGCTGATTCTGGTGGTGACGGTGGCCCTGTTGGTCATTGTTTATCTGATCCTCAGTCGAACCCGGGTGGGGCTGGGCTGGAAGGCGGCCGCGATGGACCGAGAAATGGCCGGCGCCGTGGGAGTCAATCTAAACCGGGTGGTGGCCCTTAATTTCTTCCTCGGGTCGGCTCTGGCTGGCGCAGCCGGGGTGTTGGTCGGCGTGTACAATAACAGTGTTTTTGCCACGATGGGTGATCTGCCCTCCTACAAAGCCTTCATTATCATTGTGTTGGGGGGTATGGGCAGCCTGCCCGGCACAATTGCGGCCAGCCTGCTGCTGGCCATTGTTGAGAATTTTCTGGTGGCTTCGGTGGGCTATGTACTGCCCCGTGATGCCATTGCCTTTCTGATACTCATTCTGATGCTTATGTTTAGACCACACGGCTTGCTGGGACAGGAGTAGACAATAGCGATGAGTGGATACGTTATCAGTGTGGCGGTTTTTGTGGGTATCTGGGTGACGCTGGCCCTCAGTCTAAATATTCTGACCGGCTATGCTGGTCAGGTATCGTTAGGGCACGCGGCCTTTTTTGGCATTGGTGCCTATGCCTCGGCGGTTCTGGCAGTCCGTTACGGCCAACCTTTTTGGATTGATTTTCTGGGAGCTATTCTTATCACCGGCCTGGCCGGCACAATCCTCGGCCTGCCCAGTCTGCGCGTGCGCCACGATTTCCTGGTGTTGGCCACGATCGGCATCAACTTTGTGGTGGTGGCTGTTTTTAAATATGTTGACTTTTTTGGCGGCGCAATGGGATTGGTTAATATTCCAGCCCCGACGCTATTCGGGGCAACCTTTCGAGGGGGACTACCCTACCTGGCCTTGGTGTGGGCCTATGTGCTTTTTACCTGGTTGGTAAGTTGGTATCTATCCAAAACATGGATAGGCCTGGCCTTTCACACCATTCGCCTGGACGAAGATGCGGCGGCGGCCGTGGGGGTAAGTGCACCCCGTTTCAAGATTTACGCCTTTGGTATTAGCGCGGCCCTGGCCGGTGGGGCTGGCTCTCTTTACGGCCATTTCATCGGCAGTATTTTTCCCGATACTTTTGTCTTCGTCGAATCTATTGCTGTGCTATCTATGGTTGTTTTCGGTGGTGTCGGGACCTTGCGTGGTCCAATTCTGGGGGCCATCATCTTGAAAGCCGCGCCAGAAATGTTACGCTTTGTTCAGGATTATCGCTTCACCCTGTATGGCGCTCTGCTGGTGTTGATGATGCTTTTCCAGCCTATGGGCCTTATTGGTAATGGTAGCTGGCTTTGGCGTAATCTGCCCCACCTTTTCACGAGTCATCGTCGTCGCCAGACTGCCTCGCAGGAGGCTCCTCAATGAGTACTTTAAAGGTGAAACGAGTCCACAAACGATTTGGAGGCTTGCAGGCCCTGCGTGACGTATCTTTGGAAACCGAGCGTGAAATCTTGGGCTTAATTGGACCCAATGGGGCCGGTAAAACCACCCTCTTTAACGTCATTTCCGGCTTCTTATCGCCAACAGAGGGGGAGGTTCACTACAACCGTCATTCCATCCACCATTATCGTCCCCACCAGATTGTGGAACTGGGCATTGCCCGTACTTTTCAAATTGTGAAACCCTTTAGCGACCTGACGGTGCTGGAGAATGTTCTCAGTGGGCATGGTATGCCCACCTATCCAAGTTGGCAAGCATTTTTTAAACGTTATCACACCTCGATTACCGAGCAGGTAGCTCACGATATTCTGGAGTTAACCGGCCTGACTCCTTGGAGAGATGTACTGGCCAGCAGCCTGCCTATTGGCCTGCAACGGCGATTGGAAATTGCCCGGTCTCTGGCCACGGGGCCAGACCTGTTGCTACTTGACGAACCGGCGGCCGGCCTCACTGCACAAGAAGCAGCAGAACTGGTCACCCTTATTCGAGTATTGTACGAACAAAGCAAGAGTATCATCGTCATTGAACACAACATGGCCTTTGCTATGAGTTTGTGTCAGCGAGTTATTGTGCTGGCCCAAGGTGAAATCATTGCCCAGGGTACACCGGCCCAGATACAAACTAACGAGGAGGTTATCAACGTTTATCTGGGACAGAGATGACAGAGGGGCTACCGATGGAGAGCTAAATGTTAGAAACTAAGGATATCGACGTATATTACGGTCAGATTCAGGCTTTATATGGTGTATCGCTCACTGTGGCTGAACAAGAAGCAGTGGCCGTCCTCGGGGCCAACGGTGCCGGTAAGAGCACCCTTATCAAAGCAATTATGGGCTGGCAAAAACCTGGAAGCGGTCAGATACGCTTTGGCGGGCAAGTGGTCAACCATTTCCCACCGTGGGATCGAGTATCGTTGGGGATGGCCCTGGTGCCAGAAGGCGGGCGTGTTTTCCGTGACCTGAGTGTGACCGACAATCTGCGGCTGGGAGCCTATTTGCAACCAGACTCGGTCATAAAAGAGCAGATGGCCATTGTCTTTGAGCTTTTCCCGGCCCTGGCCGAGCGCAAAACCCAAGTGGCCAAAACGCTCAGCGGCGGTGAGCAGCAGATGTTGACCATTGGCCGGGCCATGATGAGCAAGCCTAACCTGCTGCTTATTGACGAAGCTTCAATGGGGCTAGCCCCTATCCTGGTGGAGCGCGTCTTTGAGGTTATCAACGATTTACGGCAGCACGGCGTTAGTATCTTGCTGGTAGAGCAAAATGCCTTCGAAGCCCTAAAGGTAGTGGATCGCGCTTATGTGTTGGAAAACGGACGAATTGTGCTGGAGGGCACGCCTGAGCAGTTGCGGGAAGATGAACGAGTGAAAGCAGCTTACTTGGGGGGATAATACGATCAATTCACACTGTTTATGGAGGTAAAAATGGCTCGTACCATTCGTGCCCCGCGTGGCACACAATTAACCTGTAAAAATTGGCTTATTGAAGCCCCTTACCGCATGATTCAAAATAATCTAGACCCCCAAGTTGCTGGAGATCCCGAAAACCTTATTGTCTATGGAGGGCGGGGTAAGGCGGCTCGCAATTGGGACTGCTTTGAAGCTATTCTGGAATCCTTGCGCAACCTGGAACCGGATGAAACCTTGTTGGTGCAATCGGGCAAGCCGGTGGCTGTCTTCACCACGCACGAAGATGCTCCCCGTGTCCTCATTGCCAACTCAAATATCGTTCCGGCCTGGGCTAGCCAGGAAAATTTTGACAAGTGGGAGAGAGAAGGACTGATAATGTACGGCCAGATGACGGCCGGCAGTTGGATTTACATCGGTACCCAGGGAATTCTACAGGGCACTTACGAGACGCTTGGCTCACTGGCCCGGCAGCATGGCTGGGGCAGCCTGAAGGGTAAATTTGTATTGACCGCCGGTCTGGGGGAGATGGGAGGCGCGCAACCCCTGGCCATTACTATGAACGAGGGGGTCGGCCTGATTGTGGAAGTGGACCGCTGGCGAGCCGAGCGGCGCCTCTCGCTGCGCCAGGTTGACACCATCACCGACAACCTGGAAGAGGCGATGACCTGGGTCGAAGACGCCCTGGCCAAGCAAGAACCAAAATCGGTCGGTCTTATTGCCAACGCCGCCGAAGCCTTGCCCGAACTGGTAGAGCGAGGCGTCGTCCCTGATGTCGTCACCGATCAAACCTCTGCCCACGATCCCCTTTACGGTTACATTCCGGCCGGTATGACCCTGGAAAAAGCGGCAGACCTGCGTCAGAAGGACCCGGCTGAGTACCAGCGCCGTTCCACCGGGTCGATGGTCCGGCACGTCCAGGCCATGCTCGATTGGCAGGCCAGGGGCAGCGTGGTTTTTGACTACGGCAATAACCTGCGCCAACGAGCCTATGATTTTGGACTTAAGGATGCTTTCAGTTACCCCGGCTTTGTCCCGGCTTACATTCGTCCCCTTTTCTGTGAAGGTAAAGGCCCCTTCCGCTGGGTAGCCCTGTCCGGGGATCCCCAGGACCTGTACGCTACTGATGAGGCCATTCTGGAACTCTTCCCGGAGAATGAACACCTGGCCCGCTGGATTCGGATGGCCCAGGAGCAGGTCGAATTTCAGGGCCTGCCCGCCCGCATCTGCTGGTTGGGCTACGGTGAGCGGGCCAAAGCGGGCCTTAAGTTCAACGAATTGGTTGCCTCGGGCCAGGTCAGTGCCCCCATTGTCATTGGCCGGGACCACCTGGACAGCGGTTCGGTGGCCAGCCCCAACCGGGAAACCGAGGGGATGCGCGATGGTTCCGATGCCATTGCCGATTGGCCCCTCTTGAATGCCATGATCAATGCCGTCGGGGGGGCCACCTGGGTCAGTATCCATCACGGAGGTGGGGTGGGCATTGGTTACAGCATCCACGCCGGGCAGGTTATCGTGGCCGATGGGACCGAAGCAGCAGCTCGTCGCCTCCAGCGTGTTCTGACCACCGATCCCGGTTTGGGTGTAGCCCGTCACGCCGACGCGGGCTATCCAGAGGCCATTGAGTTTGCCAGGAAACATGGCCTGAAGATTCCGATGTTAAAGTAAGCCATGGGCGACTATTATTCTCAAAAGCTATCGGCCGAACGGCTGCGACGATGTTATGAGATAGCCCCACCCCGGGTTAAGCGTTATCTCGAGACCGAAATCGAGTTCGTGCTGGACAGAATCCCTCCCTACGGTTCGGTTCTGGAACTTGGCTGTGGATATGGCCGGGTCCTTCAAAAGCTGGTGTCAAAAGCAAAAACCGTGGTTGGGATTGACACTGCATCCGATAGCCTGCAGTTGGCGCGGGAAATAATCGGCAACACGTCTGCCGGCCATCTTTTTGAGATGAGCGCCGTCGAGCCTGGATTCCGTGACCGGCAGTTTGATCTGGTCATCTGTATTCAAAACGGTATCTCGGTCTTTCAGGTCAATCAGCGGAAACTGATTCAAGAGGCCATACGTGTCACCCGCTCTGGAGGAAAGGTCCTCTTTTCCAGCTATTCGGACCGCTTTTGGGAGGATCGTCTCGAGTGGTTCCAAATCCAAGCTGATTATGGACTGATCGGGGAAATCGACTACGCTGCGACCGGCGATGGGGTGATTGTCTGTAAGGACGGCTTCAAGGCCAGTACAGTTGGCCCCGCTGATTTTATCTCGTTGACTTCAGATTTAGACATCGTCCCCCAGATTTCCGAAGTGGATGGTTCCAGTATCTTTTACGAGATAAATGTACCGGTATGAAAACTGTCAAAAAAAGACCAATTGTTGGGGTCGGCGTAATTGTCGTCAAAGAGGGAAAGGTCTTGCTGGGTAAACGCCGGGGGTCTCACGGAGTAGGCAGTTGGCAGTTTCCCGGCGGGCATCTGGAATTGAATGAATCAGTTCAGGAATGTGCCAGACGTGAGGTTTGGGAAGAAGCAGGGATAGAAATTCGAAACATCAAGCCTGGCCCTTTCACCAATGACATCTTTGAGCAGGAAGATAAACACTACGTCACTTTATTTGTAATTGCTGAATATGCCGGTGGCAGTATACAGGTAAAAGAACTAGAAAAGTGCGAACGGTGGGAGTGGTTTGAATGGGAGAGTTTGCCGTACCCACTTTTTCTACCGATACAGAACTTATTAAAGCTGGGATTTGAAATAACGTAAGTAAAGGAGAAAAATGAAACTTGCTGAAGCATTGGCGGAACGTAAAGCCATCAAAACCAAAATGGAAGATTTGAAGAAAAGAATCTACTTGGACGAGCAACTTCCACCTCGGTACGCCAATAATTACCGGAATACCGAAGGAGGGAAAGTTTACATTCATTGTCGTGGTGGAATGAATCGAGCACCAATAAGGTAAATCCAATGAAAATTCTTATGTGCGTTCCCAACATCAGCGAGGGTACCAACCTCGAAATTGTCGAACAAGTGGTTGACGAAATTCGGCGCGTGGAAGGGGTGAAAATCCTCAACTACTCCTCAGACGCCGATCACAACCGCTCCGTGCTGACCTACCTGGGGGAGCCGGAACCGGTCCTTGAGGCCACCAAAGCTATGGCAGTCAAAGCCCTTGAGTTGATCGACATGAGCCAGCATCAAGGCTCCCATCCCCGCATGGGAGCGGTGGATGTGGTCCCCTTTGTGCCGGTGCGGGGCGTCGAAACGGAAGAGGCGGTTGACATCGCCCGGCAATTTGGCCGGTTTCTGGGAAAGCAGGGGGTGCCGGTCTACTATTACGAAGACGCGGCCACCCGGCCGGAGCGGGTCAACCTGGCCAAAATTCGCAAAGGGCAGTACGAGGCCCTGCCGGAAAAGCTGAAGGTCCCCGAGTGGGCGCCGGACGAGGGGCCAACTGTTTTTAATGCCAGGGCCGGAGCCACCGTGACCGGGGCGCGTTACCCGTTGATTGCCTTCAACGTCAATCTACGAACCACCGACGTCGACATAGCCCAGCGTATTGCCAGGGCGGTACGCCACATCAACGGCGGTTTTCGCTACGTGAAAGCTATGGGCTTGGCTCTGGAAGAGCAGGGCATGGTCCAGGTCTCGATGAATCTGACCAACTACACCCAAACCCCCATTCCCCGCGTGTTAGAGACCATCCGCATGGAAGCCGCCCGGCACGGGGTCAGTGTGGCCGGTACCGAAATCGTCGGTACCATCCCCCTGGGGGCGATTGAGGAAATCGTCAAGCATTACGTCCAAACCCACGATTTTGATCTGAGCCAGATTATTGAGTACTCCCTGCTGGGTTAGAAAGTGAAATGCCAGAGGCAGGCAAGCGAGTGACGTGAAACGAGCTTACGTGTTGTGTGTTAGGGAGTTCCGAAATTTAAATATCCCAAAACTTTCGGCGGCGTGAAGCGTAAAACGTGAAACGTGAGGGTTTATGGCGTAAAAACATCACGTTTCACGCTTCACGTTTCACGGAGGTTGTATCACGCTCCAACTTAATGGGGGTATGTTCACAATGAAGGTTGACTTACTCATTCACAACGCAGCTCAACTGGTCACCTGTGCCAGCCCCAACGGTCCCAAGCGGGGGCAGGCCATGGCCGATGTTGGGCTCATCCCTGAGGGGGCGGTGGCTATCGCCGCTGGCGAAATTGTGGCCGTTGGTCCCACGGCTGAACTGCAAGCCGATTACACGGCCCGGGAAACCATAGACGCCAGCGGCCAGGTGGTCTGTCCCGGTTTTGTTGATCCACACACCCACGTCGTCTATGCCGGCGACCGCGTGGCCGAGTTTGAGATGCGCATTCGAGGCGCGACCTACATGGAGATTATGCAGGCGGGGGGCGGTATCGTCAGCACTATGCAGGCCACGCGAGCGGCCACGGTTGAGCAACTGGTCAGCGAGACCCGCCCCCGGCTGGAGGCCATGCTGGCCCTGGGCACGACCACGGTTGAGGTGAAGACCGGCTACGGGCTGGATACCGAGAACGAGCTAAAAATGCTCCAGGCTATCGTCGCCCTGGATGCCGTTCATCCCGTCGACCTGGTGCCTACTTTTCTGGGCGCGCACGCCGTCCCCCCCGAATACAAGGACCGCCCTGACGAATATATTGATTTAGTGATCGAAGCGATGCTGCCAGCGGTAGCAAAGTGGTATGACCAGACTCTACGCTCCACGCTTCACACGCCACTTTTTTGCGACGTATTCTGTGAGGCCAATGTGTTTGACCGCGCCCAGTCGAAGCGGGTGTTAGAAACGGGCTTGGCCCTGGGGCTGCCGGCCAAAATCCACGTCGATGAGTTCAAAACGCTGGGAGGCGTGGCTCTGGCCGTGGAGCTCAACGCTGTTTCCGCCGACCATCTGGACGTCACCCCGCCGGCTGAAGTTGAAGCGTTGGCCGGCTCAAACACCATCGGCGTGGTCTTACCCGCAGTCAATTTCAACCTGGGCAGCAGCCACTTTGCCAACGCCCGGGCTATGATTGACGCTGGCGTGGCCCTGGCCCTGGCCACCGACATCAACCCCGGTTCGGCCCCCTGCCCCTCGATGCCGTTGGTCATGGCCGTGGCTTGTCGCTATCAACATCTATGGCCCGCCGAGGCGCTGAATGCCAGCACGATTAACGCCGCCCATGCCATCAGCCTCGGCGAACGGCTGGGCTCCATTGAGGTGGGCAAACAAGCCGATTTGCTCATTGTCAATGCCCCTGACTATCGCCACCTGGCCTATCAATTTGGCAGTAATCTGGTTGAGAGAGTCATCAAGCGGGGAACGTAGAGCGCGGAGAGAAAAATTACCCAAAAAAGGTACTTTCGACTATACTTATTAAAATTAAAAAAGCCACAACAGCGCAGCAAGCCGCGCCACTGTGGCTTTTTTATCATGATGACAAAACACCCTTTAGCCCACCCACAACCCAACCTGCCCCAATTAACAATTAACAATTAACAATTCACAATTAACAATTCACAATTCCCCCCCCTCATCACCTGCCCCGGTGGGGTTCATCCTTCCTTCGCCGCCCCCCCAAGGCCCCTTAAAATTCCGTTACGATAGCTAACGAACCGCAGCCAATCGGGCAGCGGATGGATAGCGGATTAGCGGATACGCGCTATTGTAGCTTTTTTTTTATTAAGATGGTAAAATGTTATGATAGACTTGTAGGCCATTATCGGCCTACTGCCCACCATTCACCCGCATCGGGGTGATAGATAGGCAGTGATTATATAGTCCTTAGTTGGGCGGCTGGTCGTTTCAAAGTGAAATGGATCTTGGCCTATGCTATTTGTGTCAGGGCAAAGAATATTCTTGTCGCATATCGTTTAATTCTGATTTGAACTCAATCGAATTTCATCGAATAATATGCGGCCCCTAAATTTTACGTACGCTTAAAATCCCGTACTTTTTATGGAATGATAAGCGTGATATTATTTTACATAATGGTTTACCGTCTAATTCATGTTGGGTCGGCATATGTCGGCCTAAGACAATGAAAGGTACTCGATGGAATTATGCCCGCATATCGCGAAAGAATCTACTTATGCCCGGCGAAACACGGTCAGCCAGGCTGGATAATGGACTTTCCTGTGTGGTGGAATCGCCGTGATTTCTTCAAGAAGTATGGCGAGCGCCAAATCGATACCGGCGACCTCGTCTATGTAGACTACGCACTGTTACTGACCGTATGGGAAGCATCAGTTTGGGATAAACAATGTCGAGCATCATTCACCCAAGACCCACGAAGCCAACAGAAGAAGATAGTTGAAAAGATGCGTCAATTAGAAACGAGACTGAAATCCACGAGCTGGGTCATTGTCGAGTCCTATGAGTGGGAGTCGGGATTGGAATAGAACCGCGGTATTACGAACCGGGCATATTGTGGATGGTCAGACCCCAAGGAAAGAGATAATGAACACCACACCGACTGTAATAAAACGTATGGTGCCGTTGGTTGTGCAATCAGCGGTGGTTTCAATCCGTAGCCGCCCAACAACGCGTTGCACTTGACACCTAATCTTGGTTTTTTATCAACCTTGGTTGAGCAGCAAAGTTGTCTTTGATTGGGCCATTCGGGGCAAACCCGGCGCAAGTGAACTTAAGCGTTAACCCAAGCCCGGCCCATCCGGGGCTTTTTTATTTAAGGCCATTTGTTACAAGTTAAGATTTTTTGTTGATTGTCAAAAAACTCTTGGCATTATGGCAATAACGATTTTTCCAGTCAAATTCTGGTTTTGCTGGCTTGATATGATAAAATTGAGGTGCTCAAAACT
>DAOUMU010000534.1:0-44650 GCA_034409055.1 Anaerolineae bacterium
ACCGAAAGCCCGAGGCTAAAGCCATCGGGCTGAAAGAGCAAAGGATGCTAAAAGCACCCTAAAAAGTCAAATTTTAGCCCGATAGGGCTTTGCTCTTTTAGTGCGGGTCTTTAGGCCCGCAGTCGGCGGTGTTCAAAATGTCGTTGACTACTACAGTTTTTTGAGTATTTTAGCCCGTCAGGGCTTTGCTCTTTTAGCGCGACGGCTTCAGCCTCGCGCTTTATTAGGTGGCTATCCCCCAACTGTTACATACGCCCGCTGCCACAAAGCAGTACTGTCTATCCTGTTTTGGCCAGACACACGATCCAGGTGATCCTTTCTTCAGCGCCGGGTGGCCTTTTTCTAATTTCAACAGCCTCTTCAATGATAATGATCTCGTAACCGTTTTCCATTAAACGGTTTGCCCATTCATCCGGTTGATAAAACAGGCAATGTCGTCCGTCCAGTTCTGTTTTTTCCCCGCTTCCTTTTTTAATTGAGGTCAGGAGAATGGAGCCGGGCTTGAGGATTCTGTGGATTTCGGTCAAGGCGGCAGATATGAGTTGACGAGGGAGGTGCAATAGCGAGCCAATGGCCCAGCCAGCGTCAAATGTGTTATCCCGGAATGGCGAGGCGATAAAATCGGCCAAAACCAAAGGTTGTTGGGCAAAAGTTTTGGCTAATTTCAACAAACCGGAAGCATAATCGAGGCCAATCACCTGATACCCCTGACCGGCAAAATAACGCACGTCACGACCGGAACCACAACCCAGATCAAGAATCAGGGCATCAGGGTTTAACTTTTCGCTCAATTTTTCCCACAAGGGCTGTAGCTTGATGGCATGGGTGGCTAAAAAATAATCGCTGGCATGCGTTTCATAATATTTTTTGGTCCTATCTTCTGGCATCATAGCTTAAGAACGCCCCCCAGGAATAAAAAAACGCCTGATCGCAACGACCAGACGAAATATGCAGATGTGTTTCAAATGATTTGGGTAACTGCCTACCCTCATGTCATTCCGAGGAGCGCAGCGACGAGGAATCTCCGAAACTTTGGCCCAAAAGAGGTCTACTTTACCAAAATCTCGGGGATTCTTCACTCGCTGCGCTCGTTCAGAATGACATGGTAGGTAGTTACTGATTTGGGGAATGCTCGGCGTGGACCACAGTCCACGCCATAAATCGCTGGACTGCGACCAAAGGAAGTCCAGCAGGAGCGGGGCTAAAGTAAATGACCCATATCAAGTAATCAACGGTACCACTCAGAACTGGTATCCCCGATTAACCCAATAATGCCAATCCTCAACCGCCTCTTGCGTTTGTTCATCCTCGGCGTGGATGACAGTCAGTTGGGATAGCGGCACGCCCAGGCCCTCTTCTCGATCCCAACGAATCATCACAAACATCTCGTGCTGGCACTCATCTGCGGGGGCCATGCCTAATACTTCCACTTCGTCGCCTACCTGCAACGGTGAAATGGCCCGTTTGGCAGTACAGCGGGCCAGAAAGAGGAATTGCAGGGTGTCGTCCAGGTAATAGTACCAGCCCATAGCCTGCTCTTCCGGGCCGTAGGCGTCAACCACAATTTCCATCTGAATCCGCTCTTCGCGGGCTTCGTCTTTTTCTATCCTGGTCATAGAACACCTTAACGCTTAGACTGCAATCTGCTGTAATTTCTCACTCAACCACAAATTGACCAAAGTCTCAGTCGCCAGCTCTCGCTGGTGAGCTTCTGCCGCCAACTTCTCGGCCAATTCGGGATCAAGAGCGACCAGATAACGACGACGCTGCAAGTTGACCTCGAACTCAACCTCTTCGGTCAAATCCCAATAATCGGCCAAATCGTGGGTGTCCCAAAACTCGGCAGCCTCTTCAATCGTGGCAAACTGTTCTGGAATTTGGTCTTGCACTTTACTTTCTGCCATTATGTGTCATTACCAACCTGTTCCAGAAATTCGGCAAAAGCGAGCAGTTCCGCCTGAACTTGATGAAAAGCTGGTGACATCAGGTTCACCAGTCTGGCCACCCGTTCCGGGTCAAATTGAAAGGCGTAGATATTGCGGACGACGTGCCGAAACCGCAAAAATTCATCGAGGGCTTGCGCTGCTTCAGCCGATAACACGGATGGGCGTAAATCAGGAAAGTCGGTCTGCATTTGTTGGAGCAGATCGCGGTGCCATTCCTGACCGGCAGGCAAACGACCATCAATCGTCGTTGCTATTTGATGAAAAATACGTTCTAAACCGGCATAGAAATCGTGCAGGTTCAAAGCGGCCGAGTCAACATAGAGGTCCTGATCTTCAGGACGTTGACGGGCTGCTATGATGGCTCGCTCCGCCCGGGCGACCACCCGTTCAAGATCGGTCAATTCCTGACGAATGCGGTCAGCTACAGTCAGATAATCCTCAATCACAGGTCAACCCCATCTTGCTCGACAGCCTTTAAAAGTGAAGTCCGGCAGGTGTTGACATCAACCAGATTGACCGGTATCTCTGTATCCAGATCCATGACTGCTCCGATGGCCCGGAACGTATCTTCCGGCGCAATGCCCCAAGCCGCAATGTCTACATCAGACCAACGGGTAAAACCACTTTCACGGGCAAGAGAGCCAAAGACAACAACCCGCGTCGCTTTGAATTGCTCTTTGAGTAACCGAGCCGCCCGGCGAGCAGCAACCCAGGCTTGCTTCTGGCGACGGTACAGTTCTGGTTGTTCCTGTTCTCGACGGCGTTGAGCCGTGGCTCGATATACGGCTAGCTTTTCTGGCGTTAAATTGAAGGCAGTGGGCATTTGCTGATTCATCCTTTGCTTATTGTTGGGCAAATATTAGAGACAATTATAATGATGAAACCGTCTCGATCATAACTCGATCCCCTTGATAAGTGTTTCGGTCGTTAAGCCTCGAAATAAGCATAATTAAAAAACATCTCCTGTCAAACTAACCCCTGACCCCTAATCCCTAATCCCTACTTCCTACTCCCCGTCAGGAGCACATTTTCCGAGCGCAGTCCCGGACAATGCGTAGTACTTATTGTCCATAGGCCGTACCCTTTTTCAAAATCCTGTGACTCCATAATAGAGTAACAATTAAAAATAGCTTCGTCAATTTTACCGGGTTGCGAACCAGTCATTACCATGACGTTGGCCTGGGGCCGGATGATGACCCGGTAGCAAGACATCGGATGCCCTGCGGAGTATTAAGCCTCTCAGAATTCACAATCGGCCTCCGGTGCATGCCGGCCAGTAGTGACTTTCGGCTCTGAACCGCGATAACTAAAGGACGCTAAGGCGGTAGGCGTCCCCGGCATGCACCAGAGGCCGATTTGATTTAAATTCTTGAATGTAATGAAATCGTAACCGTTATTACCTTTGAAATATGCTATACTATTGATAGCCCAATAGATTGACGGGACTGCTGTAAACTAACAATCTCAACCGGCTAATACAACCGAATAGAAATATATTGATTTACAAAACTGCTTCCCGTCAAGAGGGGAAGCAGTTTTTGTTTGAAATACATTCCCCGAGAGGAAACAATGTCAAAACAAATCCTAGCCCCAACCAAACCCGAAGAGTGCCCTCACTTCGGCCAGGAACTTCCCGCCGGCTGGCGTTGCCCCCCCTGCCCCCTGGCAGAGGCGTGTTTCGAGGCATACGAGAACCCCGCTGTCGTGGCCATTCCCGGCTGGGCTCCACTCTCGAAGACCCATGCGGTGCATACTACAACATCGACAACGTCCCGCTCCCGTTTGCCAGAAATGTAGTACACCGTATGGCTTCAACTAAATAACTGTTTTTAACAAAGCCAATTGTCAGCGGAAGACAGGTATGTTATACTCAGTGGACCCAAATTTAACGCCCCAGGCCGGTCCATGACCGGCGATGCGATGAGTCACGGACCCATCGCCAGCACAAATTGGATCTACTGATACTGGCTGTTATTGGTAGCAGCAGGCAGGTTGATGAAGTATATGTCAATCTTACTGTAGGTCCTGTTGAAAAATTACGAGTTCAACACGGATTTGTGGGGTAAAAAGCCAGACCTGACAGGTTTTAGCGAAAATTTGCCAGATAATACCAGTGCCCGGTACAGGTACAGGTAAATTGTAGCAAATTGGCAACAAATAGCGACAGATTACTAAACCTGTCAGGTCTTACCCCTCGAGCCAAATTACGGAGGAGGAAAAAATGGCCAGGTCTACCACCAAAGGCAAATGCACGCTGTGCGGCAATACATACAGTAAAGCCGGTATGAGCCGGCACTTGGTGAAGTGTCTGCAAAAAAATCCACCCAAAGCTGCCTCGGGTAGAGGGCAGTTACAAAAAACCAGGCTATTTCATCTGGCCGCTCAGGGGTACTATGATTCTGACTATTGGCTGAATCTGGAAGTACCGGCCACGGCCACCCTGGAAGATTTGGATCGTTTTCTCAGGGGCATCTGGCTAGAGTGCTGTGGGCACCTGAGCGCGTTTGAAATCCAGGGACAATCTTATGTTTCTTCGGTTTTCGACAGTTGGGGGAACGATCAAGATATGGACGTAGCCCTGGGGAGTGTACTCAGGCCCGGGCTAAAATTTGGCCACGAGTACGATTTCGGTACGACCACGGAGTTGAGCCTGAGAGTAGTGTCGGAGCGCGTGGGTGAAGTTCGTGGCCCCTCCATTCAAGTGCTGGCCAGGAACGAGCCACCGGAGATTATCTGCACGGAATGTGGAGAAAAAGAGGCCACCCAGGTCTGTACGATGTGCATCTACCGAGGCCAGGGTTGGCTATGTGATGAGTGCGCGTCCGACCACGAGTGCGGCGAGGATTACTTTTTGCCGGTGGTCAACTCGCCCCGGGTGGGTATGTGTGGTTATACAGGGTAGGAGGATTATCCCTAATTTTGGGTAGCCGACGCATCCCCATGCGTCAGCGGCGGCATCCATGAAGCATGCTGCTCTCCCTAAAATCAGGAGGTTCTATGCGCATTGTTGTCTTTGGCACTGGTGGCGTGGGCGGCTATTTTGGTGGACGGCTAGCCCAGGCCGGCGAAACGGTGACATTTATCGCCCGGGGCAAACATTTGCAGGCCCTCCGCGAACACGGTCTGCGAGTCGATAGCTTAAAGGGGGATTTTGTAGTCCAGCCGGTGCAGGCCACCGACGACCCGGCCCAGGTGGGACCGGTTGACGTGGTTCTGGTCGGGGTAAAGGCCTGGCAGGTCAGAGAGGTAGCCCGGGCGATGCGGCCACTGGTCGGGCCGGAGACCTTCGTAGTCCCGCTGCAAAATGGGGTCGAGGCGCCGGCCCAGTTAGCGGCGGAGTTAGGTCAGCCGCACGTGTTGGGCGGATTCTGCCGGATCGTCAGTTTTATTGCCGGGCCAGGCCATATCCGCCAGGCTGGCGGCGACCCTTATCTGGCCTTTGGCGAGCTGGATAATCGCCCCAGCGAACGTGCGGAACGGCTACGCCAGGTGTTTGCCCGGACGGTGGGCGTCACAGCCGAGGTCCCGGCGAACATTCAAGCGGCAATGTGGGGAAAATTTCTGACCATTACCGCGTGGAGCGGGCTGGGAGCCGTGACCCGCGCCCCGGTCGGCGTGTGGCGTAGCCTGTCCGAGACGCGCCAGATGTGGCTCGAGGCCATGCACGAGGTTCTGGCCGTGGCCCAGGCCCGGCATATTGCTTTAAGCGAGGAGAACGTGCGTAAGGCCACCGCTTACGTGGACAGCTTGCCCCCCCATGCTACCGCCTCGATGCAGCGAGACATTATGAACGGGCGTCCCTCGGAACTGAGCCTCCTCAGCGGGGGGGTCGTACGCCTGGGTCAGGCAGTGGAGGTCCCCACCCCGACCCACACCTTTATCTATCACACGTTGTTACCCCTGGAGTTGCAAGCCCGGGGCGAGGTGGAATTTCCGGCTCAGTAGCAATCAGCCGTATATTCACGCTTCATTCGCCGTTATCTGCCAACCTCCGACGCCATATCCTGCCCCCTGTACTCAGGACATAAGCCACCTGATCGGGACCGCTGGTCGGAGACAGGGTCAGATCGACCAGGGCTTGACCGGCCAGGCCCTCGTCGAAGGCCGACCAGTTGGCCCCATCGGTTGAGTACAGGACCTGGCCGCTGGTCAGGGCCAGCAAGCCCTGCGGGTCGGTCATTTGAGCCAGGCGGATAATGGACCGCTCGATTTCCAGGAGGCGTTCCCAGCCGGTGGCGGTCGTGCCCCAGCAACGACGGCCAATGCAGGCAATGATTCGCTCCCCCTCCTGGCCAACCAAACCCAGGTGAACATAGGCCCATTCGGCGCTGGCTGAGAGCCAGCGCTGCCACGTTGATCCGCCATCGGTCGAGCGCCAGAGAATCACTTGCTGTTTACCGGGGTCAAAAGTGGCCGCGGCCAGGATATTACTGCCGTTCGGGGGAAGAGTGGCCAGGGTGACCAACGGCAGGCCAGGCTTGGGCGGCTGGAGCGTCGTCCAGGTCAAGCCGTCGTCGGCTGAGGTCAGTAAACGGCCGGTGCTGGTGCCGGCCCAGGCTCGTCCATCGGCGGCAAACTGAGGAGAGAAGTGGATGGTGGTCACTTCTTCGGCCGGAAGGACGGTCTGCCAGGTTTGGCCGTGATCTGTTGAGCGCATAAGCCCTTTGACCGTCCCGACCAGTAAGACAGGTCGCTCCACCTGCGGGGAGGCCGCCAGGGCCAGCAGTGGCTGTTGACCGGCCAGTTCCTCCAGCCGGGTCCAGGTCTCGCCCCCATCCGTCGAGTGCCAGACATACTCCAAGGGGCCAAAGGCGAACAGGTGATGGCCATGACCACTGATCAGGCGGGTCAGGGCCCGGGCGGCCAGATGAGGTAGTTCAGCCCAGGTCTGCCCGTCGTCGTCTGAGTACAGCAGGCCCCGGTGGTGCAAACCGGCGTAAAGTCGCTGTCCGGCACGCTCCAGGCAGAGCACAGACGCATCTGCCGAAGCCACTTGTTTCCAGTTTGCCCCTCCATCAGCCGAATAAAAAATCTGCCCCTCGCCAGTTCCGGCCAGGCACATAGGGGTCGTGGCAAACTCGGGGTGGAGCCAGAGACAGTTAATTGAGGGGAACTCATCCGGGCTGGGGGCCAGGTCTGTCTCGGTGGGGGTCAGTCCCTGTCCCCAGGCATGCCAGGTTTTGCCGCCATTGGTGGAACGGAACAAGCCCTTCCTCTCCGTACCGGCCAAAACCAGGCGATCCTGGTCAAAGTCCGGGCTAACCGCAATGGACTGGACGACCTCTTCCGCCAGGCCCTCATCTGACTTCTTCCAGGCCCGGCCACCGTTGGGCGAGCGGTAAAGGCCGTGGGTTGTGGCCGCAAAGACAACCTCGCGCCGGCTCCATGCCGGGGGCATGGCCAGGGCAATCACCGTGAAATCCTGAAGGCCAAAGTTGGTCAGTCGCCAGGCGCGGCCCCCATCCGTCGAGCGCAAAATACCCGTGCCATCCGTTCCGGCCAGCACCACCCCATCCTGCTGAAAATTGGGCGAGGCGGCCAGGCAGGTAATGGGTTCGCTGACCTGGTCGGTCCGACCTCCATACCAGGTTTCGCCCCCATCGGTTGAATAGATAACCTGGCCCTGGCTACCGCCAGCCAGGACAACCGGACCGGCACAGGCCAGGGCACTGACCTGAGCCAGGGGTTGTCCCCGGGGTAAGGGGCTCCAGATCTCCTGATCCTGGTAAAAAATACCGGCTCCACTGGCCAGCCACAGGCGGCCGGTGCTATCGGCGGCGAGACTAAAAACCGTCCCTCCTGGGGAGACAATGCTCGTTTGTTGCCATACGGTGTTATCTGACATTTGTGCTATCCGCGAGAATTATGGTTGGGTGCGTGTTGCGTGTTACGTGTTGCGTATCGCTTGCGTGTCCTTGCTCTATGGGATGGCGGCGTGAAGGCGATTTTTACGCTCCCCGCTCCCCGCTCTCCGCTCTACGCTCTACGCTCCCCGCTCTCCGTTCTACGCTCTACGCTCCCCGCTCTCCACTCCCCGCTCTCCGCTCTACGGCTCCATACTGGTTTCGGGCCGGCGCTTGAGGATAATCGTCTCGGTGGTCAGGGCCAGGGCTGCTCCGCTGACGGCTGTTTGCAGGGCCAGACGGAGCACCCCCGCCGCATCCAAAATCCCGGCCTCTGCCATAGGCACAATCTGTCCCTTCATAGCATCATAGCCGAAACCTGTCCCTCGGCGCTGCGCTTCGGCTAAAGCCACCTCGGGCGAAGCCAGCCCTGCATTGCCAACAATGCGCCGGAAAGGTTCCTCCAAAGCGCGGGCCAGAATGTTGGCCCCCCACGCTTCCTCACCCTCGGCCTGTACCTGTCGCACGGCCGGGATACAGTTAAGATAAGCCAGGCCACCTCCCGGCACCACCCCTTCCCGCCAGGCCAGGGGTAGGGCGCGGAGTACCTTGTTGGCCTTTTGCCGCATCGTCTCCCGGCCGACCTTGGTGAACGCGCCAATCTTGAGGGTAGCTACGTGACCAGACAGTCGAGCCAGCCGGAAACGCAGTTCGTCCAGGGCTTCATCATCTTCCGGTAAGGGTTCTATCCGCGCCCGCAGCGTCTCTATTTGCCGGCGCACCGCCACCGAATGTTGCTGGTCGCCAACCACCACCAGTCCATCAGCATCGGCCTCGGCCCGTCGGGCGGTGCCCAGGTCGGCTGCGGTGATGGTGGATAGAGAGCGGCCAATCTCGGGCGAGATAACCTGGGCCCCGGTCAACACGGCCAGGTCTTCAAAATCGGTCCGGCGCAGCGAAGCTGGCCGGCGCAGTTCCACGGCTATGGCCTGGATTTTTTTCTGTTGATGATTGGCCACCAGGGTGGTCAGGGCGACCCCCTTCACTTCGTGAGCGACCAGGACCAGCCGGCGCGCCTCGGTCCGGGCGACCAACTCCAACAGGGGCTGTAAATCACTCACTTCAGACACCGGGCCGGCAAAGAGAGCCACCCGGCAATCGGTCAAAATGGCTCGCCGGGTAGTAGGCTCGGTGATCAAATAGGGCGAGGTCAGACGCCCCCCCCAGCGCCCGCCTTCCTGGTACTCTCGCTCTAAATAGGGAGCGACATAATCCTCGATGGTAATGTAAGCCTCTGGACCGAGAATGTCGAACATCTCGCCCAGAATCAGGCTCAAATCCGGCTCGGCGGTGATGGTTTCGGCCACCTTAATCAAATCTTCCTCATCCTCAACCGGCCGGGCCATCTGGCGTAGCGCTTCTACGGCGGCCAGGGCGGCTTGCTCCAGTCCCCGGCGCAGCAGCATGGCATTGGCCCCGGCGGCCTTGTAACGGTAGGCCTGGTCCAGGATGGATTGGGCCAAAACCGCAGCCGTGGCGCTGCCATCTCCGGCCTTGAGATGCATGCGCCAGACCAGGTTACGTAACAACATCGCCCCCACGTCTTCGGCCCGCTGGGGTAAGGCCAACACCCGCCGGGCAATCGTGGCCGCGTCACTCAGTAACTCCGGTTTGGTGTCTTTGACCGAGTCAGAGAGAACAATCCCTTGGGTAGGTCCCAAGGTCACAGCCAACAGCCTGGCCAGGGTATCAAAGCCGCGTTTCAGACTGGTATCTGCTTCAGGACTGCGCAAGACAGCCGGTTTGGGCATCAAGGTACTCCTGGTTAGTTAGTTGGTTGGTTGGTTGGTTGGTTGGTTGATGTATCGTAAGTGATTTATTGAATATGGGCAAGTCAACTGTTGACTTTGCTACCGGACACTTTTTATAACAAGCTCAGAAATCCGGTTTTTTCGCTTGAAATTATCATCCTTGGCAAACAAAAGCGACTTTTCAGCACAAATTGTTTGCTCAAACTGTGAAAAACCGGGTTTCTCCACAAAACTGTCCGGTAGTGAACTGTTGACAAGTTAGCCACTTGTCCTACAAATCAAAAAATGTTACCCAGGATCACCGCCAGGGCAGCCGCTGCGGACAGGATCAGTACTGCCGGGCGGGTGTAGCCCCGGTCAAATAGGGATGTGGTGTAGCTCGAGATTATAAAGCCCATCAAAACACCGGGTAAGAGGGGCAGCGCTAACCGTAATTCGTCGCCGCCAAAGTGGCCCACCATGCCCAAGGCGACCAGGGAGAAGGAGGTACTGGCGACGAAATAACCTGACAGAGTGCCACGCAGACAAGACCCCGGTTTGTTCTGGTAAATGAGAGCCATTGGCGGCCCGCTCATCGACGAAATCGTGCCCATCACTCCCGAAAGCGCGCCGGCACCGGCCAGAGCGTGAGGCGTCGGTTGAAGATACAGGCCGTAAGCACTCATCGCTACGGCCAATAGCACCACCCCGCCAAACAGCAAACTCATTTCTTTCTCAGGCACGAACGCTACGGCCAAAGCACCGACCAGGGTGCCGGGTAACAGCCCAGCAAAGGCCCATTTCAAGCCAGCGGTGTCAATCGAGCGCCGCTCCCGGTGGGTCATTAGTATGACCAGCATCCACCCGGCCACCAGAATCGGGCCTGGCACCAGGCGGGTATCGATCAAGGCCAGAGTCGGAGCGGCGACCAGGGCAAAACCAAATCCCACCGATGCTTGCAGGGCAGCACTGATGGCCACAATCGCCCCTGCGACCACCAGGTCAAACCAATCTAATGGCATGATACCTCTCAGAGAACGTGGTTACTTCAAGCCTGTCAGGCGGGAATAGTGGCATTGGCCCAGGGCATGACTCCGATGCGGGCAGTGGGGGCGAGATTGTCCAGCGCCTGGCAGAGGGCCCCGTCCAGGCTGCTGGCTGGGGTGAGCAACAAACGCTGCACAAAATCATCGGGCATCTCCGAAACCAGCAGCACCCGCACTCGGGCCGCATCGCGAGCAATTTGAAACGCCTTATGAGGACCGACCTGAAATCCCTCTCGTTGGAATCGTGCAAAGACGGTTTCATAGGCTGTCATGCCCTCCATCCACTGCTCATATTTGTCACTGCCGCTGCCTTCTGGACAGGCCGCGACCAGAATAATGGTACCACCGTCTTTAGTGACCAAAGCGGCGTGAGCCAACCCCTTTTGGGCCTGGTACAGATTGATGTCCTTGGGATGCCCACCCGGCGAGGCGATGACCAGATCAAACGGCTCAGGCACCTCAACCTGATACAGTTTCCGCACCAGCGGAATACCCTGCTGCATAACTGCCACCGGCTCGCCGGCCACGACCTCGACAATCTCCTTACTTTCGTTCAAAATTGCATTCAGGGCAAAATGAACCCCCACGATGCGGCCAATCTCTTCTACATCTTGCCGAGCCGGGTTGTCGTCAAAACAGCCCAACCTGGCTCGGGGATCGGTCATCATGGCGTGGTTGTGATTGATGGTCTCTTTACCACCCAGGCCAATGACAGCGCTTTTGACCCCACCGGAGAACCCCATAAATTGATGGGGCTCGATATTACCGACCACCACCCGTAAGTCGGCCTGGGCAAAGTATCGATTAATCCAAACCGGGATAGCCCGCTCCGTTTGTCCCAAATGCACCAGGCTGTTCTGGTCATAAGCATCATGGCAGATGACCGGATAGCGAGCCAGGATGTTGGGTGGCACCACCCACTCAAACTCTTCCGGCGGCATCGGCGGATGGGTGCCGCTGGCGATGAGCAGTGTAATCGCTGCCGGTGGTAGTCCCAACGCTTCCAAACGGGTCAGCAACGGCGGTAGCAAATGGTCATGCGGCACGGGCCGCGTTTTGTCATTAATCGCAATCGCCGCCGAACGCACTCCCTCAAAATCAGTCAACTTTTTGCCCCCTGCCGGGTCAGCCAGGGCCTGGTTGACGGCCTGCGCCGGGTCAGGAGCCACCGAGACCTCTGCCGGGGCCAGTAGAGTCGGATGCCGTGAGTCAGGTAAGTAAAACGTCAGTTTTTCTCGACCATAAGGCAAGGTAAATTTAGTCAATCCATTCTCCATCATCACTACCTTATTATTGGCCTTACGTAACTACCTACCATGTCATTCTGAACGAGCGCAGCGAGTGAAGAATCCCCGAGGTTTTGGTAAAGTGGACCTCTTTTTGGCCAAAGTTTCGGAGATTCCTCGTCGCTGCGCTCCTCGGAATGACATGAGGGTAGGCAGTTACGGCCTTACAGGCTGGTTGACGATTATAGCCACCTCACCCCGGCCCGAACCTGCTCGGACCACCATTGCAGATCGGCCAGCCAGTGGTCGCGTTGCCCGGCGGTGATATGCCAACGGGTCGCTTTCAAGGCGATGGCCCATGCGTCTTGAACGAAACCACCAAGCAAGCCCAGCTCTAATTGAGCCTGCCACCAACGCTCGTCAAACCGGGTCCCCAGGTGATGGCTCAGTCTCTGCCGGTAACAAGCAATCGCCTCTTCCTTAGAAACCGGTAAGAGGGCCGAGTTGGTTCCCAGATACCGGGCCAGTTCCACAGCCGGTGGCCCAACCGTAGCCAGTTGCCAGTCAAGCAGAATCACTTGAGTTGTCCGCCCGTTTCGTAACAAGCCCTGGTTGGCGTGTCGCCAATCGCCATGGAGGAGTGTTTGGGGGTAGCGACCGAGAGCCTCGCACAGCGGCTGCGGGTTTTCCAGCAACGCCTGGAGTATATCGGCCACATCCGGCTCAACCAGCGTCTGTACCAGGTCCCAGCCTGCCAAAACACGCTGGGGGATTTCATCGGGGCCTCCGGCTTCACGATGGCCTGTCTGCGGCGAGAACAAGGTATAAACATTGCACAAGCTGCACAAACCAATAGCCGGGTCGGTCAGCTCAGGCATCTCAAAAAATGTAGCGTGCAGAGCAGCCATGGCGTCGAGGAAGGTCTCGTTGTCCACCCTGCTGAAGGGGGCATACGGCACCAAAGCCGCTTCAACGTTCCGCATGAGAATGGCCCAGCCCTGCCCATCCAGGGCACAAGCTACAACGCCATGCTCAATTTCCGGCGGCAACCGGTCGAAAAAGCCGTGTTGCCAGAGTCTCACCGAGCGACAGAACCGGTCATCGGTAGCCCGCATCTGCCAGTCCCACGCCCGCGCGATGCGCTTCAGGATGTAGCGGGGCCCCTGGCCATTGTTCGTTTCCACGATCAGGAGATGGCTGCCGGACTTGGCATAGTCAGCCTGGAGGGGCAGACGGCACACGGATGTCACTGGCTGCCCGGTCAGTGTACTCAACGATTCTGGGGTGAGCATGTCATTAACACTGGTATACAATGTGTGGGCCATTTTCATTTTATCACTATAAGAACATAAGACCGCCGACCCCTATCTTGCGTGGTGGTCGGCGGTCCACGATCAGCGCGTTAGAACCTACGCACTACGGTACAGCTTGGTCAAGACAAATTCATTGTGTCGGAGCGCCTCGGCCGCAGTGAGACGACCGTTGGCGGTACGAGCCATTATCTCCATAGTTTTGTCCGCCGCTTCGTCCAGAGTCATTTCCAGTCGCAGCATGGCCGTGATGTCCACGTCAATGTGTTCTGACATGGTGGACACGGTCAGCGGGTTGGCGGAAATCTTCATGACCGGGATGATCGGGTTGCCGACGATGTTGCCCTGCCCGGTGGTGAAGAAGTGCAGCACCGACCCGCCGGCGGCACAGAGCGTGACCATCTCGGCCGCAGCACTGGAGCTGTCCATAAAGTGCAGGCCGGGGACTTTAGGCGCTTCGGCCGGCTTAAGCACAGACATAACCTTGTTGCGGCCCATCTTCTCCACGTTGCCCAGGGCCTTCTCCTCGATGGTAGTCAGACCACCGCGAATGTTCCCCTGGGTGGGTTGGGAACCGAGCAGGTTCGCCCCGGTGTCCATAATAAAATCTTGATAATCCTGGAAGGTTTTCATAAAAGCATCAGCCACTTCCTGGTTGACGCATTGGGCCGCGATTTTGTCTTCCGCACCAGTCACCTCGCTGGTTTCACCGAAGATAGCGGTTGCCCCGACCCCGATCATCCGCTCCAACACCCGGCCAACGGTGGGGTTGGAAGCCAGGCCCAGCGTCGTATCCGACTCGCCGCATTTGGCACTAACCCACAACTCACCCAATTCAATGGGCTCACGCTGCAATTCAGAAGCCCATTGCGTGAACTCTTTGGCTTTGCGAGCAGCCATCTCAATGGTCTTGATATCGCCGTAGCGCTCAATGCTGAAGCCGGCCACCGGCTTGCCGGTTTCGGCAATACCGTCGGCAATTTGTTCGGTCCACTTGGGTTCGATGCCAACGACAATGGCTGCCGCCACGTTGGGGTTACGACCTATGCCAATGAGTGTGTCAAAGGTTAACTCCAGGTCTTCGCCAAATTGCAGCCGCCCATAAGGATGGGATAGGGCCATAGTTCCGCGAATCAGAGAGGCCACTCCTTCAACGGCGGCGTTAGAGATGTCGTCTACTGGAATAATCACTACATAGTTGCGGACACCAACGCGCCCGTTCTCGCGTCGGTAGCCGGTCAGTTTTAGATCACTCATTGATACTCGTCTCCCATCTGATGCTGCTAACATTTTGCGTATGGACGTGTGCGCCCTGGGCAATATCTTTCGTGGTCTTGCCAATGGCGCGTCCGTACTTGATCACCTCTTTACCCTCGGCCATATCGCGCAGCGCGATTTTGTGTCCCAGCGGAATGTCCTCAACAGCCTTGACGACCGAGACTTCCTCTCCGTCGAGGGTAACTGCTTTCACGTCAGCGCCGGCCGCTACATCTTGAATGACAACGGCGACGTCATCGACTGCGTCGTGCATTAATGCACCATGTGCCATAATATGTTACCTCCTGTAAAAGTAATGATGTTTGTGAGCAATACTTTAGTTATCTGGATTATGATTAATCTCGTATTGCGTATTGCGTAGTACGTATTTTTTGACGACGCACTACACACCACGCCCTAAGAGTTATGAAATTGCGGCAAATACCCGGCAAATTCAACCAAAAAATCATCTAAAATGGCCCGCCCCCGGTCGATATCGTTGATCATCGGGTCAAGGAGCAGGGCTTGCAGGGCCAGTTCTTTGTCGCCGTGGTAGCAGGCATCTATCACCAGGGAACTGTAGGCCAGCTCGCGGCGGCACATCTCGGCGATAGGTTCGGGCAGCGGCTCCATATTCAGCCCGCGTATCCCCAGCCCGGAGATGACGCCTGGCACTTCTACAATAGTGTCGTCCGGCAGGTTAGGAATGAGGCCGTCGTTGGGCAGGTTGAGTTGGTGGTAGTAGAAGTTGTCGTTAAAGGTAACGGCTTCTACAATTTCGGGCACATATTCCGTGGGCTGATTTTTTAGCGTGTCTACCGGCAGCTTGCCGTCAACCACATCGCGGGCCAACTGTCTGCGGTCGGCCCGGCGGCGAAGGTTGCCGTCCCAGCTTTGCAACTCGATGTTATATTTTTCCCACGGTTTGGCGATAGGATCGTGAGTCCACTGTAAAAATTCAAGGTGAGCATCGCCGGGGGTGGGCATCAGGCCGAAAATCTCAAACAACTCGCGGCTGAGCGGCTCAAAATCTTTGCGATATTCCTTCAGCCAGCGCTGCCGGATGAGCGGGTAAAGGTCTTCGCCAGTGGCCCGGTCGCGGATGTCGTAGGCCCAGGAAAAATGGTTAATGCCGGCGGCCTTGATATCCAGGTGTTTGTAGCCCGCCGCCATTACCGGGTCTCGATACTTTTTGTTGCTGTAGTTGGTGTGGACATTAAAATTTGGCGGAATCTCGACGCCGTAACGGTCGGCCACAATGGCCATAGCGATGGTGTAACCCCACATCAGTTGGTGGCACATCCCCACCACTTTTACATTGGTGTACCGGTGCAGCGCCCACGTAAGTCGAATCAGCGGGTTGGTGTAGTTGAGATACCAGGCCTCGGGACACAGTTCTTCCATGTCGCGGGCAATGTCGATTATCAGCGGCAGGTTGCGGGCCGTGTGGGCAAAGCCGCCGGGGCCGCTGTTCTCCGCATACGGCTGGCGCACGCCGTGTTTCAGCGGGATGCGCCAGTCCTTCTCCCACATCACTTCACGGGGGCCAACCTGCACCGAGACCACCACAAAATCGGCGTTGGGCAGAGCCTCGCGGCGATTGGTGGTGCCGTTGATGGTCATATTTGCGCCCCAGGCCTTGTTCATTTTTTGGGCCAGATTGGTCATCAGGTCCAGGGCTTCCTCGTCGATATCAACCAGCCAAAATTCCAGCCCGCGCAGGCGTTCGGAGCGAATCACAGAGGCCAGCGTTTTTAACCCAAAAACGGCGCTCCCGGCTCCGATGAGGACGACTTTAGGTGGTTCGGCCATAGTTATTCAAATACCTCTTTTCTAAACGAAAGTTCTGTTATCATCGTTTGCGCCTCTCTTGTTTCAAGGGTTAGCTGACGGGGTTATCCACTTGGTCAACAGATAGCGATCGTGATCTTCAAAGCCGAATTTCCGATAAAAATTCTGGGCTTTGACATTGGTCCGCTCAACTTCAAGATGAAGCGCATGCACGCCGAGGGAGCGGCAGACCTCTGTCACAAACTCAAGGCTTTTCGTACCTATACCCCGGCCTCGATAATCTTCTTGAAGGTACAACTCATCTACGATGGCATCCCGACCGTGATATTCCAGGCTAAAACCAAAGGTCAGTACCACATAACCAATGGCAATATTGTTTTGAACAATGAGCCATACCCGGCCCAAGGAGTCGTCCTTGATGATCTGTTCCAGAGCGGCTTGTGCCACTGGTTCTGCAAATGGCAGGGGGCCGTCGTACTCATAAAGCTCTCGCATAAAGCCCAGCAGGACATCAATATCAGGCTCTTGCGCCGCTTTGAAATAGATTTCCATCGCTCAACTTACCGTTTGGGTTACGCGTGCTGCTTGCAGGCGGGCGTCAGTATTCGCAGAAAATCTTCCGCTTCGCTTTGAGACATAGGCTCCATAATGTAGAAGGCAAATCCCCGTCCACCCAATGCTTCGAAAATAGTGCGGGCTCCTCGAGGGTAAAAGGCATGATCCATCCTTTCACAGCAGGTGGCTTGGTCAACTCCTCCGACCGACGACTGCGTACCGGATTCTCAATCATTGCCAGTGGCCGTTCTAGCTCACCGGCCCACCACAATGTCCAGTTATGTTCAAGGCGTGCCCAGTCTTGTTCGGTGAAATGCATATGGGCCAACTACTATCGTGTCGGGTAAGTTATGACAAGGTTGTAGTAACGACTTATGAAGGTTAAAAAATTAATTGGGGTAGGCCGGGCATCCCCATGCCCGGTCATCTATTCCCCGTCTGCTTAAATCAACGACTGAAGTCGTTACTACGTAAGCCCGCCCGAGATTGGTGGAAATAGGTGAACTTCGTCGCCATCACCCAGCCTATGTTCAAGTTCAACTCGCCGTCTATTTATCAACACCACCAGAAATTCAGGAGCTATGTCAATTTCTAACAAATTCAGGAGCGAGGCAACTGTAGCGCCTTCATCCAATTCAGCCGTTAACCGGTTCTGATACCCGTCGGGGGTAGAGCGGCGTAACGTGGCGTGTAAACGGACCGTTACGATCAACCAAATACCCCGTCCAGATCCTCTTCGGGCACATCGAAAACGGCATTAGTGGGCGGTAACGGCTCCATCGTCATCCACTCCGGTAAGCGGTCGTCGGCGGTGGTGAAGCCAGCAGCCTTATTAAACTCCCGTTCCAAAGCTAAGGTTTCGCGCCCTAAAACTTGTAGCGCCTCCTCACCCAGGTCCCAACCATACTGTCCCTTTAATAAGTCACGGATTGCCCCAGGTGCTGTGGCGTAACCAAAGCCGCTAAAAACACACGCGCCCAGGGTGTCGTAGCCAGCCATATTGATTTGGGCAGTAAGGGACAGTGCCGCTTGCCCCTTTGGATCCAGATGGTCTACCTTGGCCCGAATGGTTAAGCCGCAGGTGTGATCGGCCCCCTGGGGTGAGGTGGCGTAGGTCACCCCGGTTCCCTTGATGGCTCGCGGGTCATAGGCAGAGATGGCCTGCCCTTTCACTACGGGTACCCGCCTTACGCTATAGACTTTACCGACCGTGGCAGCTCCCTGACCCAAAATTCGGCCCAGTGATGTACCCTGGCGAATTTCTTTGAGCAGTTCCATCGCTCGCTCACCGTCACCAAATTCCATCAGACCGGCCTCGGCGGCCACGCCCAGGGCAGCGCCAATTTCAATCGTATCTACACCCAGGTCGTTCATTTCCCGGTTGAGATTAGCGATGGTATCGAGATCATCAATACCCAGGTTCGATCCGACCAGTCCGACAGTTTCATATTCAAGCGGTGAGGTGATCGTTTTCCCGTCGGCTCCGGGGAAACAATTGGAACTGCGGATGACACAGCCAGGCATACAGGCGTGACTTGTGTCCCCTTCTCCACCTCTCTCCAGAATCGTATCGCGCATCGTTTCTTCGTTAATTTTCTCGATACCTTCAAATTCGCCCTCGGAGAAGTTGCGTACAGGGATAGCCCCGAATCCATTGGCCATCGTCCCCACGGCCACAGTGCCGTAATCAGCATAGACCTTAGTTTGCGGGTGGGCCATGAGAGATTTCATGTAACGCTTTTTAGCGTCCTGGTAGAGTTCCGGGTTTGCCAGGGGAAACGGAGAGTAGTCGGCCTCAAAAACAATAGCCTTGAGCCGCTTAGAGCCCATGACTGCACCCAGTCCGCCCCGGGCGGCAATCCGCGACGGGACGCCATCCTTGTCCAGATTTTGAATGCCGGCCGAAGCCATAAGCATCTCCCCGGCCGGGCCAATCAGGGCGATGGCCACTTTTTTCCCATACCGCTCCAGTAGGCGGGGTGCGGCTTCGTAGACACCCAACCCAACCAGATCATCAGCCGGTTCAAAACGTCCCCCCTTTTTGCTTAAGTGGAGCAGCCGCCAGCCGTCGTCAACCGGCGCGCCCTCAATAATCAAGGCTTTGATCCCCAGGTGGACCAGCTTGAGGCCGGTGGTGCCACCGGCGTTGGCCTCTTTAACACCGCCGGTCAATGGACTCTTGGCCCCAACCGATATCCGGTCACAGCTTGAGAGCATCTGTCCCACCAATAGACCCGGTAGAAACAACAGCTTATTGAACGGTCCCAAGGGTTCACAAGTGGGCGGAATCTCGTCAAGTAGAATACGTGCGACCAATCCCCGACCGCCCAAACGACGCCAGCTTTCGGGAACTGGTTCGGTCGTGACAGTCTGTTTGTTTACATTGACTCGCCAAACTGCTTCATTCATAAAAACTCGCTCCTCTAGCTATGTTGAAATTAAGTAACTGCTGACCATGTTTATTCGTAAGGGGTCTGGTCCCAAAAGCTCTGGAACTTGGCCAGGCCGACGTGGGTGTAGGGATGATCAAAGGCATCTTTGTAGACGGCATAGCCAGCGGTGACAATATCCGCGCCGGCCACCGCTGCCTCGGCGATTTGGCGGCCATTGCGGACGGCAGAGACGATAATCTGGCCGTCGAAGCCATAATTATCCCTAATGACCACGGCCTCGTTGACAAAATTCCAGATCTCTTCGGCATTGGATTCTTTCCAGCCGATGAAGGGTGAAACGAAATAGGCTCCCATTCGAAATGCCTGCAGGGCCTGCGTAGCCGAGAAGACCAGGGTCAGGTTAACCCGGATGCCTTTTTTTGCCAGCACCGGAATGGCTTTAAAGCCGGCCTCAATGGCCGGTAATTTGATGACGAAATTTAGACTCATCGCCGCCAATTTTTCGGCTTCGGCGACCATGTCTTCCCAATTATCGTGGTGGGGATTAACTTCCACCGAGATTGCTTTGTCGGTCCCTGCAAAAATCTCGGCGATTTCCCGGATTACCTTCAAAAAAGGTTTACCCGAGACATTAACGTGGCGGGGGTTGGTGGTCACCCCATCGATATTCCACATATTGAGCGCGTAGCTAATTTCATCAACTTTGGCACTATCCAAAAAGAATTTCATTTTTAGAACCTCCATTCACAAGTAATCTGTTAAATTTTCGGCCCCGCCCAAAAACAGGAATAGTTTATCGACCACCAAACCCGGTCATCGTAATACCCTGCACAAAATAACGCTGGGCGAAGATGAACAACAAAATCACCGGAACAGTCATAAAGGTTCCGGCGGCAAACACCAACTCCCAACTGGCCTTAAACGACTCGTCAGCGTTCAGCCCGGCAATGCCCAGCGCCATGGTCCAGTTATCCACACTGCTGATGTAGATTAGGGGATTCATAAAGTCGGTGTAATGTTGCAGCATGGCAAACACAGCCACCGTGGCAATCACCGGTTTGGAAAGGGGCAGAATAATTTGAACGAGCGTACGGATCCGAGTGGCCCCATCGATCAGCGCGGCCTCCTCCAGTTCCATCGGAATTCCTTTGAAAAACTGCCGCATCAGGAACACGTACAGCGGAGTCCACGGGGTGGTGGCGAACCAGAAGGGGACGGTTAAGGGTAACAGGGTGTCAATCCAACCCAGGTAGCGGAAGATAATGAAGCGCGGCACCAGGACGATGACTTCTGGCAACATCAGGGTGGCGATCAGTACCCCAAAAAAGAAGTCCCGGCCCGGCCAGCGCAAACGGGCAAAACTGTAGCCCACCAGGATCGACGAGAAAATGGTGCCGGTGACCGCAAAGAACACCACCAGCAAACTGTTCCAGGCAAAGGTGGTAAAGGGTAGTACCTCAAAGACTCTGGGGTAATTTTGCCACTGGGGCGCTTCCGGAATCCAGACGATGGGGTGGGCAAAGACCTCGGTCGAGGCTTTAAGGGAGGAGGAAATCATCCACAAGGCCGGAACCAGGAATGAGATGAGCAAGACGGTCATTAAAATTTGCAGGAAAATCAGCCATACTTTTTCCAGCATCTTCCGGCGGGACTTGCGCTGAGAATAAGCGACGGCTGTCTGCTGTATTGTAGTATCTGCTGCGGCCATAATTTCCTCCTAATCCTCGTAATGAACCCATCTTCTGGACATATAAAACTGAACCGCAGTAAACAGCATAACGATGATAAAGAACTCCCAGGCCAGGGCCGCGGCGTAGCCCATATTGAAGAATTTGAAACCTTCATTATAGATATTGAGTACGGCAAACAGGGTGGCATTTTCCGGACCGCCGTCGGTCATGATTTTGGCCGGAATAAAGGTCTGGAAGGAGTTGATGATGCCCATGATTCCGTTGAAGAAGATGAGGGGAGACATCAAGGGGATGGTGACATGCCATAAACGTTTCCAGGCGTTCGCACCATCAAGGCTGGCTGCTTCCATCAACGTGGGAGGGATATTGCCCAAGCCGGCGATAAAGATGACCATAAACCGGCCTATCATCCACAACGACATGAAGATAAAGGCCGGCATAGCCAGGTTGGGATCAAATAACCAGGGTTGAGGCGGTATGCCGACCCAACTCAAGGCATCATTGAGAATCCCAAACTCCGGGTGCAGCACCCGCTGCCACACTACCGACCAGGCGACCAGCGGAATGATGATCGGCAAGTAAAAACCGGAGCGATACAGGTCGCGGAATCTGATATTTTGGGTCAGGGCCAGCGCCAGCAAGAAGGCAATGATCAATTGCAGCGGCACGGCGAAAACCGTGTAATAGCCGCTGACGAACAGGCTCCAATTGGCCCGTTCGGCAGTAAGCATTTTGACAATGTTGGCAAACCCGATGAATTGCGGGTCACCAAGCAAGTTCCAGCGCTGAAAGGCCAACCAGATCGAATACAGCATAGGGAAGGCGATAAAGGCCAGGAAACCGATGATGAAAGGGGAGGCAAATAGATAGCCTTCGAGCCATTCCTGGAGTACCATCCGGCTCGGCATCTTGAATCTACGCTTGGGTGCTTCAGCCGTAATCATAAAGAGTCCTCCTCTTCTGTAGCAGGGCAAGCAGGGTCGCAAGGTAGCAGGGAACCAGAACGGCTGCTTGTTGGCCCGGTACAACCTGCTACCTGCTACCTGCTACATCTAACTGTTTTTAACCTTGCGCAGCCCAGTAATCGTCGATGACTTTTTGTAGTTCTTCGTCTACCTTGGGCAGAACCTCTGCGGCGGTGGCGCTGCCGCCCAGCATGGGGTCATATCCAAACGGCTTGACTATCTCGCTCCACATCTTGCTGCGGGGGATACCACCCACCACGTCCACTTCGGACCGCTTGAAGGCCTCGATAAAGGCCTGGCCATTTTCTACGCCAAAGCGTTCCTTGATGGTCGGGAGCCAGAAGTTCTCAACCAGACCCAGGTTGTTGGGGATGCGGCCGGTGGTTTCGGCGTAAATCTTGTCTCCTTCATCGCTGCCCATGAAGTGAGCAAAGTCCCAGGCCGCCTCTACATTATCGCCCTTGGGTAGAGCAACACCTTCGGCCCAACCTCGGTGGGGTCGATCTGGATCGGCCACCTCGGGCATCAGCACCACGTCAAACTCGATCTGCTTGCCCTGCTCGCGCAGTTCGGGGCTGTTCAGTCGCCCGAAGAACCAGGGACCTTCGTACTTCATAGCCGCGTTGCCGGTCTCGATCGTGTTGGCACCGGCCTCCATATCCGCCGGCGTGGGGGCAATCTTCATCGTGTGATACACATCGTAGGCCACCAACTGGAGCATCTCCACGATTTCCGGTTGGTTGAACTGGGCCTTCTTGGGATCGACGATTTCGTCAAACTCCTGTTTGCCGGTGCTGCGAATCCAATGAATATCGCGGAACCATTGGCCGTTAGCTTGCAGACCAAACATCTTGGTGTCGCCACTGGTGTCCGTCAGTTTTTCGGCAACTTCCAGGAACTCTTCCATCTTCATATTGTCGGTGGGGTAGTCCAGTCCGGCCTCATCAAACGGCTTTTTGGCATAGAACATCACCATTGTCCCCAACTGCAGCGGGATCAGATAGAGCTTGCCACCGCGGCGGGTGCTGACGTCGATGCTGGCAATGCCCTCAGGATAAGGCGCAGTGAAATTGTCACGCGCCACAAACTCATCAATGGGCACCAGAACCCCGCTATCGGCATAGATTTGCCACTCCCAACCCTGGAAGGACGACACTGCCGGCGGCGTACCACCGGCAATGGCCGTTTGCAGTTTGGGATAGAAGTTGTTGTTAGGGTCGGCTACACTCGTTACTTTGATCGTCACATTGGGATTTCTCTCCTCATAGAGGGCCTTAAGCTTATCCCAGGCTTCGATGTCGGCCGGATCACCCCAGGCCAAAAACTCCAGCTCGACCGGAGCCTTGGCCGGCTCTGCTTCACCTCCGGCCGGTTCTTCCTTGGGCGCTTCCGGAGCAGGGGTAGCCGCTCCACCACAGCCGGCCAGGAAAGCCAAGGCCACGGCACCCTGTCCGCTCAATATGAGAAACTGGCGCCGTGATAAGTTGGACATAGCCTTTTTATCTTTCATTTCTTCCATTTCATCTACCTCCTTGTAAGATAGCAATATATTTTGACGACTTACACTAAACTACAAGCATTAGACCAAAATACAACATTATCTTTGCTCTTTGAATATATACCTCTCTCCTTTCCTTCGTTGTTATAAATGTAAAACTGGGATGTTTAACATTTTGGCCAAGGCCAGCAAAGCTGGCACATAGTCCCCATAAGTAATAGAGAGGTGATGTTCTAACCCCTCACTTAAAATGGTGTCAAGTACCTCAGCAGCCGGACGGTCAAAACGTAATACCCCTGATGTGCCCGAGAAGCTGGGTGGCGATTGTAACATTTCAGCCCCACCCACCACCAGGCGATAGCTGCCTGTGGCTTCGCTCAAGCGGGCCACAGTGACCCGACCTGGCTTGAGCGTAAATTCCATCAACAGGGGTAGTTCACGATTGGAGTGAATGGTTCCCCTCGGCTGTACGGACGGGTCGGCCATCGATAGCGGAGCCAGGCCACAATGCCACAATACCGCCACGTCCTCTGCCACATCGACAGACACCAGATCGCTACCAAAGGCCGGCTCACCGCTCACCCATTGCAGCATAAGCTGGGTAATGGTGCCATTAACGTCTGCCTCACAACTACAAGGGGTATATTCGTCGCTGAGCATAGACATGGCCCCACAAGCGGCACAGCCCAACTCGGTAAAAAATTCGGGCCAACAACGGACGGCCAAACCGTCTAAACCTTCTTGTTCGGCAAATTGGCGTAAGGTAAGGTAACTGCCCAGTGTCCTCCGCATAGCTGTTTGATCTAACTGCGACAAATTGCCTAACGTTTGACCTAAACTGTGGGCTACAGGCTCAATTTGCTGCGGTTCAGTCACCCGCACTTGTTGAAAAACTTGTTCCAGGTCGATCTGAACCACATCCAAGCCAAAGTAACGCTTCAATGCCGCCGGTTCAAAGCGACAAGTATCAAATCCGGCCGGGTGCTCACCCACGCGGCCTATGCGTGCCCGGCGTAACAAACGCCGCGCGCGACCGGCCCGGCCTATTGTCCAGACCTGCTCCAGGACAGCAGGGTCATCAGGAGCAGCGTAAATATAGTCATAAGGATACCCGGTTCGGGCCAGGGCGTGCCCGGCCAGGTTAATGCCACACAACGAGTTGAGGTGTAAACGGCCACCCGTGCGTGCTTCTGGCACGGCCCATAATAACAGAGGTGCATCTGTTTGAGCCAGTTCCAGCACCAGCGTGCTGTCGGCAAAGGTAGTCTGTAGTACCAGTAACAAATCAGGGGGATTGTCGGCCAAAGTCTGCCCAACCTCCCTGACTTCATCCAGACTGCTGATTAAGGTTTCCGGCCCGGTCGGTACCAGGCCAGCCTGTTTCAACTGCGAACGTACTTGAGCGGTGATCTGCTCGGCCAGATTTGTGTCAAAGGTGGGCCGAGCGATAGGAACCAAAGTTAGTCTGAGATCCATTGAGTGCACAACCTCCCGGTAGGTTGCCTCATATCATCATTACTTCAGGAGCAGGGAGCAGCGTATGGAGACCAGCCTGCTGGTAGAAAAAGGTGGTCAAAGCCAGGGCGGCCCCGCCAATCACCCCGGCATACTCACTAAAACTGGTGGTCTGTAGTCGTACGCGCTGACCCAGATCGGCAAAGGCGCGCTGGCGCATTGTGGCCTCAATAGTTGGCAAGAGCAGGTCCTGCCCTTGACTAAAAATGCCTCCCAATAAGATTAATTCGGGATTAAGCACATTGACCAGATTCGCCAGGGCGATCCCCATATAACGAGCTCTTTCAATGAGCATCGTTCGGGTGGGTAGATCGCCAGCCCGAGCTGCCGCAAAGACCTGTTCAATGGTTGGCTCCGCCATCTGTTGCAGATGGGTGGCCAGCAGACCATCCCCGTTCTGACTGGCCAGTTCTTTGGCTAAGCCCATAATCGCCGGTTCCGACACCAGGGTTTCCAGGCAACCGGTATTGCCACAGCGACACACTGCTCCGCCATCAGGGATAATCGTGATGTGACCGATCTCTCCAGCCCCAGCGCCACCGCCTCGGTGGAGTTGACCATCGACCACCAGCCCGGCTCCGACGCCAATTCGGGCGTAGACAAAGGCCAACACCCGCACATTTTGTGCTACCCCAAATAATGCCTCCCCCAGAGCCATAGCCCGCACGTTGTTATCGACACAAACCGGCAACCCCAGTTGTTTGGTCAGCCAATCCCGTATCGGTACATTACGCCAGCCTAAATTGGGCGCCATCAGATTGACCCCCGTATCCGGATTAACCAGGCCGGAAGCTCCAACCCCGACCCCGATCACGCTGGTTTGGGGAACGCCACTTTCGGTAATAACTTCCTTAACCAGTTCACCTGTTTCAGCCAGGACCGCCTCAGCAGATTTATCCAAGGAGTGAGCCAGTGAACGGCAACTCAAAATCTGAGCGCGTAAATCGGTCATCGCTACGCGAATTTTACCGACTCCAATATGAACACCGACAGCATACCGCGCCTCCGGCACTAATCGTAAAGCTGTGCGAGGGCGACCGGCTCCCGGTCGGCGCTGGAGTATCTCTGGACCCTCTTCAATCACAATGCCTTGCTCCAAAAGCTCGGTAATCAAATTGGTAATGGTGGTCGTAGAAAGCCCGGTTAATTCAGCCAGATCAACCCGTGAAACATGCTCGTGTCGAAGCAAACCTAGCAGAATCGCTCGCAAATTGTGCGACTTGACCGTACTACTATTACTACCTGCCAGAGCCTGCCGGACTACCATAGACTTACACACTCCAGGGGGTGTTTAACTTGATATAATTCAGAATTTTCTTTTTCGTAGCCCCCGCATCCCTATGCGAGAGTCGGGGCATAGAGATACCCCTTCTACTTGACGACTAAATTCAAGTCCGTTGTGAAGTAATCAGGCCGAAGAATTAATTAAGCAAAGGGAAAAATTAATTAACAATGCCTGCGATTATATATCTCTTTGGCTTGAATGTCAATTTATCTTCCCAAAATCATCAGGCCTATTTTTAAAAATCCTTACTTGGGGGTAACATACAAAAGTGGTAAGCTGGGAGCAGTCAGTCGTTCGTCTATCGGGGGTGAAACATGAATCTATCCCAATTAAACTAAACGGAGGAGGGTTACCAATGACCAAACTAATCGACATCGAGGGCATTGGCGACATCTATGCCCAAAAGCTGGAAGAAGTGGGTATTACGTCCATCGAAGCCCTGCTTGAGCAGGGCGCTACCCCCCAGGGGCGTGTGGAGCTGGTTGAACAAACGGGGATTAGCAGTAAATTGATCCTGCACTGGATCAATCACGCCGATCTCTTTCGGGTGAAAGGAATCGGTAGCGAGTACGCCGAACTCCTGGAAGCAGCGGGGGTCGATACAATCCCGGAATTGGCTCAACGCAATCCTGACAATCTCCATCAAAAGATGGTTGCGGTTAATGAGGAGAAGAAACTGGTGCGCCAGGTACCGGCCTTGAATTGGGTTAGCGATTGGGTAGAGCAGGCCAAGCAACTGCCTCGTATCATTAATTACTAACCAGTTGCAAAACGTAGGCGGGGACATCCCGATGCCCGCCGTAAACGCATGGGGATGTGTCTACTACAAGGTTTTGCAACAAGAACTAACTAACCACCAAATATCTGTAAAGGAGACAAACCTATGAGTAATCTTATCAAAATCGCAGTAACCGGTGCTGCCGGACAGATTGGTTATGCTTTGTTATTCCGCCTGGCCTCCGGTCAGATGTTTGGCCCCGATACGCGCCTGGCCTTACATTTGCTGGAAATTCCAGTAGCTATGAAGGCCCTGGAAGGTGTGGTCATGGAGTTGGATGACTGCGCCTTTCCGCTGTTGGAGACCGTGGTCATCAGCGATGATCCCAAGGTAGCCTTCGACGGTATCAACTGGGCGTTGCTGGTCGGGGCTAAACCCCGGGGTAAAGGCATGGAGCGGGGTGATCTCATCCGTGAGAATGGTCCCATTTTTGTCGAGCAAGGTCAGGCCCTGGCGGCCAGAGCTGCGGCCGACCTGCGGGTGTTAGCCGTTGGCAACCCGGCCAACACGAATTGTCTGATTACGGCCAGCAATGCCGACGGTGTACCTGCTGGGCGATTCGCCGCTATGACCCGTCTCGATCAAAACCGGGCCTATGCCCAACTGGCCAAAAAGGCCGGGGTCACGGTCAACGAGGTCAGCAACGTGACCATTTGGGGGAACCACAGCGCGACTCAATATCCAGATGCCGAAAACGCCAAAATCAATGGTCAGCCAGTCTACGATGTCATCACCGACCACGACTGGTTGAAAAATGATTTTATTACCACTGTTCAGAAGCGTGGGGCGACTGTTATCGCCGCCCGGGGACATTCCTCGGCTGCTTCGGCAGCCAATGCCATCGTGGATCACGTCCAGAGTATGATCACCAAAACGCCCGCTGGTCACTGGTTCTCGGCTGCTGTACCCTCCGACGGTAGCTACGGGGTAGATGAAGGCTTGGTCTTTTCCTTACCGCTGGTCAGCGACGGTCAGGGTAACTACACCATTGTCCAGGGTCTGCCTCTCAGCGACTGGGCCAAAGAAAAGTTTAACACAAGCCTGGAAGAGTTGCACCAGGAAAAGGCCGTCGTGGCGGATTTGCTACCAGGGTAAACCGTTACCTAACCAACCCCTATGAAAACCCTAATCATCGGCTCCCGGCGCTCACAGTTGGCCCGGATCCAATCCGAACTGGTCCGCCAGATGCTGTTGGCTGCCTGGGATAACCTTGAGGTAAAAATTGAATTAATCGACACGCGGGGCGACCTTAATCGGCGCGACCCGCTGCCGGCTATTGGGGGCAAGGGCCTCTTTACAGCGGAACTGGAAGCGACACTGCGGCAAGAACGCATCGACCTGGCAGTACATAGTCTAAAAGATCTGCCGATTGAAGATAGCCCCGGCCTGACGGTCGTGGCTATTCCAAAACGAGCCGCTACCCAGGATTTGTTGGTTTCCCATAAGGCCACTCGGCTGGAAGATTTGCCCCCCGGAGCAGTGGTCGGTACCAGCAGCCTGCGCCGGGCCGCTCAAATTTTGGCCCTGCGTCCTGATCTGCGGATTAAAGATATTCGCGGCAATGTTGACACCCGTCTGCGCAAATTGGACGACCCGGCCCAGGGCTACGACGCCATTTTGCTGGCCCAGGCCGGCTTGGAGCGGTTGGGCCACGCCAATTTAGATTACGCCCATCCCCTACCTTATACCATAGTCCTGCCCGCTCCCGGTCAGGGTGCCCTGGCCATCCAGGGTCGAGCGGATGATCCAGAAACAACCCCCTATCTACAGGTGTTGGAACATCCGCCTACCCGGTCCGCCGTCACTGCTGAACGGGCTTTTTTGGCCGGATTAGGGGGCGGGTGTTCCCTACCGGTGGGAGCACTGGGCCAAGTGACTGATCGTCAACTCGATTTACAAGCCCTGGTGGCCAGCCCTGATGGTCACCAGGTGGTCAAAGTTCATGGCCGTGGTCCTATCGAATCGGCCCAGGCCCTGGGCCAACAACTGGCTGAGGAGGCCCTGGCTTATGGGGCCAGAGAGTTATTGAGCACTTAACAGCTATCAGCAGATCACTGAAAACTAATTATGACTAGCCAAGGCACAATCTACCTAGTTGGAACCGGTCCGGGTGATATGGGTCTCATTACCGTTAAGGGACTGGCCCTGGTGCGGGAGGCTGAAGCCATTGTCGGCGACAGCCTGAGCCATGCCAAACTGCTGCAAGAGGCTCGACCTGAAGCTGAAATTCATCATGTTGGCTGTCGGGCGAACCGGAACAAGGTTCCCCAGGAAAAAATCAACCAGCTTTTGATTGAGCTGGCCCGGCAAGGCAAAACAGTGGTCCGTCTCTGGCCGGGAGATCCCTTTATATTTGGCCGGGCAGCCCAGGAGATGGCCGCAGTCATAGACGCCGGTATCCGGGTTGAGCTTGTACCTGGTGTAACCAGTGCCATTGCCGCCCCCGCTTACGCTGGCGTGCCGGTGACTCATTGGGATTATGCCACCAGCTTTGCCGTGGTCAGTGGCTACGAATCGAAAAATCCGGCCGTACGGCCCGACTGGACAGCCTTAGCCAGGGTAGAAACGCTGGTTATTTTGATGCCGCTGGAAAATTTAGCCGAGATTGTGGCCAAATTGCTGGTCGCGGGTCGTGCGGCCGATACCCCGGCCCTGGTTGTTCAGCAGGGTACCCTGCCGCAGCAAAAACAGGTGTTGGCCACGTTGGGGACGATTGTCGAGGCGGTTAAAACCCATCAGATTGAACCCCATGCCACGGTGGTTGTGGGCCAAGTAGCCGGACTGGCCGCTCAGTTAGCCTGGTTTCAGCCTGGCGACGCGTATCCCTTACGGGGTCAGCGCGTGCTGGTTACCCGGCCTGCCCACCAGGCCACCGATTTTATGGTGGCCCTGCGCGCTCTGGGAGCCGAGCCAATCTCTTTTCCTACCATCGAGATTCACCCGGTTGAAGATACCCGGCCATTGGATGAAGCCATCCGGCGAATTGGTCAATCAGCCAAGCAGCGCACGAATACATATGATTGGTTGGTGTTGACCAGTGCTAACGGCGTGGCTGCCTTTTGGGAACGGCTGCAGAGCATTGGCCTGGACAGTCGTTGCCTGGCCTCAGTCCGAATTGCCGCCATTGGTCCGGCCACGGCCGCTGCGCTCGAACAACGTAGCATTATCCCCGACTTAGTGCCAGCAGTTTACACCGCCGAGGGGGTGCTGGAGGCTTTTGACGAAACCGGATCGGTGGCCGGTCAGCATTTCCTGTTGACCCGGGCCAATATCGCCCGCAAGACCCTGGCCGGGGGCTTGGTCGAACGGGGGGCCGTGGTCGACGAGATTGCCGCCTATCGCACGGTTCCGATCCAGAAGGGGCCGTCACCGCCCGTGGCTGATATCGTTACCTTTACCAGTTCATCCACGGTGCAAGGTTACGTCAATTGCCTGGGAGGCCGTCCGCCGGCAGAAGCCCTGCAAGCCAGCCGGGTGGTCTGCATCGGTCCTGTCACCGCCGCCACCGCCGAGAAATTGGGGGTACCGGTCAGCGCTGTGGCCGAGGAATATACAATTGAGGGGATGTTGAAAACAGTTAAGGAGGTTTATTGATGGCAACCGTTAAACAGCTTTTGCAAACCAAAGGGTCCGATGTCTGGACGGTGACACCGGATTCGTCGGTGTATGAGGCCCTTAAATTGATGGCAGATAAAAATGTGGGCGCTTTGGTGGTCGTCGAAGCAGGAAATTTGATAGGCATTATCTCGGAACGGGATTACGCCAGAAAAATAATTCTGGAAGAAAAATCATCGACGATCACCCCCGTCAGAGAGATCATGACCAACAAGGTGTGGTGTGTTCGTCCTGAGCAAACCATCGAAGAATGTATGGCCCTGATGACCGATAAGCATGTCCGACATCTACCCGTACTGGCCGATGGCCAGTTAGTTGGTATTGTTTCAATCGGGGATGCGGTCAAGATGATCATCTCTCAACAAGAATTTCTCATCGAACAACTCGAAAGTTACATTGTAGGGGGAGGGTAATATTTTATGCAATCTAGAAATTTGACCGGGCCATTATCAATAGATCGGGCCGACATCCCGCAAGCCATGGGGCGCGCCTTTCCCACAGCCCGTCCACGCCGCTTGCGCCAGAATAGTACGATGCGTCGTTTGGTCCGGGAAACGACCCTCACCCCGGCTGATCTTATTTACCCCATGTTCATTATGCACGGCCAAGGTGTGCGCCAGGAAATCTCCTCAATGCCGGGCATTTTTCAACTATCGGTCGATATGATGATCCGTGAAGCTGAGGAACTGCTTCAGTTGGGCATTCCGGCGGTGATGCTCTTTGGCCTGCCCGCAGAAAAAGATCCCATTGGCCGGGAAAATTTTGCCGAAGATGGTATTATCCAACAAGCCATTCGCGCCCTGCGCCAGCTTGCGCCTCGAGGTTCAGCCCAGGAGACCGGGCCAGGGTTGGTCATTATGACTGACATCTGCATGTGCGAGTATACCGACCACGGTCACTGCGGCATTGTCGAAGAGGGCCAAATTTTAAATGATCCTTCGATAGAAATCCTGGCCAAAGTAGCCGTATCCCACGCCCAGGCCGGCGTGGATATCGTTGCCCCCAGTGCGATGATGGATGGCCAGGTGGCGGCCATCCGACAAGCTCTGGATGAGGCCGGTTTTTCCAATATGCCCATTATGGGCTATTCGGCTAAATTTGCCAGCGCCTTTTACGGTCCTTTCCGCGATGCGGCCGATAGTCCGCCCCAATTTGGCGACCGTTCCACCTACCAGATGGATCCGGCCAACGCCCGCGAGGCCATGCGCGAAATTGAATTAGACATTGTTGAGGGAGCCGACATCATTATGGTCAAACCGGCCCTACCCTACCTGGACGTGATTCGTCAGGCCCGCGATACGTTCCCCGATTTGCCTTTGGCTGCCTACAACGTCAGCGGCGAGTACAGCATGCTCAAAGCAGCAGCTCACCTGGGTTGGTTGGATGAAAAGAGGGTGGCCCTGGAAAGTTTAACCGCCATCAAACGAGCCGGGGCCGACATGATTTTGACCTACTGGGCTAAAGATGCGGCCAGGTGGTTGGTTGATTAGGATCCACAGATTCACACAGATATAGTGAGGTGCGATAAATGAACTTTCCAAATTCCAAAAAGTTATTCGAAGCTGCTCAAAAAGTCATCCCCGGTGGGGTCAACTCCCCCGTCCGTGCCTTTCGGGCGGTGGGAGGGCAACCCCTGTTTATTGATCGAGCCAAAGGGGCCTACATTTGGGATGCCGATGGTAATCGCTATATTGATTACGTCCTCAGTTGGGGACCGTTAATTTTGGGACACGCCAACCCCCAAGTTGTCCAGGCCCTCCAAAAAGCGGCCGAGCGGGGCACCAGTTACGGCGCACCCACGGCCCTGGAAACCGAGTTGGCCGAGTTGGTCTGTGAGATGGTTCCCTCGGCCGAGCAGGTCCGCTTTGTCAACTCCGGCACTGAAGCCACCATGAGCGTGCTGCGCTTGGCCCGGGCCTACACCGGTCGAGATAAAATCATCAAACTTCAAGGAAACTACCACGGCCATGCCGACTTCCTGCTGGTACAGGCCGGTTCCGGGGTAGCCACGCTGGGTCTGCCCGATAGTCCCGGCGTGCCCCAAGGCGTTACCCAGGATACCCTGACGGCCCCCTTTAACGACCTGGCAGCCATTGAAACCCTCTTTAAGGAATATGGGGACGACATTGCCGGGATTATCTTGGAGCCAGTGGCCGGCAATATGGGCGTTATTCCACCGGTAGAAGGTTATCTGGTCGGTTTGCGCCAGCTTTGCACTGAGCATAGCGCCCTGTTGGTCTTCGACGAAGTTATGACCGGCTTTCGGGTGGCCCTGGGGGGGGCGCAAGAGTATTACGGGGTCATCCCCGATTTAACCGCCCTGGGTAAAGTGATTGGCGGGGGGCTGCCGGTGGGGGCCTACGCCGGACGGCGGGAAATTATGCAAACTGTGGCCCCCGCTGGACCGATGTATCAGGCCGGCACCCTCAGCGGCAATCCGCTGGCTATGACCGCCGGTATCGAGACCCTCAAAGCTCTCCGCCAGCCGGGTGTGTTCGATGCCTTGGTGGCCGGTACAACCCGCCTGTGTGAAGGCATTGGGGCAGCCGCCGAAGCGGCCGGTGTCCCTGTTTACCAGACCCAGGTGGGCACGATGTTCTGTACTTACTTTACCGACCAAACCGTCACCAATTGGGACACGGCCGCCCAGAGCGATACCGAAACCTACGCCCGCTTCTTCCAGGCTATGCTAAAGCGGAGCGTTTACTTTGCTCCCTCCCAATTTGAAGCCGGTTTCTTCTCCACGGCCCACACGGAAGAAATCATCGTCGCTACCATTCAGGCAGCCCAAACGGCTTTTAAGGAGATTACCGTCTAAAGTCAGACAGAAATTATAGGGACGGAACCTTCCCAGAAGCTATAAGGTGGCTTTAATTGGATCAAAATTTGCTATCGCCGTCATATTTTGTCCAGTAAGACCCGCTGTAGCTTCCGGGAAGGTGAGCTAATTTTGCCCAGGTCGATATTTTTTACTCCTTTACAAGCACCACTTACACCTACGTCGCCCCCGACAATCCGGCCAACACCGCCGCCGTCGTCGTCTCGTCAACGACTGGAGATACGATCTACTACTTGCCAATAATTATGAGCCAGTAGCCGTTTCATCTCATCAAAAAAATCCCCGCACAGAAATTGTGTAGGGATTTTAATTTGGGGAAAAGAGCGTTTAAGTAACCGCCAACCGTTCAGCCGAGTACTGCTCGTAAATCCGTTCTGCAACAATGGTCCTTATCCAGGCTATGGCCCGGTGGATTTCGGTAAAGGTCGTGTAAAGGGGAGCAATCCCCAAGCGGATATTATCCGGTTCGCGGAAATCAGAGATAACCTTGACCGCCAGCGGCTTGGCCTCAATCATGGCCCGGCTAATGCGATAACCTTCCGGGTGGCGTAGGGAAACGTGCGAGCCGCGCCTTTCAGCCTGGCGCGGGCTACCAATGGTAAAGCCCAGAGGGACAAGCCACTGCTCGGCCAGGAAAATCAGATACTCAGTTTGCTGCACACTTTTGGCCCGCAGCCGTTCTATGCCGGCTTCCAGGAGAATATCGATCGCCGGCTCAATTGCTTTCATAGAAAGAATAGGCGGTGTACCAACTTTATACCGCGCAATGTCGGCAGCAGGGGTATAATCCAGCTCAAAAGCAAAGGGGTTTTTAGCCGCCAACCAACCCCATAGGGGTTGATTCAATTGAGCCTGCAAATCATGGCGAACGTAGAGAAAAGCCGACGCACCGGGGCCACCATTCAGGTATTTGTAGGTGCAGCCGACGGCCAGGTCTACCCCGGCCCCATTCAAATCAACCAGTACCGCCCCCACCGAGTGGCTCAGGTCCCACAGTATTATGGCCCCGGCCTGGCGGGCCTGCTCGGTGACCGCAGCCATATCATACATAAAGGCGCTTTTGAAAGCCACGTGGGTCAGGCAAACCAGGGCCGTGTCCTCATCGATCGCCGCCATAACAGCGTCGGGAGCAATGGTGATTGTATCGGCAGAGGGAATGAGTTCTAGCCAATGGCGATTGCCCAGCAGGTCGATAATACCCTGGAGAATATACAGGTCTGAGGGAAAGTTAAAAACATCGCTGACAATTTTGGTTCGGTCGGGACGGGCTTTGAGGGCGGCCACCGCCAACTTGAATAAGTTGATTGAAGTGGCTTCGGTGACGATGACTTCATCGACCCGAGCCCCAACCAGTTTCGCTATTTTAGCCCCTAAATCCGTGGAGAGGTTGATCCAGCCGTCGTTCCAACCACGGATAAGACGTTGCCCCCATTCTTTTTCAATGACTCGCCGCATAGATTTAGCGGTGCGTTTGGGCAAGCGTCCCAGTGAGTTGCCGTCGAGATAAATCAAATTTGGGTCATCAATCACGAACTCATCTCGAAAAGAGGCCAACTCATCTTGAGCATCCAATTCATAAGCAAAATCAGCACCAGTTCGGGTAAAGTTCATAGTTGCATCTTCTATAGAGAAAGGAGGTAGTAACCAGGAAAGAAAGAAGACGATGATGACAAGTTCTTTCGGTCTCCTCGTATCATCGCCTGCTTATATCATCAGCTATGTGGGGCTTGGGAGCTTATCCAGAAGAGTTTTTTCTTCGGGTGAAAGGTTAATGTCAACCGCTTTGAGCGTTTCGGCCAGTTGGGCGACTGTGTTTGCCCCAATAATGGCCGAGGTAACCGTTGGGTTGGCCAGTAGCCAGGCAATCGCTGTTTGGGCTACCGTGGCCTTATGCTCTCGTCCAATTTCGGTCAGCGTGTCGAGGATGGTATAACCTTGATCATTCATGTAGGGACGCATGCGGTCGTTGCCATACCCTCGGCTTTTAATCGGCGCGCTTGCCTGCCGTTTGTATTTGCCGGTCAGAAAACCACCGGCCAGCGGACTGTAAGGAATGACTCCCAGCTCTTCTTTTTGACACAAGGTCATCAACTCGGTTTCGTACTCATAGCGGTGGACCAGATTATAGTGTGGTTGCAGCGACTCATAGCGGGGCAAGTTGTGGGCGGCACAAACCTCCAGGGCCTGCTGCAATTGGACGGCAGAATGATTGGAACAACCCAGATAACGCACCTTACCCTGCTGCACCATATCCTCAAAGGTGCGAAAGGTTTCTTCCAGAGGGGTTTCTTCATCAGGCCAGTGGCTTTGGTAGAGGTCAATGGTTTCCACTTGCAGACGACGCAAACTATCTTCAACAGCCCGCATTAAATGTTTACGGCTTAAACCTTCGCCATCGGGACCATCCCACATACGTCCCCGAACTTTAGTGGCAATGATAACTCTATGTTGGAGGTTACGCTCGTTAAGCCATTCGCCAATCCAGGTTTCAGCCACACCGCCGTCATTACCCTCGGCCCAGAAAGAGTAAATATCCGCGGTATCGAAAAAGTTGATACCATTTTCAAAGGCATGATCCATAACGGCGAAGGAGGCTTTCTTGTCGGACGTCCAGCCCATCGTCATGGTACCCAGGCAAAGACGAGATACTTTAAGCTCAGTCTTACCTAATGTTTGATAATCCATCGCTTTTCCTCAGTTCTGACGATAATTGTCAGGCCAAAACAGGTATAGGATTAGGAGGCTGACAGTGGCCGGTGGTTCATCCTCGGCGGGCAAGTAATATCGTGTAGGCTTCGAGTGGAGTCTATAATAAATTTTAATTTTGTCAAAAGAATTTCACAAAGATATCCCAATCTCTAACGTGGCAAAGGTCTTGCGAACTGATAGGCCAGTGTTGCAAATTTTTTCTATTGAAATTAAGATATTTCAAAGATAGGAACGACGGTGATGAGCAATCAATTTGGCACTTACACGACCCGATCAGGCCAAGAAGTAAATATCCGCTTAATACAAAAAGAAGATGCAACCTTGCTGGTAGACCTGTTCCATCGCTTATCGCCTGAAAGCAAGCGCTTACGTTTTCATCTATACACCACAAAATTGCCAGAAGAGCGTATCTGGCAAGGGGCTGTTAAATTATCCGATTTAGATCCGCAGCGACAGGTAGCAATCGTGGCCACGATTATTGAGGATGACGGCCAGGAGCATGCCATCGGGGTGGCTCGTTTTGCCAGAGCCACGCCTGAAGATAAAGAGGCGGAAGTAGCTGTTGTCGTCAGAGACGATTTCCAGCGTAAGGGATTAGGCAAACATCTATTACTGACTTTGGCGGACAAGGCTCGTGAAATTGGTATTGCTTATTTTACCGCCTGGGTTATGGCTGAGAATGTTCGCCTGATGAAATTAATCAAGGATATGGAACTAAAGGATGTAGAGTCTGAAACAAGACTGGGAGAGACAAAAATTAGAGTGCCCCTTTAAAGATTGAGAATCATCTCAATTCGGTGAAACATTTCGATATAACCCATTTGCTTAAAGACGGGCCAATGGGGATCGTCTAAGGGCAGATTCTCGGTTTTCGTATCCTGCACCGGGTGTTCACAATGGAGATGGTTTAGCAGCACGTTAGCCACATCGTGGGGATGGCCCACTTCTGTTTGCAGCACCAAACGGCCAAGCTGAAAAACGGTATTTTGATAAACCAACCAGCCTTCGCCGCCATCGGTCAAGGTAGCGTAGAAGGCAGACAGGTTGCCGGCATTAATCAGTGACTCATTTTCGTCAATCCAGGAAGGCGTCGAGCGGCGGCGATTTTGTAATAAACCCACCGCCTTAACATAGCCGAGTTGTTCAACCTTTGCCTCTGGAACATCAATCTCTGGCTGGCCGGGGGGGCGACGCAGCACTAAAAGCTCCCTGGTTTCTTTAAAGCCCTTTTTGACAAACAAGTTATAGGCCGGAATATTATTTCTGATAACTTCTATGACAATATATTTGGCCCCTTTCTGGCGGGCCTGTTCAATAAAATGTGTGACCAGGGTCCAGCCTGCTCTCCGGCGGCGCTTGCTACGGATAATACCCAGACGTGTAATCCAGGCCCGGCCTTCTCTCACCCCTAACATGCCCAGGCCCAATATCTCGTTGCCATCCACCGCCACGGCTGAGGCGTCCATATCAACGTCATAAATTTCCACATATTCACGTAACCTGGCCGCGTTCATAGGCATCGGTACGATGTAATCCACGCGGGTGTGATTGTAGGCTTCTGTTAGTTCTTCGTAAGAGAAGGCGCTGGCCGGGATAAGATCGAATGTATAAACCTGCTCAACCTGTTGCGTTAGTCCTTTAACAAGAGTCATTAAAAACTATCCAAATAGCTATTATCCGTACCGGGCACTGGTATTTAAATCATCTCTACAGGAGCCAGGTCATTGCGGTAGCAAATCTGTTATCAGGCTTGTTGGCAGAAAAAATTCAATAGCATATCCCGCTAAATAAAAATTTTTCCACTTTGTCAAACGTGGGGATATACGTTATTGAGGAAAATAATTAAACAAAACAAAACGACTTCAGAAATAGAACAAAAAAATGATTTTAATGCCAAAACAAGCAAACAGGACAAAAAATTCTATTGTTTAACTGGGATCAAAAAAGGGCTCAGGTTTTTTTAGTAAGGTAGGCAGCAATCTGATCGGGGAAAGCGCGGGTATTGATGGGTTTGGAAATAAAACCATCGCAGCCATAGGCCTGAGCCATTTCTCTGGCAGTATCTTCAGGCCAGGCTGTTACAGCGATTACGGGCACATCTTGCAGTTCGGGAACGCGCTTGATGAAAGCAACCAATGTTTGGCCATCAATATCTGGCAGCCCCAGGTCAAGTAAAATGAGGTCGGGAAGTTCGTCAACAGCCGCTTGTAAACCAGCCTCACCTTCACTGACATGAATGACCTGATGTTTGCGTGCTTCCAGAACACGTTTCATTAAGAGGGCATTTTGTTGATTATCTTCTACAACAAGTATTTTGCTAATGATAGCACCCATATCTTTTATGAGATATTTCAAGCTTAATGATCCCAGTATAACACATTCAAATTAAAAACGAAAATTTTTTGGGCAAGATTTAGGGGGCGTCTGCCTCGCCCAACTCAGGGCCGTAAACATCGCCCGTAAAAAGCCAATAGTCCATATGAACATCTGCTCCATTGCGAATTTGCAGGTAATACAGATCACCATCAACAACCCAACCGCTCCAGAACCGTTCCCCGGTCAGCGGGTTATTGTCCCGATAAACAATACTGCCTGCACCGATATTGTTGATCTGAGAGTTATTGCCAGGTGACCAATGTTGCACACTGCGAGCGGTAAAAATGTCAAAAGTCATATTCCGAATACGATTACCGTTGTCGGGCGTAACAATCATGGTCAAAGCCATTTCCTCAAAATATTCGCCATCCTGATCAGTCATGGAGAAGCTATACCAGGTTTCTTCACCGGGATCCAGACCGCCTTTGTTCTGACCAAAATGCAAAGGCATAGCTGTTTGGGGCCCAGCCCCTGGGGCAAAGGCCAGCGTAGGCTCAACTTCTTCAGATATAGCCCCGGTGACGTCTGCTTCCGGCTCATCTAAAGGATAACCAATATCGTCATCGGTAAAGAGCCAGTAATCGATCGGGGTGTCACCGCCATTCATAAGCTGGACGTAATAACTTTGTTGACCAGAAACCCAGCCAGTCCAGAAAAGTTCGCCGGTTTCCGGGTTGTTATCCCGAGAAACAATCTGACCTGCTCCCAGGTTGGCCATTTTGCTAACATCGCCGTGATAAAAGAATCGCAACTGGTCCGTTTTAAATATTTGCATGTTGACATGCCCGATGCGATTGCCATCACCCGGCGTAAAAATGAAGGTCAACGATTTCTCCAGCCTGACGGATTGCCTCTGCTTGTCAGGGATAAATTTGAACCAGCGTTGCTCACCCGGCCCAAGAATACCTGTATTCAGGCCATCGACCAGAGAAATAGAAGCAAAGGGGGTGCGACCGGTCAGGGTAGCCGCTGAGGTCAAGAAAATTACTAATAGAGTTGCCGCCACAGCAAAAATGACTGCAATCATAAACAAAAAACCTTTGAGCAATCTTAGCTCAGCCCGATCTTGACGTGGTATCATCATGATTCGTCCTCTGCAGGCAATGGGTTCAATGTTTGACTTCTCAATCTGACCAACATTATTGTAAAGGGGGTTGTTGCTGGCTACTATTTGGCTTAGTTGTTAAAGGACAATTGACTAACCAATTATTACCGTGGGAGTATCTTGCCAACTTGTTCTGGGATCACTATGGACACAAGCCGACAAGAATAGTTTGTATACGCATATAGTATAAGCTGTAACACTTTTGAGGTCAATGGGAAGGATGCCCTACCTCTCTTAACTTTCTGAAAGAATCAAAAATCCCGACCGAAGTCGGGATATGCTGAAATCAAAGTTGCGATCATAAAAATCTACTGAGCCGGTAGGAGAACGAAGAATTTACTACCGGGTAATTTTTCAGGGTCGAACCCCTCACTCTCCACCCAAATCCGGCCATTGTGAGACTCAATAATTCCTTTGGCAATGGTCAATCCCAGGCCAGCCCCGCCCCCCATAAATTGGGTTTTACTGGTACTATGCAGGGCCACATTCTCGGCGGTACTAAACTTGTCAAAAATCAGTTTTTGTTTATCAAGGTCGATACCGACACCCGTATCTGCCACCACAACCTCAACAAACGATTGGTCTTCGGTATCGGCCTTTTCTAAAAGTCGGACACTGACGGTAATCCGGCCGTTATCGGGGGTGTATTTAATAGCATTATTCACAATACGAGCCAGGGCCGAGTGCAATTGCCCGAAATCGCCGTTGACCATTGGCAAATCTTTAGCAACCTCCACTTCAAGCATGAGTTGACGTTCTGTTAAGACTGAGGTATGCTCGGTCTTGATCTTGTTAATAATACTCCTCAACGAAATCGGGGTAAAATCAAAGTTCTTGTCTGTCAGTTCCATCCGAATGACACTCACCATGTCATCGATGATCTCGCGCAGGCGAGTGGTGCCTTTCACCACCCCGGCTAACAATTCTTTAGCCCCTTCATCAGCCTGAATAGCGGGCAATACCTGGAGCATTTGAGTATAACTATGGATCACGGTCAACGGGGTGCGCAACTCGTGAGAAGCCACAGAGATAAAATTACTTTTGGCTTCTTCAAGATGTTTCAGTCGATCGTATGCAATTTGCAGCTCAGAAAATTTGCGTTCCAACTCTTCAATCAGAGCCAGGTTTTGCTCTTGTAAATAATATTCGCGTTTGGTTATAACACCTTCAACCTTGTGACCAATTTGGATATGGCGAGCTACTGCTGTCACCAACTCCTCAAAATCAATTGGCTTATTGAGGTAGCCATCGCAACCAATGGCCCTGGCCCGCTCCCGGTCATCGCTGATGTTGCGGGCAGTGAGAGCTATGATGGGCACTGATCTCAGATCAGAAAAGCTGCGGATGCGAGTAACAGCGGTAAAACCATCAAGGTCGGGCAGGTTAATATCCATCAAAATCAAATCGGGATTGACTTCGACAGCTTTCTCAATCCCCTCCAAGGCATTGACTGCGTCCACCACGTGGTAACCTTCGCTCTCAAGAATTCGTCTAACCAGGTGCCTATTTTCTGGTATGTCTTCAACATTTAAGATAGTGGGGGTTCCACTCATTCCCAACTTCCCAATATATTTATGAATATAAAACCACAAAAGAGAAGATTATCACCTGAATAACAAGTAACAATCATTAAGATACTGTGTTAATATATAATAACACACAATTTACCCTAAAAAGTATAGGATAACCATCCCAAATTTTAGATTTTGATCACTTAAAAATCTCTGTGTTTATTTTCTCCACGAACCAGAATTTATTATACAATTTTCCGGCTATACATTCAAATCAATCCTTATTTTCGCCAATCCGGTCAGACAAGATATAATACCTGATAAACTGTAACTGCCTCATGTCATTCCGAGGAGCGCAGCGACGAGGAATCCCCGAAACTTTGGCCCAAAAGAGATCTACCCTGTGCCCCTTGGGTATTTACCAAAACCTTGGAGATTCTTCACTCGCTGCGCTCGTTCAGAATGACATGGTAGGTAGTTACGATAAACTTTTCACAAAAACCCTGACAGAAGAGAGCCTGTCTATGAAAAAGCTAATCACAGGCCATTGGCTGGTAAGACATCTGTCGGTACTGGCCGTAGTTATTGTACTTATCAATCTTGGCTGGTGGCAATTGCGGCGTTTGGAGGAAAAGCGAACCAGAAATGAAACCATTTTAGCCGCTCTGAATCAACCAGTCTTAACCGTAACCAGAGAAGACATCAATCCAGAAGCTTTTCATTTCCATCGCGTCCAAGTCACAGGCACATTTGATAACGCGGAAAGTATGTTGCTCCGTAATCGAACCTTGAAAAACGTCCCCGGGATGCACTTACTAACACCGCTACGAATTAGTGACAGTGATAAAGTCGTTTTGGTGGACAGAGGTTGGCTGCCCAAAGACCACAACCGGACAGCCTACGATATTTTTGATGAGGTTACGATTGAGGGTATTGCCTACCGTTCTCAAACCCGTCCCAGTTTTTTGGCCCCTCGTGATCCCCCCCTCCAGTCAGGTCAAACGCGCTTGGATAGCTGGTTCCGGGTAAATATTGACCGCATTCAGGAGCAATTGCCTTATCCCCTTTTACCCATCTTCATCGAGCAATCACCTGATCCTGAAGCGGAACCAGACAGTTTGCCTCGTCGGATTGAAGACCTGGTCTTGGACGAAGGTCCCCATCTGGGATATGCCATCCAGTGGTTCTCTTTTGCCCTAATTTTAGTCGGCATCTACGTCTTTTTCGTTCGACAGGAGTTAAAGCGCTATGAACTCTGAAGTACTTTGCATCGCTCACCGAGGGGCATGCAGCCTGGCCCCCGAAAACACATTGGCGGCCGCTCGTAAGGCGCTTGAAGTTGGCGCAGATATGTGGGAGCTTGACGTAGCCGTCACCACCGATGGCCAACTTATCCTGGGTCACGATGACACTTTGGTCCGCACAACGAATGTAGAAACCATTTTTCCTGACCGTGCTCCCTGGACATACCCCACTTTTACCCTATCCGAACTCAAGCAGCTAGATACCGGCTCCCGGTACATTGAAACAGACCCCTTTGGTCTGATTGCCTCGGGCGAAGTAACGCCTGCAGACCAAGCTGCGATGCGTGGTGAACCCATTCCTACCCTGCGCGAGGCTCTACTTTTTACTCGCGATCACAACTGGCGAGTCAACGTCGAAATCAAAAAAATCCCTCCGCCTATGGAAGCCTTTCCCGTATTGGCCGCAGTGATGGCCCTCATCGCTGAGTTAGATATGGTCGAACAAGTTCTCCTATCCTCTTTTATCCATTCCGAGCTGCAACGAGCAAAAATGACAAACCCGGTCATCGCCGCAGCGGCGCTGGTCGGTTCCTCTGAAACAGAACCGATCATCTGGCCCACAGAGTTGGCGGTTGATGCTTATCACCCTCGCCATACCCTAATTGATAGGGCCAAGATTCAACGGCTGCGACAAGCCGGGTTTGATGTCAATCCCTGGACTGTGAATAACAAATCAGAGATGGAACGTCTAATCGAGGCCGGTGTAACAGGGATTATCACCGATTTTCCCCAAATTATGACGACTTCTTCACTAAATTGAGGGCGGCAGAATTCATGCAGTAACGCTGGTAGGTTGGGGCTGGGCCATCGTCAAAAACGTGGCCAAGATGGGCGTCGCACACGGCGCACAGCAACTCGATGCGACGCATAAACCAGCTATCATCGATTTCGGTTTTGATGTTCGCTTCATCGATGGGGGCCCAGAAACTGGGCCAGCCCGTGCCGGAGTCATATTTAGTCTCGGAGCTAAACAGGTCAGTCCCACAACAGACACATTGATAGATACCTTCCTCTTTACAATCGTGATATTTTCCGGTGAAAGCTCTTTCGGTACCCTTTTTTCGGGTGACATAAAACTGTTCCGGGGTCAGCAATTCCTGCCACGCTTCCTCAGTTTTAACCACTTTTGCTTTGGTCATAATCACTCCTATCAATCAAACTCAATCTATATTGGTCAAAAGTAAAGTTTGCCACTATTCTACCTTTCAGCCTAAAGCAAGTATAATTCTACAAAGCATTGATTAAATTTTTATGAACAGTCAACCCAAACAAAGCATTCTGACCGGGTTCGGGAAATAAGCAGGTAAAAATCTAGGAGAGGTCTTGCCCCCGCAGCCGTCTTTATGCTAAAATGCTAAAAAACAAAGACCGTATTGATGTTGATTCCACGAAAAACATCTCGAACTATTGCCCGGATGCGAATAGCCGGACGCATCGTGGCAGAAACCTTTCAAATCCTGGCCGAACATATCAAGCCTGGCGTAACCCTGCGTGAATTAGACCGGTTAGCAGAAACATACCTCAAAAGCCAGGGAGCGACCCCCTTATACAAGGGGTATCAAGGCAATCCACCCGATCATCCGCCCTTTCCGGGTGTCATTTGCGCCTCAGTCAATCACGAAATTTGCCACGGCCTGCCGAATGAGCGCATTTTGCAAGATGGGGACATCGTGGGGATTGATATTGGCCTGAGATACGATGGCTACTGTGGCGATGCCTGTGTTACTTTTGCCGTAGGTTCCATCTCAGCCGAGGCGCAGCGTCTTCTGGAGATTGCCCAGGCATGTTTACGCCTTGGCATTGAAGTGGCTCAACCGGGACATTATCTCAATGACATTGGCGTGGCCATTGAGACCTATGCGTACACGCAAAACGTATCTGTGGTGCGTGAGTGGGGGGGGCATGGCCTGGGCCGAAACCTGCACGAATCCCCTTCCGTCTCTCACGTGCGCGAGCCCCGCCGAGGTCCCAAATTACGCCCCGGTATGGTCTTCACCATCGAGCCGATGATCAACACCGGCACGCATGAGTGGCGCATGCTGGACGATGGCTGGACGGTAGTTACGAGCGATGGTTCACTGTCCGCTCAATTTGAGCATACCGTTGCCATTACTAAAAATGGGCCGAAAATCCTGACCAAGCTGTGAAATAAGAAGAGTACATTTATACATTTTTCGTAACTACCTACCATGTCATTCTGAGCGACCACAGGGAGCGAAGAATCTCCTGTTTCAGGCTGGATTTGCCCTTGTTACCGGAGATTCCTCGTCGCTTCGCTCCTCGGAATGACATGAGGGTAGGC
>DAOUMU010000535.1:0-13848 GCA_034409055.1 Anaerolineae bacterium
TCCCCGGCTCATAAACTTAATGGACGTGTTTATCACGACAATTGGTTACATAACCTTCTCATTTCGGCCTCTATGGGAGGATACCGCCAATAATTCAAGTAACCACAGAAATCGTCAGAACTAGGAAAATTTATGGGTAACGTAGGGGTGAGGCAAGTCGGATTGGGGGTAATCGAAGCAAACAAGCTACGCTCCGACTTGCCTCGCCCTTACTTTTGGAGAGGACACATCAATCCTCCAGCGGTAAAATCCCCCGTCGTATGGCGTAGCGAATCAGGTCCGTTTGGGTGCGTAGATCCAATTTGTGCATAAGGTTACTGCGGTGGGTTTCAACGGTGCGGGGGCTAATCGACAATCGTTCGGCAATTTCGGTACTCGTGTAGCCTTCGGCGGCCAGGTGCAACACCTCTCGCTCGCGGGCCGTTAGGGTTTCATAGGAGTCCAGGGTAGACTCATTCGCTTTTTGCATATAAGCTTCAATCGCCCGATCAGATAGGGGGGGACTGAGATAACGCCGGCCGGCGGTTGCCTCACGTACAGCACGGACCAGATCGGCGACATTGGCGTCTTTAAGCACGTAACCCGTAGCTCCGTTTCGCAGGGCCTCTACGACATAGGCTTCGTTGGCATACATTGAGAGGATAATCACCTGGGTCTGGGGTGAACGTTGACTGACTTGACGGGTAATGTCCAAACCATTCAAACCGGGCATCATCAGGTCGACGATCAGTACATCCGGCTGCAATCTGTCAACCAGATCAACCACTGCTAACCCATCAGCCGCCTCACCGATAACGGAAAAATCCGGCTCGGCTTCCAATAAAGCTCGCAACCCCTGGCGAACGACGTGGTGGTCATCCACCAGCACGATTGTGGTCATCCTCTGCCCTCCTTATTTTTCTTTATTTATCAACTTTAGTTAGAGGCCTCAGGGGTAATTTGGCTGTTAGACAGGTACCGCTCCCTGGAGACGATTCAATCGTCAATTGACCGTTCAGCAGAGCCGCCCGCTCATACATCCCGGATAGACCGCTGGAACTGCTAGTGGTCTGTTCGGCCTCAGGATCAAAGCCAATGCCTTCGTCCTCGATTTGCACGTTTAGCATATCCTGATCGACCCAGAGCCGTACTATGACCTCGTTTACCCTGGCATAACGGGCCACGTTGGTCAACGCTTCTTGCACAATGCGATAGGCGGTTGTTTCCACTTCCGGGGTCAGACGTCCATTTAACTCCGTGTGCTTGAAATTGACCTGTATTTGCGTTTGGGCCGTATAGCGCTCAAAATGCCACATCAAGGTGGGCAGTAGACCCAGGTCGTCCAACATTGCCGGTCGTAGTTCAAGCGAGAGCTCACGTACCTGGGCGATGAGTTCATTGATGAGGGCTTGGGTTTCGCCCAGGCTGGCCCTGATCTGGTCATCTGGTAACCGGACACTCATCTCCAGAGTGAGTTTGACCCCGGTTAGCAGTTGGCCCACTTCGTCGTGAAGTTCACGGGCAATATGGCGGCGCTCGGCCTCCTGCACTTCCACCAGCCGGTGGGAAAGGGCTTGCAGCCGCTCGCGTCCGGCCTTCACCTCCTCAAAGAGACGTTCCCGTTCCTCTTCTGCTCGCTTGCGTTCGGTGATGTCGGTCATAATCGTGGCTAACATTTGGGGTTGGCCACGTTCCTTATGGGTGACAAATATCGTCTGGTCAGTTGGGACCAGTTTGCCATCGGCCCGGCGCAAATAGTTTTCGCCACGCCACATATTTTGCTCCAGGGCTACCGGCAAGCCCTTTTCCTCAACCAGCTTCCGCCCTTCGGGCGTATAGAAATCGGTCATCGGCCGGCCGCTGACCGACTCCAGTTTATCATAGCCCAATAAGTACACGCCAGCCGGATTCATATAGATCACCAGGCCATCCTCCATGCTACTTAAGGCGACCAGGTCAAAGGAATGTTCGATAATGGCCAGGCGACGCGCATTCTCAGCAAAAAGTTGAGCATTGGCCAGGGCCACAGCAAGCTGATTGGCTACGATTTGTAACGTGCGAACTTCATCCTCGTCGAAATGACCACTGGTGCTGTCCTGTACGTCCAGAACACCAATAGGACGTTGGCCAAGGAAAAGCGGAATAGCTACCTCAGAGCGCGTATCGGGTAGGAGTGGATTGGGGAGATGTTCAGGGTCTTGGCTGATGTCATTGACCACAACCGGCTCCAACAGACGAGCCGCCCGGGCGACCAGACTTTGCCTGGCCTTGAGCGAGATGGCATGTTTACGCCGCTTCAACTCTAACCCTGCCTGACCGGTGCCTGCCTGCACTACCAGCATCGTCTCCTTTTCTAAGCGGTGAGAACCAAGGGGGAGCTCATTGAACAGATAGACCTGCACGTGGTAGTAGCCAAAGGTCTCCTTCAGCCGGTTGACTGTTTCAGTCAGCAAGACATCTGGATCAAGGACCGTGGTCAGTTGTCGGCCAAGCTCATAAGCCAACTTCTCCCTTTGCTCCACTTCCTTACGTTCGGTGATATCACGGATGATGGCTTGTATCCGGCCTTCTTCAATCATCTTGGCACTAATCTCCACCGGAACCAACCTGCCATCTTTGCGGCGCAGCCGGCGTTCTCTGATCAAGGTTTTTCCAGCTCTTAGTTCATCAAAGCCGAGGGGAGTGGTGACCAGGTCTTCTTCGGGGATAAGCTCACTTATATTTAGGTGAGGAAAATCTTCTGAAGTATAGCCAAGCATTTCAAATGCTTTTGAATTCACTCCAAGTATCTTGCCGTATGGGTCAAATATCACAATCCCATCTGAGGCATGTTCCATCAACAGTCGGTACTTGCTTTCGCTCCTGCGCAGGGCTTCTTCTGCTTGCTTCCGCTCGGTGATATCGGCAATGAGACCGTCGTACGCAATAACGTTGCCCTGCTCATCTTTACGCAAGACGGGTGTATGCCTCACCCAACGGATAGAGCCGTTTTTATGGATGATACGATGCTCAAGAGGCAAGACCACCTCGCCGGCAAGCAACCGCTCGGCCTGTTTCATCACCGCCGGACGGTCGGCTTCATATACCATGCGATACCAGAGGTGTGGATCCACTTCATATTCTTGCGCGGTATAGCCGGTCACGGCGACACAATTTGGACTGTGGGTGGTACTAACTACCTGGCTATGCTCAATACGAGCCGTATAAATATAGTCCGTTACTGAGCCAAGGAGTTGTTTGTAACGTTGCTCGCTCTCTCGCAGAGCCTCCTCCGCCCGCTTACGCTCGGTAATGTCCTGGGTCTGGGCGATTAAGTACAGGGGATTCTCATTGGAATCGCGCAACAGGGAAACACTCACTTGACTCCATACCACGTGGCCAAGCTTATGCAAGTATCGTTTTTCGATTTGGTAGGAGTTAATTTCACCGGCCAATAACTGGTCTAAAAAGGCATAGCTAATATCCAGGTCATCTGGATGGGTAATGTCCGCGAAACGCAAGGTGAGTGCTTCTTCTTGTGAATAGCCAACCATATCGCACCAGGATTTGTTGACCTGCAAAAAATGACCGTCGAATGTTTCCAAGGCCATGCCAATCGGCGCATACCCAAACGCATTTCTGAACCGTTCCTCACTTTCCCGCATCGCCTCCTGGGCTCGCTTGCGCTCGATGATCTCAACTTCCAGGATTTGATTGGCTTTGACCAACTCTGCCGTCCGTGCCAGCACCCGCATCTCTACCTCGTCGTGTGCCCGGCGCAGCATCTCGTCTACCCGCTTGTGCCCGGTAATGTCACGGGTAATGCCCACCAGCCCCATAATATTGTCCTGGCTATCCCGCAAGGGTATCTTGGTGGCTGAGTGCCATTTCAGGTTACCGGCCGGGTTGATGGCCGGCTCTTCTCGATCGATCAACGGTTGGCCCGACTGAATAACTGCTCTTTCGTCGGCATAATATTGCGCCGCCAGTTCTCGTGGATAAAAGTCAAAGTCTGTTTTGCCGATTAGTTCGTCTGGGGATGTGGCCCCCATAAAATGCGCGGTGGCAATGTTGCTAATCACAAACCGGCTCTCGGTGTCTTTGACATAGAGGTAATCTGGTAAGTTGTCTATCAGGATACGCAATATATTACGTTCATGAGCCAATGCTTCTTCCGCTTGCTTACGCTCGGTGATGTCGCGCAACGAGGCCAGGTAAGCGGTTTCTCCTTCCCATTTCGTCTCCACCACCCGCATCTCGGCGATAGTTATGGTATCCCCTCTGTGAGTAATGTTCAGTTCTGTGGTTTCACCCACTACGATCGGAAAGTTGAACATTTCACCCAGCAGTTCCTTTACCTCTCGGTCCAAAAGAGCTTCTGCAGCCGGATTGACAAAACGGATAAGGCCGTTGCCATCCACGACGATGATGGCATCAGCACTACTGGTGATAATAGTTTGCAAGCGTGTTTCGCTGGCCTGTAAAGCCTGGGCTTGCTGTGCCAGGGCTGCCCGCATCCGTTGCCGTTCGATGGCATAGCCTATGGCCCGCACCAGCAAGTTGCTATCCATCCGCCCCTTGACCAGATAATCCTGCGCCCCTTGCCGCACTGCTCTCAGGGCCACCTCCTGATCGTCGAGCGTGGTCAGCACAATGATCGGCACTTGGGGGGCTTGAGCCCGTAGCCTGGCGAAGATGTCGAATCCCCGGCCATCCGGTAGCGAGAGATCCAACAGGACCACATCTATGCCGCCCGCAGCCATGCATTCCAGGCCGGCCGAAAGGTGGTTGACGCACTCCAGATCGAACGAAGGGGCGAGCGGACCGGTGGCCTGGACATCGGTCAACCCAGCCGATATCAGTTGGATGTCTTCGGGGTTGTCCTCAACCAGTAACACTTTAATCGATTCATTACCCATCGTTTTCACTCCCATGGTTTAGCTATCTATCCTGGTACTCAGGACAAAACTGTACTGGCGCATCCCTATGCGTTAGCGGTAAGCCTACGTTTTGCCCTGAAAACTATCCTAATCCGTTCAACTTGCTCAGGTTGAGATATCAAATGAATTTTACTATAATAGGAGCAATTTATCCAACTTGACCCAAAATTGCCATTTAACCTCACCTTTAAGGGAGTTCCGAAATTTAAATCATCCCAAAACTTTCGGCGACGTGAAGCGTAAACCCACAGGGCAAGTGACGTGAAACGTGAGGGTTTATGGCGTAAAAACATCACGTTTCACGCTTCACGTTTCACGGAGTTGGGACAATTACCCGCCTGTACCCACAGGGCACAGGCGGGCACAGGTATTTTTTCGGAACTGCCTTATCGCACTGCCATAACGATTAATGTGAGATTGACTTCTAAGTGTCTTATGGTATACTGATGATGCGCCCTGCTTGTCTGTCCCTCGAAAAAACCGACTCCCTGAAATCGACTTCAACCCCTTTAGAGACGAGACGCTCTTGACCAGTCTGTTGCAACTGTCACCGGCTACGTCTTTGCCCCGGCTGGTAAAAGTCCCATTGTGTTGGCGGGACAATCGTCAGGGATGTTCCTACGCTGACTCATCAAAACCAGGGTAACACCGTTGCCCTGGAAAGCTCCATAGCCTTGACACGTTGAAAGATATGTAATGTGGAAAGGAGGTGATAATCGCTTAAACCGACCCCTTTTATATTTGTATAATGGTTTTTCTCTAACCGGCAGCCCATCTGAAAACTTATTCAAGTTCTGCTGGAGTGAGTTTCAGATAGGCAGGAAAATATTTTATAACACAAAGGAGTGAAGAGACAATGAAACGTTTATTTATTATTTTCTTGATGCTGGTAGTGCTCGGCCTCATTGCCGCCCAGTGCGGGGCCGCCCCCACCCCGGAAACGATCACCGTGGTCGAAACGGTGGTGGTGAAAGAAACGGTCGAAGTCGAGAAGGAAGTTATCAAAGAAGTAGAAAAAGAAGTTGTCCAAACCGTAGAAGTCGTTAAAGAGGTCGAAGTCGAGGTGCCGGTCGAGCCTGCCCCGGCCGGACCAAAGGGAACCCTGGTAAGAGCCCTCTCCACCTTCCCCAACTCCCTCGACCTGCCGCAGGCTGCGGAACGGAATGCCTCTACCACCGCCTGGCAGATGTACGATTCGCTGGTGTGGATTAACGACAAGGGTCTCATCGAGCCTGCACTGGCCGAGAGTTGGGAGGTATCCGAGGACGGCACCGAATATACCTTCCAACTGCGCCAGGACGTCACCTTCCACAACGGCGAACCGTTCAACGCCGGTGCGGTCGTCTTTTCCTGGGAGCGGGCCAGTACTGGCGACTTTGAGTACAGCCATCACTGGCAGGAGGCCAGCTTGGTGGAAGAAATTGACGACTATACCGTCAAGATCACTACGCCAGAGCCCAACGCTCTCTTCCTGTCAACGGTGGCCGATAACTGGGCCATGATACCTCCCGGCTACTTCCAAGAGGTGGGCCAGGATGGCTTTAATGAGCACCCCATGGGCACCGGCCCCTTCATCTTCGTCGAGTGGGTCAAGGGCGACCACATCACCATGAAGGCCAACCCCAACTACTGGCGAGAAGGAGTGCCCAAGATCGAGACGGTAATCTTCCGGCCCATCCCCGAATCTGCCACCCGCGTGGCCGCCATTCAGACCGGCGAAGTAGACATCGTTCACCGCCTGAGCTCGGAAGAGGCCCAGAGTCTGCTCGGCGTCGAGAATGTCAAGGTCATCAAGTACCCACAGGCTCGCATTTACTACATCGCCTTTAACAACCTGACCACCGGCCTTGACCAGCCGACGATGGATCCCAAAGTCCGGCAGGCCATGAACTATGCCGTAGACATAAATACCATCATCGATGCCCTGTTCGATGGCTTTGCCAAGCCGGCCATCGGCTACGTGGCCACGGATGAGTTGGGTTATGATAACGCCGAACCCTTTGGCTACGATCCGGATAAGACCCGCGAACTGCTGACCGAGGCTGGTTACCCGGATGGCTTTTCAATGGATATGGCCTGCCCGGCCGGTGCTTATACCCACTTTGAAGAGGTTTGCGAGGCCGTCGCAGGCTACCTGGGCGAAGTGGGTATTGAGGTTAATCTCGAAATTATGGAATCCGGCCACTACTGGGATCTGGAGGCCAACAAAGAACTACCGCCGCTCTTCGGCGACAGTTGGTCTGCAGTAGGAGGTGAGGCCTACCGGCGACTGGCAGGCGCGCTGGGCGGCGTAGATTCCAGCTACTCCGCCTGGTACGATGAGGAGATAGCCCGCTTGTTAGACGAGATCAAGGTGACCATAGACCAGGAAGCGCGAGCAGAGTTGTATAAGGAGTTGCAGGTATACATGCGAGAAAACCCGCCCTTTATCTACCTCTACGAACCGGTGACCTTCGAAGCAGTCAATACCCGGGTGCAGAACTACAAGCCGCGCGGGGCCGAGACCTACTTCTTGTACGATACGTTCGTCGTCGAGGAGTAGTTTGGCTCTGGGGTGAACTTTGAGTGTAAGCTCAGTCGTAACTACCTACCCTCATGTCATTCCGAGGAGCGAAGCGACGAGGAATCTCCGAAACTTTGGCTCAAAAGGGGTCTACTTTACCAAAACCTTGGGGATTCTTCACTCGCTGCGCTCGTTCAGAATGACATGGTAGATAGTTACGCTCAGTCGTATATTACCTCAGTTCGGAGTAAGGTGACCGGCACTTGAAAAGCCGGTAGTCAGGATGATTTTGACCGCAATTTAACTGAAAATTTTTCAAAAGTGCCGGTCACCTGTTAATTATCAAACTCAGATTAGATTGGGAGGTATCATCTCAATAATCCGGGGGGTAGGGGCGAGGCAACTCGGAGAGCAGGTTGTTTGTTCCGAGACCATCAATCCGAGTTGCCTCGCCCCTACTTTTTGAGAAGATACATTGGGAGTACAGTATATGAAGGCCGCAGTCTGTTATGAGTTCGGTAAACCGCTTGTTGTCGAAGAGGTCGAGATCGACCCGCCCCAGATGGGCGAAGTAAAAGTCAAGATTGTTGCCTGTGCTATCTGTCATAGTGACGTACACTTGATTCGGGGTGACTGGGGCGGTGAAACGCCCATTGTGGCCGGGCATGAGGCCGCAGGCATCATCACCGAGGTGGGGTCCGGGGTGACCAACGTGCAGCCAGGAGATCAAGTTGTGGTTTCGCTGCTGCGCTCGTGTGGACGTTGTTTTTACTGTACCATCGGCAGACCCTATAACTGCGAAGCCGAATTCCCGCTGGATCGTGAGAGCAGGCTGCGCAGCAAAGATGGTGTCACCCTGGTTCACGGCATTTACACCGCAGCCTTCGCCGAATACACCATTGTGGAGCAGTCCCAAGTGGTCAAGGTTCCTGAGGGCCTGCCGTTGGACCGTGCTTGTCTGCTGGCCTGCGGGGTGATTACCGGACTGGGAGCCGTGGTCAACACGGTGCAGGTGGAGACCGGCAGTAGTGTAGTTGTTATCGGTACTGGCGGCGTGGGGCTGAACAGCGTGCAGGGCGCAGTGCTTTCTGGGGCAGCCAAAATCATCGCCGTCGATTTACTTGACCACAAACTGGAGGCAGCGCGGCTTTTCGGGGCCACGCACACCATCAACGCTATGCACCAAGATGCGGTGGCAGCCGTACTGGCTTTGACGGAGGGGCGTGGTGCTGACTACGCCTTCGTGACCGTAGGCAGTTCCACAGCCATCACCCAGGCTAGCCGGCTGATTCGCAAAGGCGGCACAACTGTTGTCGTGGGCATGCCTGCGGATGCTGATGCCGAATTTACCTTAAACGCACACCATCTCACCTATGGCCGCACGGTTATGGGCAGTCTAATGGGTTCGACGCGGCTGTCTGTTGACGTGCCGCGCCTGGTGGAGCTGTACCAGCAAGGCCGACTCAAGTTGGACGAATTGATTACGGACCGCTATCCGCTGGAGAAAATCAATGAAGCGATCGGGTCAATGGAGCGAGGCGAAGCGTTACGGAATGTGATTGTGTTTTGATAGGGGAAAGACCAAATTCCGCCAACCAAGCCTGGGCTGGATGTTGAGCTAAACGAGGAGGTTGCAGTCAAGTATCCCTCATGAGTGGTCTGTGTGGAAAGGCAACGTGCTACGAAGGAGGTGTTTATGCAACGTTATTTCCTGTCCAAAGTGGCCCAGTCGATCTTGCTTTTGTTTGGGGTTTTGCTGTTGGTATTTTTCATGGTTCGCATCACCGGGGATCCGGCGGCGCTCATGATGTCGCGCGAAGCCTCGGCGGAGGAAATTGAAGCCTTTCGGGAGGCGATGGGTTTCAATCGTCCCCTCCTCGTTCAGTTTGTGGACTTTTTGTCCGGCGCAGTCGTTGGTGATTTTGGCAACTCGCTCCACTTTAAAACACCGGCGATGCCCATGGTGCTGGAACGGTTACCGGCCACAGTGCAACTGGCTGCGGGGGGGTTGCTCATGGCGATGGTGATGGGCATCCCGCTGGGCCTGATTGGAGGTTTCAACCCGGGTAGCGTTGTGGATTCGGTGGGGCGTACCCTGGCCCTTTTGGGCCAAAGCATCCCCAATTTCTGGCTGGCCTTAATTATGATTCTCTTCTTCGCCGTCAGGTTGGGTTGGTTCCCCTCGTTTGGCCGCGACCAATGGCACTCGGTCATTATGCCGGCTTTTGTGTTGGGCTTGCCTACCCTGGGCCAGCTCGTGCGTTTGACGCGCTCGGCCGTGCTGGAAATCAGAGGCGAAGATTTCATCCGTACCGCCTACAGCAAGGGCCTGGAGCCCAGGGTGATCTACGTCAAGCACGTGCTCAGGAACGTCACCATTCCTCTGGTCAGCGTCATTGGTGTCCAATTTGGTTACATGCTGGGCGGTTCCATCTACATCGAGGCCATTTTCTCCTGGCCCGGCATGGGGCAGTTACTGGAGCAGTCTATCGGCTGGCGAGATTTTCCCCTGGTGCAATCCATCGCCGTGTTCACCAGCCTGGTCGTCCTGGCCCTCAATCTGCTGACCGATATGGCTTATGCAATTATTGATCCGAGGATTCGTTATGGCCACTAGAGAAGTTACTGCTGATAGTTTGTTAGATGTAGAACGTACTTTAAGAGACCGTTTAGCCTACCTGGGCCGGTTCCTCTGGCGCGACCGGAGCGGGATCATAGGGTTGATTATGTTTCTGGTGGTGGTCGTGGCGGCAGTGTTTGCCCCCCTGATTTCGCCGTACGATCCTCTCGAACAGAATCTACGTGACAATAAAATGCCCCCGGCCTGGAACGCAGAAGGCAGGTGGGACCACCCTTTCGGCACCGACAACCTGGGCCGAGATACCTTCAGCCGCATTCTCTACGGAACGCGGGTCTCGCTGACCGTTGGCTTTTTTGGAGTATTGATTGCCGGTACGCTGGGCCTGGTTTTTGGCGCTATCGCCGGTTATGCCGGTGGCCGGCTGGACGATGTCATTATGGGTGTGGTCAACCTGGTCTTGTCGCTACCCTACTTGCTATTCGTGGTGTTTATCGCGGCCATCCTGGGCCGGAGCCTGCTGAACGTCATTCTCATTTTCGGCATCACCGACTCGCCGATTTTTGCCCGGGTCACCCGGGGTGAGGTGTTGCGCATCCGCGAATCAGGCTACGTGGAGTCGGCCGTCAGCGCCGGAGCGCGCTGGCCGCGTATTGTCTTTGACCACATTCTGCCCAACCTTATCGGCCCCCTTATCACCCTGGCCACCTTTGAAATGTCACGGATGATTTTCTACGAGGCCGGTTTGGGCTTTCTGGGCCTGAGCGTGCCACCTACCGTGCCCAGTTGGGGCAACATGCTGGCCAGTGGCCGCAAATATCTGACCAGTTCTCCCTGGATTGCCGCTTTCCCCGGCCTGGCCATCATGTTCACCTCGCTGGGGATGAATCTGCTGGGCGACTGGCTGCGGGACGTGCTCGACCCACGCCTGCGCCGGGCCAGGAGGTAATCAGTCATCAGTTATCAGTTATCACCATTTGCTAACCACTGATCACTAACCACTGACCACTGATCACTGACCACTGATCACTGACGCCTGACCGCGGAAGGAGTATTGAATGTCAACGATTTTAGAAGTCAAAGACCTGGTCACCAAGTTCTACACCCTGGACGGGGTCGTCCACGCGGTGAACGGCGTCAGCTTTGATCTCGAGCAAGGGGAAACGCTGGCCATTGTGGGCGAAAGCGGCAGTGGCAAGAGCGTTACCGTGATGTCGATCCTGGGCCTTATCGCCTCGCCGCCAGGTCAGGTGGAAGACGGCGAAGCCCTTTTTATCAACGGCGAAAACCGACGCGATTTGCTTAAATTGTCACCAGCGGAACTGCGCAACGTGCGCGGGGGCCAGATAGGGTTTGTTTTCCAGGACCCTATCTCCTCGCTAAATCCGATCCTGACCATTGGCGAACAAATCGCCGAAACCCTGACCAAGCATATGGACCTAACCCGCGAGGAGGCCCATCAACAGACGATCAGGTTGCTGGCTCATGTAGGCATCCCCGACCCGGAGATGCGTTACAAAAACTACCCCCACCAGTTCTCCGGCGGTATGCGCCAGCGGGTGATGATTGCCATCGCCATCGCTTGTGGCCCTGAGATTGTCATTGCCGACGAGCCAACTACTGCCCTGGATGTGACGGTTCAGGCCCAGATTGTGGATTTATTCAAGCGTATACAAGCCGAAATCGGGATGGCGGTGATCTGGATTACTCACGACCTGGGCGTTGTGGCCGGCTTGGCCGACCGGGTGCTGGTCATGTACGGGGGACGGGTGGCCGAAATCGCGTTGGTAGATGATCTATACGAGCACCCCCAGCATCCCTACACCTTCGGCTTGCTTGGTGCTTTGCCTCGCCTGGATGCCAGAGAGTCCAAACGGTTGGTGAGTATCAAGGGCACGCCGCCTGACTTGCTGATACCGCTGAAACACTGCCCCTTTGCCTGGCGCTGTGTGTATGCCTTTGACCGCTGCTGGGAGGAAATCCCTTCCCTGAGGCCGGTGGATATTCGGCACCAGGTGGCTTGTTTCCACGACATGGAGAGAGGGGAGCCGCGCGATGGTTGAGAATAACATGTTGCTGCGAGTCATCAATCTTAAAAAATATTTTCCGATCACCGGCGGCCTGCTCGGCCGCCAGGTGGGCATGGTCAAGGCGGTGGATGGCGTTTCTTTTGAAATCAAGCGGGGTGAAACGCTGGGGCTGGTGGGCGAGAGCGGTTGCGGCAAATCCACCAGTGGGCGAGCCATTTTGCAGTTGCACAAACCAACCGCCGGCCACGTCTTTTTTGAAGACAATGACTTGACAGAGTTGAGCGGGGAGCAGTTGCGCCGGCTGCGGCCTAAAATGCAGATGATTTTCCAGGACCCCTACGCCTCGCTCAACCCTCGTCACTCGGTGGGCAAAATCGTGGGTGAACCGTTGGTTATTCACGGCCTGATGGGCGGTAAAGCCTTAAAAGATCGGGTGGCAGAACTATTGGATTTGGTGGGGCTGGACCCGGCCTACGTACGCCGCTATCCCCACGAGTTCTCCGGCGGCCAGAGACAGCGAATCGGCATTGCCCGGGCCCTGTCGCTGAACCCCAGCTTTATCGTGTGCGACGAGCCTATCTCGGCCCTGGACGTGTCTATCCAGGCCCAGGTCGTTAATTTACTGCAGGATTTGCAAGAGCAGTTGGGCCTGACCTATCTCTTCATTGCTCACGACCTGAGCATGGTCAAGCATATCTCCCACCGGATTGCAGTAATGTACCTGGGCAAAATTATGGAACTGACCGACCGAAATGCTTTGTTCGATGACCCCCTGCATCCTTACACCCAATCGCTTAACTCGGCGGTGCCGGTACCTGCCCCCAAGCTCGAAAGGAAGCGGCGGCGATTTATTTTAAAGGGAGACCCACCCAGTCCGGCCAACCCGCCCTCAGGCTGCGTGTTCCATACCCGCTGCCCGTTGACCATAGAGGAATGCACCAGGGTGGTGCCGGAATACCGGGAAGTACGCCCTGGACATTTTGTGGCCTGCCATCTGACCGACGAAGCAGGAGCCAGCAAGATACCAGAGCAAACTGTATTGGCGCCAGTGACGTGACTTAAATACGCTGACATAAGGATGTAAATATGAAACTTCCGTTAAACGTTGATGTGCATTGCACTGATGGTCGCTGTGGTCTTTCTACCTACATCATTTATAATCCTGTGACTGAGAAGGTAACTCACGTGGTCATGAAAGAAAAGGTGGCGCCACATACTGAACGTCTGGTACCGGTTGGCTTGATTAAGGAAACTACCCCTGAATTGATTCTCTTAAAATGCACCAGGGCTGAAGTAGAGACATTAGAATTTTTCATCCAAACGGATTTTGTACGGAGAGACGTTCCGCATTATGCCACTGAGCCAGAATTAACTCTCTTATGGCCCTACAGGGTACCGGCCAGGAAGATTATCGTAGATGAACACCGGCAAATCCCTCCCGGTGAGTTAGCCGTGCGCCGGGGGGCGCGGGTGCGGGCCACCGACGGGCGTGTTGGCCGGGTGGCTGAGTTTGTAGTAGATCCCGAAAGCGGGTACATCACTCATCTGGTTCTGCGGGAGGGCTTGCCATGGGACAGGAGACATGTGGACATTCCTGTCTCCGAGATTGACCGCATTGAGGAGAACGTCGTTCATCTGAAACTGGACAAAAAAAATGTTGCAGCCTTGCCCTTTATCCAACTGCGCCGGGATAGGTGATTATTAACTTTTTACGCCAAAGAGAAAAAGTCACACACCAATCCAGACAGGTTGGGCATCAAGACGCAGTACTGACCCATTTAAGAAGGTGGGTCAGTGCTGATAGCTGAACAAGTTCTTTACCAACATCATACGCCTGGC
>DAOUMU010000536.1:0-88397 GCA_034409055.1 Anaerolineae bacterium
GGGGGGGGGGGGGGAATCCGTGGGACCGGGAGTGGGAGGCGGTGTGCCGAGGCCAAAAATCGGCACGCCTGCTTTATCTCCTTGAAATCTGACGAACTCAGCCGCAACCCAGCCTGTCTCATCTGGCGCATCGGGAAAATCTATCTGCCACCAATCGCCATCTTGGCTGATGGCGAACACATCGGCGATTTCACCGGGATACAGGCCACCGACCAGTAATCCCTCTAAGGAAGGTTCAGCCCGGACGTTGACCGGATCAATAGCCTCAATACTACCGGCAATTATCGGTTCGACTGGCGCAGGGGTGGGCGTTTCTGCTGGAACAGGCTCTGCTTCACCTGTTATGTTGGTAGCAATCGGTACGGTGTTGCTGTCGCCAAAAAAATCTACCACCACATCGGCCACCCAGGCCAGACCATTTTCTCCAGCCCGATACTCGATCTGCCACCAATCCCCTGTTTCATTTTTGGCCACAACGCGGGCTGATGAATTTTCATCAAGTCGTCCCAACAGGTCAAAGTTAAGGTCCGGACCACTACGAACATTAACCCCACCTGCCGGAATTTTAACGAGGGGTACATCACCTTCGGCCTGGGTAGCGGGTTGGGTAGATGGTTCGAGAGACTCTTCAGCAGGTGTATCGGTGGCAGTTTCTGTCGTCGTTTCAAGAGAGGGGGTCTCGACCAGCGGTACTTCAGACGGTTCGCCTACAAACTCAACCACTTCAGCCGACACCCAGCCTTTACCTTCCTGGCCACCCTCAAAATCAATCTGCCACCAACCGCCAGACTCCGGCCGACCGGTAACAGGAACGGTACTACCAGCCGCCAGGGTGCCTAATCTGGTAAAGGTCGTGGCCGGCCCATTACGTACGTTGGTTAAATCCTCGATTTTGATGTAGGGGCCATCAGGAGGGGTTTCCTGGGCTTGTGATTCTTCAGACGGGAGTTCTTGTGCGGCCACCTCTACCGCTGCCGGCGCAGCAGGTGGGCGGCCCCGTAAAGCTGTCACTAACTCGCGGGTCGTATCCAGGTAAAGATTACCGTAAGTGATACTCGGCTCAATCTGGGTACCTTCTAGCCATTCGTTAAAACTGGTCACAATGATCATATTGGGTTGGCTGGCTAATGCGCCTCGCCACGTTTCGCGATAGTAGTCACCGTTGCGCCGGGAAACGACAGAAGTGTCATCGCGTGGTAGGCGGGTGTCATCGTAGCCGGGCATGGCCGTAGCCACCCACAGCCGGTTGACCTGATTTTCGGCTGCATAAGCTCGCACTCGGTCGCTCCACTTGGCCATTTGATCTGCTGGAGAAGCAGCCCAGGCGATGTTGTACAGGTGATGGCCATCAAAGACGGCTTGATAAGCAATATCAACCCCTTCAGCAATCCAATAGGTGCTGTGCTCTGGATCAACCTGATTACGAATAGCAGCCCACTCCTCGACCGAAAATCGCTGCTGCTGCCAGAAGAAAATCACCGGTTTGTCCTGATAGCGCAGGTAGGCCGGATGTTGGGCATGTGTAGCTAACAGGGTGGTTAGAGCCCCGGTTACTGCGCCGGCGTCGCCAAAAAATGGACCGGTGGTTTCAACGTCTACCGCTGCTTTGAAGCCTTTGGCGGTAGCCACATCCAGCAAGATACGAAAATTGGTTTCGGTTTGGTTATTGACCTCCTGAGGGCCGTACCAGGATTGGACCAAGGCGTCAATACCCGCACTCTGTGCTTGAAAAACGTGTCGTTCAATCGTGGCCCGGTCTGCTGAATTATAAGGCTCAACGGGAGAGTCAGCGACCTGATCCGAACTCCACGTATTCTGATCAAACCAAGCATAGTAAAAAGCCAGTACCAAGGGGGCTTCCTGGGCAGAAACTACCGGTGGTGGGGCAATGCCCTCCGCATTAAATAGCAGGAGAATGGCTAATAGTAAACCGGTCATCTTAGTTGTGGGCTTCATAACAACGATTACTCACTATCATATTTCAAGCCGGAAAGTATAACATACAAAGAGTTGATCGCAAAGCAGAAGCCATTGGCGTGCGGGCTTTACTGACGATTTTGTCCAGTTGTGGTATAATTCATGATTGAGATATGTTTCAGCCAAACTGAATCGTCTTTTCAGCAGTCAATCGTTAGCAGTTATTTACAAAATAAACTAAACATGATAAAATCATGTTGATTATGTAAATTAGGGGTAGGTGCTTATGCCAACACTTGAGGATGGTAGAAATGCTATTGCCCAGGGCAATCTACAACAAGCCCGTCTGATCTTCGAAGCTATTCTACAAGAGAATCCCCGTTCTGAGGAGGCCTGGCTGGGACTGGGTGAAGTTCTAACTGATACCGAGGATAAAAGAATCTGTTATGAAAATGTTCTTAAAATTAATAAAAACAACAGGGCGGCCAGGGATGGATTACGCAACCTGGAACCTCGAGCCAATCCCCTGGTAGAAGCTCTGGCCCAGCAGACTGGTGTCAGGACTACTGAAGAAGAAGAACCTCCTGAGGAGGATGAACCCACCCTTGTTTCAGACCGTCCTGACTTTACCGCGTCTCCTACTGAAGTGGACCGTGGGGGTCCCTCCACAGCCATACTGGTGGCAGTGGGGTTGGCCCTTTCGGTTATTGTGTTTGCTATTGGGGGGGGCGTGGTGTATTTCTTAATTACTTCACTTACCGGTGGGTAAGTTAACAGCAACGTTTATGCTACCGGACTTTCGTTTACGTCAAAGAGAATATTTACTGGAGATAAGCCGAGCTATGAGCGCTCGGCTTGATTTGTCCTCACTGCTAAAATTAATTTTGCGCAGTGCAGTCGAAATACTGGCTGGACAGGCTGGACTGATAACTTTGCATCACGATGATGGTTCATTTGTCCCCTATGCCAGTATTGGCTTGCCTATTCAAACAGTGCATCTTTTTGATCCCCTCTGGCGAGACTTGGGAACAGAAGAGAAGCGTGGCTCTATTCCTGACATCTCCTTGCGGTTAGCCTTGGCTTCAAGAGCGGCTGGTGTACCCCTGCGACAGGTGGTTGCTTTACCTCTGGAGATAGGTGACGACACTATTGGCTACATTTTTATTTTTCGGGCTCGTGGGGCAGCCTTCAGCAACAATGATCGCCAGGTATTGGGTGCTTTTGCCGACCAGGCCGCCATTGCCGTGCAAAATGCTCGCCTGTACCAGCAGGTGAGCGCGGAGCGAGAGCGTTTGAACGCGATTATCGAAAACAGCGGCGATGGGGTCATGATTGTTAATCCCTACCGTATTATTCAGACTTGGAACAAGGCCCTGGCCAACCTGACCGGCATCTCCACTGAAGAAGCTATTGGGCGCCCCTGCTATGAGGTCTTAAATTTGCAAACTTCCCAGGGCGTCAGCGTGTGTCATACCGCCTGTCCTCTAGTCCATTCGCCTGAGGATGGCCGTCTTTACGCAGAAGGGGTTCACCATCGTGCTGATGGCCTGAAGATCACCCTGGCCGACAACTATTCGTCTCAATTTAATGAGCAGGGTGAACTCACCCAGGTAATTGCCAATGTACGCGATATGACCCGTTTGCGTGAGGCAGATGAGCTAAAACAAACACTGCTTTCCGTTATTTCCCACGAACTAAAAACGCCGGTCAGCATTATCAAAGGTTATGCTGGTACCCTGGCTCGCGAAGATGCCGATTGGGATAAAAACACGTTGACCGAGGGATTGGCCGTGATTGAGGAAGAAGCCGACCGTCTGGATCAGCTCATCACCAATTTACTCGAAGCCAGCCGTTTGCAGGCAGGAGGGCTTAAACTACAGCTCAGTTATCTGAATTTAGCAGATATGGCCAAAACGGCCGTGGAAAACTTACAGTCCACTACCAATAAGCACACCTTTGCTATAGATTTTCCGGAAAACTGGCCTGTTATCCAGGGTGATTTTGAACGGTTACGCCAGGTGCTGACAAATTTAATCGGCAATGCGATTAAATACAGTCCAGAGGGGGGCTTGATTAAAGTGGGAGGGGTGGCCGGTAAAAGTACCGTGCGTCTCTACGTGAGTGATGAAGGTATCGGTATTCCCCCGGCCGATCAAGAGCGTATTTTTGAGCGATTTCATCGAGTTGACAATCGGCTGGCTCGGCAAACTCCCGGCACGGGCCTGGGTCTCTTCCTGGTGCGAGCCGTTGTCGAGGCGCACCGTGGGCGAGTTTGGGTTAAAAGTACACCCGGACAGGGTAGCGTTTTTTGGGTGGAGTTACCGATTGGCGGGGAGCAACCAACTCTAACCACTTAGTTCGCCAGCCGTGGTTGAGGGCCAAGATTGCGGCTTGTGTACGGTCAGTCACCTCTTGTCGGCTATTTGACTTCATCTTCAAGAATAAGCCCCTCAGGTGAAAGAATTTTGAAGCTCTTGTACATGGGATTGAACCATTGCAAGGCGCTCTCGTAAATAGCAGCCGGTGAGGTAAAGACCATCTGGTAGATTTTGCCCTTACTGGCTGCGGTAATCACAGAGCCGGCCATGTCGGTTCCCTCTTTGGTGGTATAGAGAAAATCTATTGTAGCACCGGTCGCCGTATCGAGGGGAAACTCAGTCAGGGGCTGATTTTGGACATTCCTATGTTCTTTGGAGAGGGTTTCAAGATAAGCCAGGGCGGCCTGTTCCGCTGCGCCAACGGGATTGTCTTTTGCCTCGGGCCAATCATAGACGCTGCCTTCAAAGGTGATGTCGTGGTCTGGCATAGCCACGACTACCAAGGTTTCATCCTGTTGTAGAATTTCCCAATCACTGGGATAGAAAAAACCGAACTGGTTTTTAGTTGGCCCAATCAAAAGCCAGACCGGTGGTTCATCGGTAGGGGGGCTTTCTACAATTGGGCTGGTATCGAGGGAGACGAACGTATCGGCCAAATTTTGCAACTTATGGTGAGAGATGTGCCATTGTTCCTCGGTCGCGCTAATGAACAGCAGAAATACGATGGTATCTTGTTGCCAGACCCGTACCTCGTTGATCGCCGGCCCCAGGTGGGGATCAATGGAAGCGAATTGGGCTATGATCGAGCCATCAGCCCTTTGCTCCTGGCTGATTGGGGAAAAACCTGATTTCTCGTCGACAAAATTTTGGGCGACAAACGTCACCAGGTATCGATTTAACTCTTCTTCAGAATATTCTTCCCCCACATCATTAAATACCAGGCTGTATCCAGCCTGGTCACCCGGTTCAATAAACACGACCCCGTCGGATCGTTCAAAAAATTGCCAGTTTTCGGGGTAATTTATGCTGAAGCGATTGGTAGAGTGAGTGTAATTGCTCGTAGTTACCTGGTCGGATACAACAGAAGTGGGGGTGCTAACGGGAACACTCCCGGCAGAGGGAATGGTTGGGGTTGAGGTGGGATCGGGCTGAACAGGCGTAAAGACCGGTTGATTGGCAGTAACACCGCCGCATCCGGTTAAAATAAACGCCACCACGATGGGTAGTCGAAAGCATAATGAAATCAGTTTTTGCACCGATATCTCCTTGCTTGGGCCGAGTCTATTCGTGTAAGTATTGGGGAAACGTTTCAACATCAGGTCCAGACGTTAAAGAAAAGAAAAAGCACCATCAAAGGTGCTTTGGTTAAATTGCTTCACTGGAGTGTGAATTTATTCGAGCTCCTCTGTTGTAAAGCGATAACCGACACCTCGAACGGTGATGAGGCGACGCGGATGGCTGGGATTTTCTTCAATCTTCTGGCGAAGCCAGCGGATGTGAACATCAAGCGTACGGGTGTCACCCATGTAATCTGTTTCCCAAACCTTTTGCATAATCGTTTTTCGACTTAATATCTGATCGCAGTTAGTAATCAATAAATGCAACAAATTAAACTCTTTAGGGGTTAAAGAGAAACGTTTCCCCTGGTGGAGTACCTGCTGCTGCTGGCAGTCAAGAATCAGGTTGGGTAAGCGAATAAATCTATTTTTTTGTTTAGCGATAGCTTTTTTGATACTCCGGGCTAATTGTTCGAGATTATCAGGCTCAACCACAATAGCATCGGCTCCAACTTCAGCCGGTAGATGATTTTTGTGGCTGACGACGATATAGGGAATCCCCAAATTTGTTTTATTGATCGCTTCTTGAAGCCCGGATAACTCTGGGTAATCGTTGGCCGGATTAAAAATAATCAAATTCGGCCAGACAGTTTCGACCTTGTTAATAACGGTTTGAGGCGTATGGGCCAAAAAAACCTGGTAGCCATGTCCTTCAAGGTTCGACGCTAAAGACTCAGTTTGATTCAGCTCGCTATTTTCAATAAGCAAAATGTGCGTGGCCATTGCTGCCATTTCCTTCCAGTTTGAACCTTGCTTCAAGGACAATCATTATACTCTAACCCCTTCTGTCTTGCAATCGCTCTGTAAATTTTTCGCTTCCTGGTCTGTATTCATCGCCGCTCAAATTTTAGGTGAAGGACACGCTGGGTGGTGGAACGAATACAGGCGCGTTCGTCGGGGCGGTAGCCGCATACCCACAGAACCTTATTGTTGGCCACCAGTAACGGGATACAATCGCGCCACTCAGCCGGAACTTTTTCGTTAATCAAAAATTCATTGATCTTTTTGCTGTGCCCCCCCAGCCCCAGAGGAAAGAATACATCACCCGGCTGGCGGGTTCTCAGGATCGGCCTGTGGCCAACCACATCGGCGTCAAGGTAAGCCTCCCAACGATCGGCTTGGCTGATACGCTGAGGACTCAGGCTGTGGAGAGGTAATAGGTTGGCTTTGAGTTGCCAGTTAGTGTCGGGTAGGGGAGTTATACCGGGTAAACTCAATGGCAAACTCTGGTTTTTGGCCAGATAAGGACTGTCGGGTTGCTCTGGATAGCGTAATACATTTTCGGAAGCAATGACGAGAGTGTGGTAGCCGACAGTCAATATCAATCCCTGAGGCAAGATGGCCTTTGTGCCGGTTCTTCCCTTTTCTACATTAGCGATAGCGGTTTCAATATGCTCAAAATTGATATCACGCAGGCTACGGCGCAGAGTTTGTACGGCCCGACGTAAAGTAGAGCGTTTCAAAGCCAGGGGTAGACTTAGCCATTTCTGTAAATCAAATTCGATTTTTTCCGGTGACTCATAGGTCGCTACAAGCAACCAGACTTGGTCCAAATGCGCTTGCAAAATTTCAGTGTCGGCCGCGACGACTTTAGCGGTGCGTTGAATGATCTGTTGGATATTAGGGTTGTAAGTTTTAAGTTGGGGAATCAGTTCATGCCGCAGGCGGTTACGGAAGAAGGTTGTATCCTGGTTTGAGTAGTCCTGACGCGGGGAGAGGTTATGTTCCTGACAGTAGGCTTCAATTTCCTCCCGTGAAATTTCCAGTAAGGGACGAATAAGTTTAGGTGAGGGCAGGGGTGATGGCATCGGGATATCGTTGGGAGTTAGACGCAAGCTGGCTATATCTATAAACGGTTGCATACCACGTAGTCCGGCCAGGCCGGTTCCTCGCAAAAAATGCATCAACACTGTTTCTACCTGATCGTCGGCATTGTGCCCGACGGCAATCTTATCGGCCCCAATTTCGCTGGCTACTCGCCATAAAAAAGCGTATCGAATTTGGCGGGCGGCTTCTTCGATGGATTGCTTGCGTTGGCTGGCCAAAGCAGCTACATTGCAGCTTTCCACCCGGATAGGCAATTGCCAGCGAGTAGCGATTTTCCTGGCAAAATCTTCGTCAGCCTGCGCGTCGTCACCTCGTAGTTGGTGATTCAGGTGAGCGACGGTCAGGGTTAACCCAAGCTCAGCCCTAAAATTGACCAGTAAATGCAATAGGCAAAGAGAATCAGGGCCGCCAGACACTGCGATTACAATTTTGTCTTTCTGGGCCAGTAATGAATGTTTTTGACAAAACTCGGCGACCTTTTGGGCCACGCGAGGGGTCATCGTCCTGCATCTCCAACCGGGCCTTCTAGCTTAACCCGGTTTTGGGCATTTGCTTCAACGATCTCTTGCAGATGACGAGCGTGGGGATTATTTAAGAAGGCTTGGGATGTTGTCTCGTCAGGTAAGCTGTCAACCAGTCGTTTTTGAATTTTTTGCGCGTAAGCCATGGCATCTCTTGAGGCCGGACGGTTACCAGAAATGAGATAAACGTATGATTTTTGGATCTGGATTAAATATTGGCTCAGGCGACTATCAATTTGCTCAGCCAGGTTTGAGGCTTGGATCAATATATTCAGGGCATCCTCATAACGTTGCTCGTGAATATCTAGCAACGATTGTAACCATTGGGCCCGGACGACAAACTCTTTCATTTCGCTGGCGACGGCCAAGGCTAACATAGTTTGCAGATTTTCTTGGGCTTTATCCCATTGATCCGTATCCATATAGGCTCGAATCAATTGGTAGAGGATCATGATCTCATCTGGGGCAAAGCCCATCCCTTGAGCCGTTGCGTGAACATTTTCTAATTCCTTTACTGCTTCTTCCAATCGGTCCAGATGACGATAAGCAGCCCCCAATATGGATTGGGCTCGCATCATATAGAGGGGAGAGCCGAGTTCCTGAGCAATATGAACACTCTGTTCCGCTTGCCGCAAACCATCTTCGTCCAGGCCCACAGTTAAATAGTAATAAGCCAGCCAAGCCATACCAAGGGCTTGCCATGCTTTCTGCCTCTGGTCGTGCGCCAACTTCAAGCCTTCTTGTAAGTTTTCACCGGCTTTACCTAGTTCACCCAGGTAAAGCTGACCAAAAGCCTGGTAATATTTTATAAAGGGCACCTGGTAAAGATCGCCGGATTTTTGCTGGAGCGCCAACATCTCTTCGGCAGTTTCATTGGCGGTGTGGTAATCGGCCATAAATGTCTGGCCGATCAATACTGACGAGAGCGAATTCAACAGGCCGCTGCGATAACCTATACGACGTCGGGCATTGACAATTTCTTTATATCGCTCCAGACTGGCCGCAATTTCACCTTGTTCCAACATCACTTTGGCCAGGCCATCTTCTGCTTCAATGCGGTAGCGTTCGTCTTCCAGGGTTGTGCTAATCTGGCCGGATTCCCGGTAGCACTTGGTGGCCAGTTCCAGTTCGCCCATATTGTAGTAGAAATCACCCAACTGATTCAGCGTTTCGGCAATGCCCCGCTCGTTACCAATGCGTCGAGCCACTTCAAGGGCTTCTCGGAAAAATTCTGACGCCTGGGAGAAATCATAATGGCTGGCGTGTAAGGAGCCGATGCCGTTCAAGGCTCGCATTTGAGCCGAATCGTCGCCCAGTTCTTTGGCTTTCACCAGCATCACCTGATAATCGTCAATCGCTCTCTGAGGCTCACCCAGCCGGGTCAGTATTTTGGCCCGTCCCTCGTAAACAGCCAGCAGAGTTGCTTGGTCAGCCTCGGGGCCAATAATGTCCGCTACTTCCAGAGCTTGCGTATAAAATTCAACAGCTTGCTGATTGGCAAAGGATTGAATAGCTGCCTCAGCGGCCCGGTGTAAATAGCGGAGTGCTCTGGGCCAGGTTTCACTTTTATAATAGTGCTCGGCTACAATAGGTGCGTACTCTTCGCCTAGCATCCAGAAGAGATTAAAGGCCATGTAATCGGCAATTTGTTTGTGGATAGCTTTTCGCTGCTGGTGTAGCAGACTATTATAGGCAGTTTCATGGGTGAGAAAGTGTTTGAACGTGTACTCCGGTTCCGGGTCACGGGTACGGGCTTCAATCAAGTCGGCTATTTCCAGTTGATCCAGGGCTTTGTCAAGGATATCGGGTTCATTGACGATAGGGACCAATATAGAGCGGGAGAAGTAGCGGCCAATCACCGCCGCAATTTGCAAGACCTGCTTGACCGACTCTTCCAGGCGGTCGATACGGGACGTAAGAACGCCTTGCAGGGTGTTGGGAATGTCAATCTCAGTCACAGGACGGGTGATTTCCCAACGTCCGTCTCCGGTATGCTTAATGACGCCCTCTTCAATCAGACTGCGAAGTACCTCTTCCAAGAAAAGGGGGTTACCTTCGGCCCGGCTGAGCAGCAGGTGCTCCACCGACTCGGGCATTTGGTCGATCTTGAGGAGGTATTTGATGACCTGGCGACTTTCTTCGTCAGTCAGTGGCCAGAGCACCAGTTCGGTAAAGTGAGGTGGGGAGTCCTTGACGATTTGGCTTTTGATGTTCCAAAAGGTCGATTGTCTATCGGGACGGGTAACGCAAATCGTCAAAACTGGGTTGTAAACGGTGAGCGTGAGTAAGTATTCTATTAAATCCACAGAACTCGGATCGGCCCAGTGCAAATCTTCGAAGATGAGCACAATGGGCTGTTGGGCGGCTAAACTTTCTACCCATTCGCCCACAGCCAACCGTATGCGTTGTTGTAAAAGCTGGGGATCATTCAGAGGCAGGTTGGCCCTGGTCTCTTTGTCTAACTTGAGCCCCAGTAGGGTGGCCAGGTAAGGCACGACCTCGTTTGTGCGGGGGCCGAATAATTCTTCTCCCATGGCCTCCAGGCGGAGGTTTACCAGGGTGGCATCTGGATTCTCCGGCAGCTTTAAATAACTGTACAGAATGTCAACGAAGAGGCGATTGGAAAAAGATTGACGGTAGGAAAGACCACGTCCAAAAAGCCACAAAGGTTTGACGCCCTCTTTCTCCGCTTTGGCCACCTGTTTTCTGAAATCGGAAATAAGACGGGATTTTCCTAAACCGGCATCGCCGGTAACAACAACGACTCCTCCCCCGTGCTCGTACAAATTTTGGTATTGATGGACGAGCGTTTCCATCTCATCTTCCCGGCCAATCAAGGGGGCTTCCATACCGGTCAACCCACGTTGTGTTTGGCTCAGGTCTCTGGCGGTTTTTAGCTGATAAATATTAAGGGGTTCTCGTTTGCCTTTTACCGAGACAGGTTCACGCTCCTCAAACACAAACAGACGGTTCGTGAGATGATAGGTATTTTCACTAATAAGAATTTCACCACGCTCGGAAACGCTTTCTAACCGGGCCGCAACGTTGACGGCATCGCCCATAACCGTATAGGAGCGCCGCCGTGCGCCAACCATGCCGGCGATAACGGTGCCGGTGTTGATACCCATATGGATACCCAGTGGTTCAGGCAGAGTCATGGGAGGATTCTGGTTAAAATTTTCCAGACGCTCTTGCATAGCCAGGGCGGCTCGCAAGGCTCGTTCGGGATCATCCTCGTGGGCCTTGGGTGCGCCGAAAATAGCCATGATCGCATCGCCGATATATTTGTCGATATAGCCATCAAACTCGTAGATGGCTTCGCTGAGTTCCTGTAAACACAGGTTGATCAATCGAACGACTTGTTCGACTTCGGCAGGGCTTTTGGCAGCATCGTTGAGGGCGGTAAATCCTGAGATGTCGGCAAAGATGATGGTAACTTGCTTTCGTTCTCCCTCAATAGGTCCACCTATAATAGAAGTGGCGCCACTACTATCGGTAGTTGCCAGGCCGTTACCGCAGCGACCACAATAAAGATGTCCGACGGGGTTATCAAATCCACAGATTTCACACTTTACAGCCTGACTCATATATATTTCTCTTTTGGACTACTATTTTTTGTCAGCATTCAAAATAGTATAAGCCTGTAGTTCAAACTCTGCTAGCCAGGGAGGAAGATGAAGGCGACGTTCTCGTCATTAATGAATGGCTTAACCTGACAATTTGGGGTAAAATTTCGCTAGACGGTTGCAACGTTTTAACATATGTTCCTTAATGATAATAGTACAATCCCAAAAATATGTCAACGGCCCTTTTTGGCTATAGGTTCCAATGCTTTGTTATTTGTTTGTGCAAAAATGTGGTTGCGGTTATAATAATTAACTTAGGCAGGCAAAATAGATGGCAAGCCTGCCTATTGTTATGTGATTTGGAAGGAGAGCGTTTTTAGGTGGCAGGCCCATTAGATGCATTATTGGGGCTCTTTTCTCTTGATGTCGGTATTGATTTAGGCACGGCTAATACATTGGTCTATGTTAGGGGTAAGGGCATCATTATTAATGAACCCTCCGTGGTGGCAATCGATAAAAGAACCAAAAAACCCCTGGCCATTGGCGTTGATGCCAAAGAGATGGTGGGACGCACGCCGGCCAATATTGTGGCCATTCGGCCTTTGCGTGATGGGGTGATTTCGGAATTTGAAATTACCGAGGCAATGTTACGGTACTTTATCAAGAAAGTCCATGAGCAAACCATCATCCCCACGCCGTTTTATGCCCCTCGCGTGGTAGTAGGCATCCCCAGCGGGGTGACCGAGGTTGAGAAAAGAGCCGTGTACGACGCGGCGCGCAACGCCCGGGCTCGTGAAGCTCTGATTATTGAGGAACCTGTGGCCGCGGCGATTGGGGTTGGGTTGCCCATTACCGAACCCCTGGGCAGCATGGTCATTGACATTGGCGGTGGAACCACCGAAGTGGCTGTTTTCTCTTTGGGTGGCATTGTGGTCAGTCGTTCTATTCGGGTGGCCGGTGATGAAATGGACGAGGCCATTATTAATTACGCCCGCCAAAAGTATAATTTGCTCATTGGTCAGCGGATGGCCGAGCGAGCCAAAATTACCATTGGTTCTGGTTACCCCCTACCCGAGGAGCAAACCATTGCCCTGCGGGGTCGAAATTTGATCACCGGTTTACCTGACTCGGTTGAAGTGTCCAGCGTTGAGATTAGAGAGGCCTTGAGTGATGCAGTCACGGTTATCGTCGAGGCGGTTCGAGATACGTTGGATGAGACCCCGCCTGAGTTGATCGCAGATTTGATGGAAGGGGGGATTGCCCTGGCCGGCGGTGGCGGCTTGCTACAAGGCCTGGCAGAACGGCTGTCTGAAGAAACCAAGATGCGCGTTTACATTGCCGACGACCCCTTAACCTGTGTCGCTCGTGGCGCTGGTCAGGTATTAGAAAGTTACGATAAGTATGCTAAAGTGTTGACTTCGTTACAAAGGGGCAGTACGAATCATCGGATTTAGGTAACGGCTTAGGTTGACCAAGTTCATATGGTGGCCACAAGAAATAAACAGCTTGTTGTTGCTCTCATTTTTGCCCTTCTGTTCCTGGGCTTTGCCCTGGACCAGTTGGGGTATATGACCCCCGTCCGCACCTTGGTACAAACGTTGGTGGCTCCTTTACAAGAAGCGCTGACCACGACCACTCAAGACGTGGCTCAGTGGGCCGAAGAAAGTGAGAGCATTGAAGCAATTCGGGCCAGGAATGCTGAGTTAGAAACCCTGACCAATCGCCTGATGGTGGAGAATGTTCGGCTCAGGGAGTTGGAACGGGAGAATCGGCTGCTGCGCCAGTTGCTGAACTATACCCGCAGTAATCCCCAATTTAGTTACCAGGCTACTTCCGTCGTTGGCCGCAGCATTGGCGTTGACCCCACCAACCTGCTCTACTTTGTTTACGCAGATGTGGGAGCTCGCGACGGTATTGCCAAAAATATGCCGGTCATCACCGACAGAGGACTGGTCGGTCGAGTGACAGCCGTTGGTCCCAACTCAGCCCAGATATTGATGCTGATTGATCCGGCCAGTGCTGTCAATGCGGTTATTCAGCATAGCCAGGCCACCGGCGTGGTGCGGGGCAATGTTGACGGCACCCTGGTGATGGAACGTATTCCCCAAAATGAAACGGTGAACCCCGGCGATATTGTCTTGACCTCTGGACTGGGCGGCAATTTCCCCGATAAATTGGTAATCGGCCAGGTGACCGAAGTCACTCAGCGGGATCAGGATATGTTTCAGACGGCCCGCATCCGGCCCACGGTAGACTTTGGCAAGTTAGAAATCATGCTGATTATCATCTCTTTTGAGCCAATTGACTTTGAGGCTGAAATTTTGAAGGTGCAGGAGGCCGGCAATTAACAATCTGATTTCCCTGGCCATTTTAATTGGGGCCACGCTCCTGCAAACGACCGTATCTCCCTTCGTCAAAATAAGCGGGGTTCATCCCGACCTGGTATTAATTGTGGTAATTGGCTGGATCATTTTACGCGGTTTAAGCGAGGGGCTGGTTTGGGCCTTGATCGGCGGTTTGAGCTTAGATTTTCTCTCCGGGGCGCCGTTTGGGATTTTTACCCTGACCATGGTGCTGGTGGCCGTGGTGGCCAATCTCTCCCACGGTCGCGTATTTGGCAGCAGCATTGTGCTCCCCTTGAGCCTGACCTTCCCCTTGAGTCTGCTCTTCAACGGTCTGGCTCTCCTCTTTTTAATGCTCTTGGGTCGGCCTATTATCTGGAGCGATGCTTTTTTTAACGTCCTTTTACCAACCGCTATTTTTAATACGGCGGTGATGCTCCTGGTTTTTCCCCTCTTATATCTCCTCAACCGGGCCCTCAACCCACAACAACTTTCATTTTGACCCCTTGAAATACTTCTATCCTGTTGTGGTATTACAAGGCAAATGTAATCTTAAATTCTGTACCGTCCTGACTATGTATCTCGATGGTTCCCTCCAGTTGATCGGTTAGGGTATTAACCAATTCCAGACCTAATGATTCTGTGTTTTGGAAATCCAAGTCCGGTGGCAAACCCACCCCGTTGTCGCTAACCAGCAAGGTCAACTGACCCTCATCGTTTGCCCGAAACTCGATCCGGATCTCACCTTTCTGGCCGTCAGGAAAGGCATGTTTCAAGGCATTGGAAACCAGTTCGTTGAGAATTAGCCCACACGGCATAGCCGTGTCTATATTCAAGAAAAGTTTGTCGGTCTGAATATTTAGCGTGATCCCACGGGTGTCAGTCGTCTGCACCCGGAACAAATAGTTGCTCAGATCTTGAATGTATTCGGCAAAATCAATCCGGGCCAGACTCTGGGATTGATACAGTTTTTCGTGGATGAGGGCCATAGACCGCACCCGGTTTTGGCTGTCCGCAAGAATCTTCAGAGCGTCAGTATTCTCAGTATAATACGACTGTAGACTTAGCAAGCTGGAGATGACCTGCAAGTTATTTTTTACCCGGTGGTGAATTTCTTTTAACAACACCTCTTTCTCTCGTAGTGATGCCTTGACCCGGTCCTCCGCCTGTTTGCGCTTGGTGATGTCGTGGACAAATGCAGTAAACAGTGGTTGTTCTTCTGAATGGATGATAGTTAGGGCCATTTCGGCGGGAAACGTAGAGCCATTCGCATCTATGGCAGTGATCTCGAACTGACGACCAATCAGGCTCTGGACGCCCACGGCGAAGCAATCCGTCAAATCCTCTTGAAGCTGCCCCTGCCAGGATGAAGGGACGATAAGTTCGGATATTTCCCGGCCCAATATCTGGGTACGATTGTACCCGAATGTTCTCTCGGCCGTCCGGTTAAATTCGACAATCTGTCCGTGGTGGTCAATAACGATGATGCAATCAAAGGCCGACTCTAGAATGGCCCTCTCGCGGGCCAGTGTACGTTGCAATTCAGCAGTCATGTGGTTAAAGGCACTGGCCAGCATGCCAATCTCATCCCGGTTAGTCACACTGGATATAACTACCTCAAATTGTCCAGATGTTATCCGTTTGACTCCCTGCATCAAGGTGGCTATTGGTTGAAGGATAAAGTGGTTTCCTAAACCAAACACGGCCCCAGTGGCCAGCAGGGCCAATACGCCCCCCACAACCAGACTGGTAAGCACCAATTGGTTGCGCAACCTGGTCGTTTCTGCGGTTGAAAGCTGTATGGAAAATACTGCTACTTGCCTACCGATTGTCAGCGGGACATAGGCAATCCGCTTTACCTCACCGCCAATATTCGCCTGGCCGAATGCGACCTGACCATTCGCCGCCTGGCCCCACAGACTGCGGTCCACACCGGATGTATCTGCAAGATTGTCCTGGGTACCGGCATCTGAGGTAGCATAGCGATTGCCTTGAGGATCGAAAAGCACCAGTCTCGGGTTCCTTCGCTCGAAGTTCAACAACCGCAAGGTTGAGTTGTCCAGCACACGACCCACTGACAACCCACCTGCCAAGCCGGTCTTTGTCTTGAGGGGGCGAGCCACCGTCAGTAACCATCCCTGAGGCACCGGCACTAACTCGGTGGCTTTGATTTCGAGCAGAGCAAGGGTCTGCAGCCGTTTGAGTTCAGCCGGAGTCTCCTCAAGAACAAAGGTCTGTTGCTTATTCAGTGTTCTGCCATCGGTATCGACAACTTCCAAGTAATCTAAATCCGCTGATCGAATATTATTGGAAAGCAAAACCACCTGTAAGGCAGTTTGGTCGCCGCGTTGGAGAGCATCAAGTAACAGGAAATCGGCCGCCAGCTTGTCAGCGTTAATTGCCAAGTTATTCTCAAGTTGAACAAACTCCTGGGTGATGAGCTTTATCTCTTCTTGCAAGCGGAAGGTGGTGGTATCGGTCTCCAGCCGGGTCAGACCACCGACGGTCAGTGCTAAAATGATGATGAGCGTGCTCACCAGCGGAACAAGAACCAGTAAGAGCAGCTTACCAGCTACAGGTAAATTCTTTAGAGAAGAGAGGGAGACTCTTCCCTGTAATGTGGTTAGATGTTGTTTGCTCATTGGGAGGCACCTCTGCCACCACCTTAATTTGAATATGCAGTTCTGTGAGAACTTTGTGAGGATTTTCTTTAACTCCTCACTATTTTACCAACCAAGAAAAGTTGAGTCAATAGACTATTAGACTCAACTGCATAGAGCTTAGGACAATAATTCACTTTTGACGAACTGTTCTATCGGGGGGTAATTGGCTCTAGGAGTAATGGTGGATAGCTTAAATAAGCCGGGGCGAGTTACAATAAAGTTACCTTGATGATATAATATTCAAATTCTCTCAAACATGCCTTTCCAAATGGTTAAGTTGGAGCAATCCGCCTCGATCTGTATGCGGACAGTGATCATCAATACAGTGAATGGAGGATAATGAACAGTGACCAAAAAACAATTGACCAAGATCCTGGTAGTTGAAGATGAATTCGTCACCAGTAAGCATATAGCAAAAAGCTTGAAGCATTTGGGATATGAAGTAGTCGGTATTACTTCGTATGGTGAGTTAGTCCTGGAAAAAGTGGATGAACTTCAGCCTGATTTAGTATTGATGGATATAAAGTTAAAAGGGGTTACCGATGGGGTGGATACCGCCAAACGAATTCAGCGCTTGTATGATGTACCCGTCGTTTACCTAACGGCTCACGCTGATGAACAAACCGTGCGACGGGTTATGCATTCTAACGCTTATGGCTATATTATCAAACCCTTCGTAGAGGAAGAACTACGAGAGGCGATAGAAAAAGCCCTTGAGCGGTATAAAGCGAAAAAGAAGAGGGGGTCCCCTTGCTAAGTTCTGTTGACATTTGTCCAAAAATGTCATTCCGAGAGCTTGTCCTGAGCGAAGTCGAAGGAAGCGCAGTACCCAAAGGGCATAAATACCCAAAGGGCATAGACGAGAGGAATCTCCGGCAACGAGGACAAATTCAAGGCAAAATAGGAGATTCTTCGCTTCCTTTGGTCGCTTATGCCAGGCGTGACACAATCCGAAATGTCAACACGCCCTAGTTGAAGAGCACATCCTTGATGCTACTTGCTAATCAAAACGTCCATCACCTCATCCACGCTGGCATTGCGATGAATGATACTGGCCACGGCCGCAGTCATCAAAGCAGGGTTGTCGGCCTGGAAAATGTTGCGGCCAACAGCCACCCCCACACCGCCGCCTTGAATGGAGGCTTTGATCGTCTCTAGCATCTCCCGTTCGCTGCCCTTTTTAGCCCCACCTAAAATCACGGCCGGGATGTAGCAGCCAAAGGTCACCTTGCCAAAGCCTTCGGCGTAGGGGATTTTGACCCAATCGGCCCCCAGTTCGGCTGCCACCCGGGCGGACAGGGCCACGCTTTCGGCGGTCCGGAATTCAGGACCGCTGTCAAACCCGCCGGGGACCATTTCGGCCATAACAGGCAGGCCCCAGGCGTGAGCCTCGCTCACCACCCTGGCCAGCATTTCCAGGCTGGCCTCCTCATTGGACGCGCCCGGGAAAGCCGACACCGCCACCGCATCCGCGCCCAGGCGCAAGGCGTCGGCCACGGTGTAAAATTGAGCGCCCGGGCCATCCATGCTGCTCAGGGTGGTCCCTCCTCCGTCTAATCGCAAAATCAATCCCAACCGGGCCATCTCTTTGGCAAAGCGAGTGGCCAGGCCATAGCTGGCCAAAATGGCATCCGCCCCTCCTTCGACAAGTTGGGCCAGGGTATAGGCCGGATTTTCCATCCCTTTGACCGGGCCATCGATCATAGCATGGTCAAAAGCGACAATCAAGGTCCGGTCATCCGGCCGGAAAATTCTGTTCAAGCGACGGGTGGTCATGTTGTTACTCCGATGTTAGAATTTCAAGTTGTTAGTCAAGCAGTAGAGTATAGGCTCAAAATCGGTAAAACGTAAAACGTGAAACGTGAGGGTTTATGACGAAAAAACATCACGTTTCACGTCGCCTGCCCTGTGAGTTCACGTTCCACGGAGTTGGGACAATTACCCCTACCGAGCACAGCACAGGTATTTTTTCAGAACTGCCTTATGCCTGGCAATTATACCATAGCTCGAAGGTGCATTTCAATTTTTATATTATGGGGTCGAGGCTTCAGCCGGACGTGGCCTCATTTGGGCCGGCTGATGAAGGTTAAAAAATTAATTGGGGTAGGAAAGGTGAGGCATTTTGGCAGATTCGAACGACTTGGCTAAAATGTGAGGCCAATATGAAACCTTTGTACACAATGCCCTGTGGGTTGGACCAAAAAATTAAGCACACGGGGACACAGAGCGCTCACGACGTGATTATTATCGGCGGTGGTTTTGCCGGGCTGGCCATCGCCTATCACCTGGCCCGGCGTGGGACCAAAGTGCTGTTGCTGGAAGCAAACAGCCTGATGAGCGGTACCTCTGGTGCCTGTGCCGGCCGGGCTCAGGTTGCCGAGAGCCACCGGGGGACTCACATGGAACTGGTCCTGGCCGGGTTGGCTCGACTGGAAGGGTTGACCGAAGAACTGGGTTACGATTTTGAGTGGCGTCGCCTGGGCAACCTGATGCTGATCGAGCAGGAGGCGCATTGGACCTGGTGGGCCGACCAGGTGGCCTACCTGAAAGCGATAGGGGTCCCGGCCGAGATGCTTGACCGGGCGGCCCTCAAAGCGGCCGAGCCGCTGCTGCAAGTTGATAAATTTATAGGAGCCGCCTGGTGCCTGGAGGGGCATCTTAACCCCTTCAAATATGGCCAGGCCTTTGCCGGAGCGGCCTGGCGTCACGGCGCGGTCTTACGCTCAAACATGCCGGTGGTGGGTTTTGAACGGCAGGGAGAGCGAGTGACGGCGGTGCGTACGCCCCAGGAGCGATTCTCAGCCGGGACGGTGCTGGTGGCGGCCGGGGCGTGGACCGGTCAGGTGCTGGCCCAGGCCGGTGTGTCGCTGCCGGTGCGTTTTACCCACGCCGAGGCGATTATCAGCGAGCCCCTGCCGCCCGTGCTGCACCATCACTTGGGGATGGCCGACTTCTATGAAACCATTCATAATCAGGCCCAGGCCGTTTCGGTCGGCTTGGTCCAGCAAAAGCACGGCACCTTGCTCGTTGCCGAGGCGGTCGAGATGAGTCCCACCATTCATCGCCGCAACAGTGATTGGGGCATACCGGGTATAGCCCGTGACCTGTTACAGCTTTTTCCGGCCCTATCCGGCGTTCGTATCGTCCGGGCCTGGGCCGCCCCCAGCCCTTTTTTGCCCGACGAGCACCCGGCCATTGGCTGGCTGCCCGGCCTGGACAACCTGTTCGTAGCCACCTGTTTTCACCTGACCATCACCACCATTCCCGTCATCAGCGACCTGATAGCGGGAATGATTCTGGGCGAAGATGTTCAGCCCTCGTTGGAGGAGTTTAGTCCGGCTCGGTTTGGTTAGTTGGTTAGTTGGAGGAACAAACCATGCGCATCACCAAATCAACCGCCAATCTCCCCCCTGTCCAACGGGGGCAACCGATTACCGTAAAAATTAATCACCAGGTCGTCACCGCTTTTGAGGGAGAAACCATCGCCGCGGTGCTGCTGGTCGAAGGAATCCGCATCTTTCGCCACACGCTCAAGATGGGCCAGCCGCGTGGCCTCTTCTGCGGGATGGGCCTCTGCTACGACTGCCTGGTCACAGTGGACGGGGTGTCCAACGTGCGAGCCTGCCTCACCCCTGTGACCGAAGGGATGGTCATCGAAACGCGCTCGGAGATGAAGTTATGACCGAACGGGTACCCCTGGCCGTCGTGGGGGCTGGCCCGGCCGGCTTGGCAGCAGCCATCACTGCGGCCGAAGCCGGCCTGGCCGTGACCCTGATTGATAGTTACCCCCGGCCCGGCGGCCAATATTTCAAGCAGTTGCCTGAATCTTTTCGCGGCGACGAGGACCACCTCCCTGAGCACCGGCAGGCCCAGGCCATGTTTCAACGCCTGGCCGGGGCCAAGGTGCGCTTGCTGACCGACACCCTCGTCTGGGGCGCGTTTCCAGTCGGCCAGGCCGGGGGCTGGTTGCTGACCCTATACGGTCCCGACGTTCCCCCCCGTTTACAAGCCGAGGCCCTGATCCTGGCCACCGGCGCTTACGACCGGCCCATTCCTTTTCCCGGCTGGACTCTGCCCGGCGTGATGACCGCCGGCGCGGTACAGGCCCTGCTCAAAAGCCAGCGGGTACTGCCCGGTCGGCGGATTTTGTTGGCTGGCAGCGGGCCTTTACAACTGGCCGTAGCGGCTCAGTTAGTTCAGGCCGGCGCGCAGGTGGTGGGCTTGCTGGAGGGGGCTGCTGTGAGTTGGCAAATGTTTCGCCATATACCGGCGTTGTGGGGTCAGTGGGCCCGTCTGCGAGAAAGTTGGTCTTATCGGCGAATCTTGCAACGAGCCGGGGTGCCGCTGCGTTTCGGCTGGGCGGTGGTCGAAGCCAGGGGCCAGGAGCAGGTGCAGGCGGCGGTCATAGCCCGGTTGGATGGCGATTGGCAACCTCTTCCCAGGCCCCGGCAAACCATAGCCGTGGACACCATCGTCACCGGTTACGGTTTCCGTCCGGCTAACCAATTGAGTCGCCTGCTGGGTTGCCGATATGATTTCAGGCCGGAACGGGGGGGCTATGTGCCTCGCCGTGATGAGGGGATGCAGACCTCCCTGTCTGGCCTTTACATCGTGGGAGACGGGGCCGGGATCGGTGGGGCGGAACTGGCCCGGATCGAGGGTCGTATAGCCGGCTGGTCGGTTGCCCACCGCCTGGGACAACTGGACCAGAAAACGGTGCAAGTCGCCATTGCCCGCCAGCAACCGGCCCTGGCCCGTGAACGCCGCTTTGCCCGCATGTTGGCTGATCTGTTCACCCCAGGTCCCGGCCTGTACCGCTTGGCCACCGACGACACCCTCATCTGCCGCTGCGAGGAGGTATCATTGAGTGAGATTCGTCAGGCAGTGGCGGCCGGGGCGCGGTCGGTCAACGAGGTCAAGGGGTTGACCCGGGCCGGGATGGGCAATTGCCAGGGCCGCATGTGCGAGGCGTTGGTTGCCCGGGCCATCGCCGACGAGGTTGACTCCCCGATCCCGTATCTACAACGAGTCGAGGCCGCCGGCTGCTTCAGCCCTCGCCCGCCCATTCACCCCCTGCCGTTGTCCGTGTTGGCCGAGGCGGGGGGGTGATATAACCAGTGGAGGATTTCTGTCTGGTCTGGGTTAGGAGTAATATCTATGGATACGTCCCATTTTATTCATGATCCAAAATGGTCTCCGTCAGATTTGCTTAAGAAAGCTGAACAGGATGACGCTCTCGCTCAGTACGAGCTTGGCCTATATCATCTTGCCCGGTCAGAGGCCCTACTCGACGAAATAGAACGTAATGAACCTTACGCCTGGGTGGGATATCAACCACAGCAAATCGAGGGTATATATATCGCTCAAATGAACCACAAACGGGCTGCTTTATACTGGCTTAAACGTGCTGCAGAGCAGGGGTATTTATTTACCCCCACGGATTTTCCATGGTCTGAATCAGAATCGGCCGGCCAATCTTGATGTTGGCTCGACGGGTCAGCAACCACAGCACCAGGTCGGCAATGTCATCCGCTTGCAGTGAATTTTCGTGATTCAGGCCGGACGCGTTTTCGGTCATCTCCGTAATCACCATGCCAGGGCAGATGGTATTCACCCGGATAGAGAAATCCTGGTTCTCCCGCTGGATGAACTCACTCAGGGCATTCAGGGCGTGTTTGGCCACCCCGTAGGCGCCGTTGCCCCGGTAATATTCAAGCCCCGATTCAGAGCTGATGTTGATAATATGGCCACCACCCTGTTCACGCATCACCGGCAGGACGGCCCGGGCGAACAGGAAAGGCCCTCGCAAATTGATCGCTATGACCCGGTCCCAGGTTTCGATGTCGTGTTCGTGGATATAACCTGAGCCACCGATGCCGGCATTGTTGACCAGGATATTGACCGGGCCAAAGGTATCTCCGGTGGTTTTCACCACTCGTTGCACATCCTCGGTCTTGGCTACATCGGCCTGGACGGCCAGGCCGTGACTGTCCCTGGCTTTGATGATCTGGACCGTCTGCGCCAAGGGGTCCATTCGCCGACCACAGACCACCACTTTCACGCCTTCGTCAGCTAAAGTCAGGGCCACGGCCCGGCCGATGCCCGTACCCCCACCGGTGATGATGGCGATCTGGTCATTTAGGTTGTTCATACGAATTTTCACTCCCATAAATATACAGAAATCACTGTCGATTTTATATATACCTACGAAAATTACAAATCTTTTGTTTGGCTCTGTTTCCTTTAAACAGGTTATGTGGTAAAATTTGGCAACCCTATCCCCTTGATTTGATAAGGACATCAAACCAGAATTTGTTTGCCTGTAGGTAAATTGTCAATTCTGGTTCTATGAAGGAGTTAATCAGGTAGAAACTTAATAGATCGTTTACGGAGTTTAAGTGTGCTTTATAAGGTCTTTCTCGTCGAGGATGAGATCGTTACCAGAGAAGGCATTCGAGACAATGTTGACTGGCCGTCCGTCGGCTTTGAGTTTTGCGGCGAAGCTCCGGATGGAGAGATGGCTCTGCCGTTGATTGAGACAACCCAACCCGATGTGCTGATCACAGACATCAAAATGCCCTTTATGGATGGCTTGCAGCTTTGCAGGATCATTCGAGAACGGATGCCGTGGGTCAAAATCCTCATTCTCAGCGGCCATGATGAGTTTAACTATGCCCAGGAAGCAGTCAAGCTGGGGGTTACCGAATACTTGCTTAAGCCTGTGGGTGTGCGGGATTTGCACAATGTACTGCAGAAGGTTGCCTCAGAGCTGGATCGGGAGCGGCAAGAAAGAGAGCGCCTGCAGCGGTTGAAGGACCAGGTCGAAGATAACCTGGGTCTTCGCCAGGAAAAGTTATTACTGGAATTGGTAATGGGAGGAATCTCCTCGCTGGAAGTAGTTCAGCAGAGCCAACAGTTAGGATTGGATATCATTGCCAAATGGTATCAGGTCATATTAATCAAGGCTGAACTCTGTGACAGTACAGATCAGTTTGATTATTATGAATTTCAGCAGGTAACCCGCATTGCATCAGGATTAATGGGTAATAATCCTGATGTTTTTTTATTAAAAAAGGATATGGAAGAGCTGGTGCTGATCATTAAAGGAGACGGTGTTGAATATTTGGAGCAGGAGGGGGTTTTTCTTACGGAATTGATCAGGTATGAAGTGGAAACAAAGACAAATTGTGCGGTGATCGTTGGGATTGGCAGTCCTCAAAATCGGCTTGGGGACATTCACCATTCTTTTGCTGAGGCGTTGGCCATCGTCCGAAATGAAGCCCGGAAAACCAGACAGATCGAGGTCAACAACGAAACCGACAAAGCTGAATTATTAAAACTGGATAAGTCTGTGCTTGAAAGTTACCTGAAATATGGGGTTAAGGACGAATTTGATGAATTTTTTGATGCCTATCTTCAGCCACTTGGCCAGACGGCCCTCAATTCCTTCCTGATCAAGAACTATATTTTCATCGATATCCTTTTGACCACAGCCAAATTTGTGCACAGGCTGACCGGAATCGTTGATCAGGTCATCCCTGAGATTAATTATGTCGAAACGTTATTGATGAACATTAAAACCGTTGAACAAATCAGGGAAGAAACCCGAAAGATTTTTACGAGCGCACTGGCCTTTAGAGATAGCCAGCCGCAGAGTCAATATATGGCCGTCTCCCATCAGGCTCAAGAATATATTGACAGTCATTTTTCAGATCCAGATATATCACTCAATGAGGTGGCCGCCCATGTCAATCTCAGTCCCAGTCATTTTAGTACGGTGTTTAGCCGCGAAATTGGCGAGACGTTCAAAGAGTACCTGACCAGGGTTAGAATTGAAAAAGCGAAAGAATTACTGAGAACCACCAGCTTAAAATCCTTTGAAATTGCTTATCGAATCGGCTACAAAGATCCGCACTATTTTAGTTTTGTCTTTAAAAAGAATACTGGCCTTTCTCCGAGAAAGTTTCGGGTATAGCGTGTTCTGACGGGATGGTAAATTATGAATTACGTAGAAAAGGGAATAATTAGCGAGTCTTCTCCCAAATACATGGGCGGCATCATTAACTATTTTGCAGGAATACATTTATCTATCAGGACCAAGATTCTGCTATCGTTCTTGATTGTGATTTTTTTGATGAGCGCCATTAATGCGATATTGATCTTGCAGGTACTGAAATTCAACCGCCAATTCGATGCCATTATCTCCAATATCATCACCGCCAACAGCATCAATGGGTATATCAATCCCGCTATCGACTCGGAAATGTGGGAGATTGTAGCCGGCAAAACCGAGTTCGAAGCGGGTAAACAGTACGAGATTATTGATGGTGCCAATGCCAAAATCAGGTGGATGATGGACAATGCCGCCTCTGATAAATCTAGAATCAAGTTGGAAGTGATCCGCCGGACCATGGATACATTGACCCATTATGTTAACGTGATGGGGGAGCAGATTGAACAGGGCAGCCGGGTGTCTCAAAATGAGCAAGTCCTGGAAAATATTAGAGGCGTTTCTGATTTGGTTGATGATCTCATCCAGGAATATATTCTGTTTGAAGTGAACCAGGCGGGGGAAAATTATAAAGAAATTCAACGCAATTTCACCCACTGGGCGTTTACCTATATGATCCTGCTGTTTTGTGTCATCGGCTTTTCCATGATGGCGGCCTGGATCATCTCAGAAAGCATCTATATTCCCATCAAAAAGCTGCATGATGTGACCACGACCATTACCGAGCAAGATCTGCAGGTGCTTGTTACCAGTGATAATGTTGATGAAATCATCGAACTGGGTATGAGCTTCAACATTATGATCGGTAAGATTAGAGAATTGCTGGATAGTAAGATCAAAGAGCAGGAGAACTTGAAGAAAGCCGAGTTCAGAACGCTGCAGGCCCAGATCAATCCCCATTTTCTTTACAACACGCTGGATACGATCATCTGGATGGCCGAGTCTAAGAAGACCGATCAGGTTGTTGAGATCGTTAGAGCACTTTCGAAGTTTTTCAGGATTACGCTCAGTAAAGGCAAGGATTGGATCACCATTCGCGAAGAAATTGAGCGTACCCAGAATTACTTGATCATTCAAAAAATGCGTTACCAGGATATTTTGGATTACAAGATTCAGGTGGATGAAGATGTCCTGGATGGTACGATCTTAAAACTAACGCTTCAACCTCTGGTTGAGAATGCCCTTTACCACGGCATTAAAAATAAAAGGAGTGGTGGGACCATCATTGTGCGCGCCCAACGAATGAATGATAACCAAGTTCTGTTTGAAGTAGAAGATGATGGAGTCGGATTTACTTCATACAAATTGGGACAAGTTCAGTCGAGGATAAATGAAGACACCGGGGAGATTACATTAAAGGAAACCGGTTTTGGACTTGAAAATGTCAACAAGCGGATCAGATTGTATTATGGCAAAGAGTATGGTCTTTCCATCAAGAGTGAATATCAGGGCGGGACGAGAGTAACAGTTGTGATTCCTATGAAAATGAACACGATTGGACATGACAAACGGAGTGATAATAACGATGAAATGGTTGTTTTCAATCGGGCTGGATAAGGTTGTCGTATTAACTATCGTCTTTTTCATAACGGGGTGTGTGGTCGCGTCTACGCCAGGATTGCCAGAGGCCGGTGCTCAGGGAGAGCAAGCCAACGGCAAAAAGACCTATCACGACCTGGTGGTTGGTTTTGCCCAAATCGGCGCCGAGAGCGAGTGGCGCACTGCCAATACTATATCTATCAAGGAAGAAGCCGAGAGATTGGGCGTAGAATTGAGATTTTCCGACGCTCAACAAAAGCAGGAAAACCAGATTAAAGCTATTCGTTCTTTCATTGCCCAGCAGGTGGACGTAATTGGGGTGTCCCCGGTGGTGGAAACCGGTTGGAACAGCGTTTTCCAGGAAGCCAAAGATGCGGGCATCCCACTTATTCTAGTTGACCGTCGCGCCCATGTACCTGAGAATCTTTACACAACCCGTGTTGGTTCTGACTTTGTTGAAGAAGGTCGAAACGCTGCTCGGGTGATGGCTGGTCTTCTTGCTGGCCGGGGCAAGATTGTTGAATTGGTCGGTACGGTAGGTTCTGCCCCGGCCAATGATCGCTACACCGGGTTTAGAGAAATCCTGAACGATTACCCGCAGATGAAGGTTATTGCATCCGTATCTGGCGACTTTACCCAGGCCAAGGGTAAGGAGGTAATGGAGGATTTCCTGAGAATCTATGGTGGCGAAATTGATGCGCTTTATGCGCACAACGACGATATGGCTCTTGGTGCCATTCGGGCTATAGAAGAGTATGGGTTGAAGCCCGGTGAGGACATCAAGATTGTGTCGGTTGACGCGGCGCGCGGGGCCTTTGAAGCCATGATTGCCGGCAAATTGAACGCCACGGTCGAGTGTAACCCGCTCCTCGGTCCGCAGTTCCTTGACCTGGCTCTGAAAGTGGTCAACGGTGAAGAAGTTCCCAAGCGGATCAAATCTGAGGAAACCATTTTTTTTCCACATAACGCGGCCGAAATCTTGCCCACCCGCAAATATTGATAGCCCCCTGTTTTCCTGGTTCCAATGCTCCAGCGTTGGAACGCCTTAGCAACGTTCCACTTTGCCGGACGCTCTGCGTCTCCCGCCCAAGCCGACGCGGAGCGTCTGGGGATGCATTCCCACGCAGAGCGTGGGAACGAGGAAAAAAATAGAAGCAAGAATCACCTTGAGAAGCGGCGCTTATTAGCGCCGCTTTTTTCATACTAGACACAGTTGCTTTGCCGATGAGATGAGCTTGCCTATGCTCAACGATTTCTCAAAACCACCTTAATCAAAAATTTTTTAATTTTTATCAAAAAAAATCATATCTTTTGAGCAAGAAAGTTATTTTATCAGAAAATCAAATATGAAACTCAATACATTTCCAATAAAAACTCATTGATATTTGCTCAATAATTATATACTATTGGCGTATAGATAGTGTTTGTCCCGGGACACAAATTTTTAACCCTCAAAAAATAACCCATTGATTAGATTAAGTAGACTAAATAAGGAGTGAGTAACAATGAAGTTTTCAAAAGTTCTGTATTTTATGGTAGTTTTTGCCATGATCTTGGCGATAGTAGGTTGCGGGGCGCAAACGCAAACCGATGCAGCCTCCCAGGCTGACGTAGACGCCCTTAAAGCTGAAGTGGAATCTCTCAAAGCTGAAGTGGAATCTCTCAAAGCCGAAATTGGGGCTGCACCGGCAGTCGCCGCACCCGCCGCAGCCGCCAAGGGTTACGAAGATTTGACCGTATGCTACCCTCAACTTGGTGCCGAGAGCGACTGGCGTACCGCCAATAGCGCTTCTCTGAAGCAAACTGCTGAAGAATTGGGCGTAAACCTGATCTTCTCCGACGCTCAACAGAAGCAAGAAAACCAGATTTCGGCTATGCGTACCTGTATCCAACAGGGTGTTGATGTGATTGCTCTACCTCCGGTGGTTGAAGATGGTTGGGATGCCGTGTTGACCGAAGCCCAAGATGCTGGCATTCCGGTCATTATCGTAGACCGCTCCGTCTCCGCCGACCCGTCTCTGTATGCCGCTCACATTGGCTCTGACATGGTACTGGAAGGTCAAAGATCGGCCGATGAAATGAATCGTTTGCTCCCCGATGGCGGTAAGATTGTTGAACTCAGTGGTACCACCGGCTCCGGCGCTGCTGTTGGCCGCGCCGAAGGTTTCCGCATGAACCTCAATGACAACATTGAAATTATGGACTCGCAGACCGGTAACTTCACCACTGCCGAAGGTAAGCCGGTTATGGAAGCCTTCCTGAAGAAATACGAAGGCGAAATCGATGGCGCGTTCATCCACAATGACAATATGGCCATTGGCGCGGTCGAAGCGATGAAGGCTGCCGGTTTGAAACCGGGCGATGTCAAGATCGTGTCTGTTGATGGTACCCGCGGTGGTTTCCAACTGATGATCGACGGCTGGGTGCAAGCTGATGTTGAATGTAACCCGCTGCTCGGCCCGCAGGTTATGGAAATGGCTCTGGCTCTGGCAAACGGCGAACCTGTAGAACCAGAAACCCTCACCAACGAAACCATTTACTATCCTGAGGAAGCTGAAGAATTACTGCCGTCCCGCCTGTACTAGTCTGTTCGGCCGCATATAAGTTGTTTGTAATACTATGTTGTTTGTAATACTATATCGAAACAAACAATAAACAATAGTAGAGAAGCGGCGTTAACCCTACGCCGCTTCTCTTATAAAATTTGGCAAAATCCTCTAAAAATAGTATGCTAGGTTAAGAGTCTCATCGTAGTATTGGCAGTACAACTAAAGAGATTGCGGACTTCTCCTCTGAAAATATCGATGATTAACCCATTATCCAAACAAACAATGGCAGGAATTTATTTATGAAAAATAACAACACTCCTTTGTTCAAACGTATGCGCGAAGGCCAGTTGTTCTGGCCTACTGCTGCGTTGTTCTTGCTTTTGCTCTTTAATCTTATTTTTGCTCCCGGGTTCTTTAAAATCGGGATCCTGGATGGTCACTTATTCGGGAATCTCATTGACGTTTTTAACAATTCAGCCCCGTTGATGTTGGTGGCCATCGGAATGACCATGGTGATTGCTACCGGCGGTGTTGACCTTTCGGTAGGCGCGGTGATCGCTATCTCGGCTGCCGTGAGCACCGTATTGATCAATCCGGCCCTGGGTAATGTATTGATCGAAAATAGGATCCTGGCCGCAAATACCACCAATACCCCCTTGCCGATAGTTGTGTTGGTTGATATTGCGGCCGGTACGCTTTGCGGCCTGTGGAATGGGATGTTGGTTTCAAGAGGAAGAATCTCGCCTATGGTGGCCACCCTTATCCTCATGGTAGCCGGCCGTGGAATTGCCCAACTCATCACCAACGGTCAAATTATGACCGTTTATTATCAACCCTATTGGTGGTTTGGGAACGGATTCATCTTGGGGCTACCCGTTTCAATTTATATTGTGGCGATAATATTTGTTTTTGCCTGGCTGTTGGTGCGTAAAACTGCAATCGGCATGTTCATCGAATCGGTCGGGATCAATTCAAAAGCCACATATTATAGTGGTATCAGCGAAAAAAATATCAAGCTTTTTGTTTATACATTCTGTGGTTTTTGCAGCGCCTGGGCCGGCTTGATCCTCGGTTCTTACATTCACGGTGTTGATGCCAATAACATTGGCCTCCTTTATGAGTTAGACGCCATTTTAGCCGTGGTTATCGGCGGCACGCTCATGTCGGGCGGGCGGTTTTCTCTATTGGCCAGTGTGATCGGTGCACTTCTCATCTGGACTTTCACAATCACCATGTATACCCTTGGGGTTCCCGCTAATGCCCTGTTAGCGGGTCGAGCCGTGCTTGTTTTGGTGGTGATTATTCTTTACTCTGATTACACGCGTCGGTTTTTGAACAAATTCTCTGAACGGAAAGAGAAAAAATTCTCTGAACGGAAAGAGGTAGTGGGTAGTTAAAATATAAGTGATAGGTTGTAATCTTAAAAAAGGAGGATATGTGCCTCGACCTGCCGTTGAGGCGGAAGGTTGCCGCACCAAAATATCATGAAAAGGATATACAGTATTCTATTGTTTATATTGCTCATCCTTCTGGCCAGCTGCAACACGATGCAAACCGGAAAACCTACAAGAGTGCCGGGAGAGCTTTCGCTGGAGATGCCATCCGAATGCAGGACTCTGCAAGAAGGGCTTTGCCTTGTGTCCGAACCTGGCGAGTCGTTGGGAGAAGGAAAGACAACAATCATTAACCAAAAGCCAGAGGCTGCTTTTCTAGATGACAGCACCGCCCTCCAGATAAAAGTTGAGGAGTGGACCTTCGTATTTGACCCGGGAGATAACAAGCCGTTTTCTGTTGGCATGATTTTCCCAAATGCTAAGTTATATCCCCAAGACAAGGCCGTCGGCATGACGGTGGAACACAACGGGAAAAAATGCGATGAGGTGGAGGGGTCTTTCACTGCCCAGATATTGCAGAGCGCTCAAAAAGAAGGTATAAACACAAATCCTGTCTCGAATTTTGACATTCGCTTTACGATGCGGTGCAATAAACAGCCCCAGGTAATCCTAGGGCGCGTAAAGCTTCCCAGGTAGTGGTGAATTGGTAAAGAACAGGCCAAACGTTATACCTTACGCCAACGACTGGCTCGATACGTCTGTAAAGTATTGTCTTTCCCAAATCCGACAAGTTTCATCACGGTCGCAAAGTGGTTCATCACAACCTATTACTTACTATCCGGAAAGGAATCCTATAGATGCAACGAACTAAGCGTTTCTTGTTAGTTAACGGCCCCCTGCTGACTACCATCGTCATATTTATCGTGCTCTACATTATCGGGGCTTTGCTGTATCCCGCTATGCAAAAACCGCAGGTAGTTTTTAACCTGTTTATTAACCAGGCCAGCCTGTTGCTTGTGTCTATTGGCATGACGCTGGTGATCATTACCAAAGGTATTGACCTTTCGGTAGCCGGGGTCATTGCTCTTACCACGGCTGCATCGGCTGCTTTACTCGCTGCCGGGGTGAGTCCTTTTATTGTGATGCCTTTGATGCTGGTTATGGGCATGGTGTTTGGGCTGAGTCAGGGCTGGCTTATTCATTTCTTCAAGGTAGAGCCCTTTATTGTAACCTTAATGGGTCTCTTTTTTGCCCGGGGGATGGCTTACATCATCACCCTAGCGTCTTTGACAATTAAGGATCCTGTTTACCGTTACCTGGCACTAACAAAACTCTACATTCCCTTCTTTGAAAAAGTGTACATTTATATTCCAACCCTCATCGGCCCGCTGATTTTATTGGTGACAATTTATATATCTTTCTTCACCCGATTTGGCCGTACGGTCTATGCTGTTGGCAACAATGAACAGTCTGCTTTGCTGATGGGGTTACCTGTGGCCCGCACAAAACTCCTTGTGTATGCCTTTAGCGGTTTTTGTTCTTCTATGGCGGGAATTGTGTGGGGTATTTCTCTGCTTTCAGGTTATGGCGGGTACGCGCCGGGGATGGAATTGGATGCCATTGCCTCGGTCGTAATCGGTGGCACAATGTTAACGGGCGGTGTAGGAACTGTAATTGGCACCCTGTTTGGTGTTTTAATTAACGGCACCATCGTCTCTATCCTGCAATTCAATGGCACCTTGAGTTCTTGGTGGACCCGTATCGGTGTGGGTGCGCTCACTCTGATCTTCCTCGGAATTCAAGCTTTATTTTATATGAGGAGAAAACACTCATAAAGATATTTTTTCACGGGCTTACTTCTTTTTCGTCTTTGCCGCATAGACAATTATACCCGGCAAAGTAAGTTGAGGGGTGAATCAGGGATCGGCGGTATCTAAAGGTATGCCATCAATATCTCGAAAAAACTTGATTTAATCTTATTTGTCCACGACGGAGGCACAACGCATTATGGCAGAGTCTAATAATAATAAAGACCTTATCGTATTAAAAAATATTTCTAAATCTTTTCCGGGGGTGCAAGCCCTTAACGACGTGCGTTTTACGCTCAAGAGTGGCGAGATCCATGCTTTGATGGGGGGAAATGGGGCCGGCAAGTCTACGTTGATCAAGGTCATCACCGGTGTTGAGCGGCAAGATGAAGGCACTGTTATGCTTGAGGGGAAAGCAGTTTCCATAAAATCACCTCAACAAGCCCAGATCATGGGTATCAGTCCGGTTTATCAGGAAATTAATCTTTGCACCAATTTAACCGTAGCGGAAAATATCTTGCTTGGCCGGGAACCTTCGAAATTCGGAGCTATTTCCTGGAAAGCAATGAATAATAGGGCCAACCAACTGCTTCAACGGTTGCACATTAATATTGATGTAACTGAGCCTCTAGGGATGTATTCAACGGCTATCCAACAGATGGTGGCCATTGCGCGGGGACTTGAGATTGCCGAGGCCAAAGTACTGATCCTGGATGAGCCTACATCGAGCCTCGATGCCAATGAAACTGAGGAGCTATTCCGGGTGATGCGTAAGTTAAGAGATGAAGGCATGGGTATTATTTTCATTACGCACTTCCTGGATCAGGCGTACGAAATTTCGGACAGAATAACAGTTCTAAGAAATGGAAAATTGGTTGGAACTTACGACGCAGATTCCTTGCCGATGATTGAGTTAGTTGCAAAAATGATCGGCAGGAATCTAGATGATTTTAATGATATGATCAAAATAAAACTTGAGAGCAGTAAGCACATTAAAGAAGATGCGCTGCTTCAGGCCAAACAGCTTGGCCGTATCAACTCGATTGAACCTTTTGACCTGGAATTGCATGCCGGAGAAGTAGTTGGTTTTGCCGGGCTACTGGGATCGGGCCGTACAGAAACCGCCAATCTGCTATTTGGAATAGACAAACCTGATCATGGTACCTTACAGTTCGAAGGGAAAGCTATTAAAAAGTACTCGCCCCGCGATTCAATTGCCAGAGGTGTTGCCTTTTGTCCTGAAGACAGGAAAGCAGAAGGCCTGGTGGATGATTTAACCGTCAGAGAAAATATCATCCTGGCTATCCAGGCTAATAGAGGCTGGTTTAAGTCTCTCAGTACACGAAAACAGTATGAATTGGCCGAACAGTATATCAAGTTGCTCGATATTAGTACCCCCACAGCAGATCAACTGGTAAAGAATCTAAGCGGCGGTAATCAGCAAAAGGTTATCCTCGCCCGTTGGCTGGCCACAAATCCTGAGCTTCTCATTCTGGATGAACCCACCAGGGGTATTGATGTAGGAGCCAAAGCCGAGATTCAGAAGCTGGTGCTTGAACTGGCTGACGAAGGTAAAGCATGTGTTTTCATTTCATCGGAGTTAGAGGAAGTATTGCGCTGTAGCCACCGCGTTGTAGTGCTAAAAGACCAGGAAAAAGTAACTGAATATTCCGGCGATGAAATCGATGAACATAGAATTATGCGGACTATTGCGGGGAGCTAAAAATGTTTCGACAATATATCCTGGAAAAGTTTAAGGGACAGCCAGGTGTTTTGGTCTGTAGTGGCCCTGGCATCGATCCTGCTTTTTAACCTGATTTTCTTACCGGATTTTTTTACCCTGGAGATTAAGGACGATCACTTGTTTGGCTGGCAGCTTGATCGATGTGGTCAATCGGGGCGCGCCGTTGATGCTGCTGGCCATTGGCATGACGATGGTTATAGCCACGGCCGGGGTTGATCTTTCGGTCGGAGCGGTGATGGCCATCTCGGCCGGTGCGGCCGCGGTACTGATCAATCCGGCCCTGGGCAAAACTTTGATCGGCTCCGATAAATTGATTAATTTCTATTAACTCTTGAATACCAACCGTCCCTCGATATAGCTATTGAGGTTTTGGTGGTTGCGCAGGTACTCTTCCAGTATATCACGCATCGAAGTCGCCACCACTTGCGACGGGGCCAGGGCGGTGAAGCGCTCTGGCGGCAGGCCGAAATGCTTTTTCGTGTCATCGTAGTGATAGGACTGGATGCAGACGGTGTAGTGGCCGTCATCCTGCACGGGGTTACCCTTGATGGTGAAGGCGGCCAGATCGCGCCGGGCGTTGTCGTAGGTCACCTGGGTGCCCCGGCTGACCTGGAAGAAGTAACCCGCGCCGGCCTGGTTTTCGGGGCGCAGGATGTAGCGGAGGATTTGCTTGAGGTCTGCCCCGCTGAGCGTGAAGCGAAATAGCGTGTCATCATACGGGATGTGCGTCAGGAAATTGCCCAGGGTGATGAGCGGTCCCATCTCCGTGCCCCGAATGGCGAAGCTGGCGAAGAAGGCCAGGTCCACCTGGGCGCGCTGGGCCAGGATGTCGGCGAAGAGATTCCCTAGCTCCGTCTCCCGGTTGCGGGCAGGGTGCGTCAATTGTCGGGCAAAGCGGCTGATGGGGGTGTTGTATTTGCGATCCACCACTTCCTTGAACGAATTAATGAACTTTTCCAACTCTGGGTCCGGTTCGGCCAGGTTTGCGTCCACGGGAATTAGTTCCCACTTCCACTCGATGATGCTGTTAGTGTCGCCGTCCACCGTGAGGTCAAAACGTCCAATCTGGTCGGTCCCCACGCCCGCCTGGGCAATGAGGACACCATTGATCTCTGCCGGTTGTGTCAGGTGGGTATGTGAGTGCCCACCGATGATGAGGTCGATGCCCCATTCGGGCTTGAGCATAGGGGCCAGCGCTTTATCTGCCTCAAACCCAATGTGCGTGAGCAGTACCGTCAGATCAATGTCCTGGTCTTTGTAGGCGTTACAAATCCGGCCCACCTCGGCAGCGGCGTCTTCCAGAGTGATGAAACTGGCCACGTCAGTATCATTCTTCAATGCTTTGAGAACCTCATCGGTAATGATGCCGATGAACATAATGTCAAAACCGTCCATATTGATGATGTGGTAGGGGCGCATCAATCGCCTGTGGTACTTCTTGAGGTAGAGGTTAGCGTTCACAATGGGGAAGTTCGCCAGCTTCTCGAGGAATAGCAAATGTGACAGCCCGTACTCGAAATCGTGGTTACCCGGAGTGACCACGTCCGGGGCGAGGTAGTTCATAATTTCGATAGTCGATACACCCCGGTATTCTGCATCAATCATCGAGCCTTGTAACATATCACCAGCGATGACGTACAGCACGTTCTTCTCTTCTTGCCGCACCTTGTTGATATAGCCGGCCAGCAAGGCCAGACCACCGATCAAATTGCTTGCCATGCCTTGGGCCTCGGCCAGGAAATCGCCGTGCAGATCGTTGGAATGCAAAATGGTGAACCGCTTCTTATTCATCTTGTATGCTCCTCCGAAAATAGGGTCATCCCACAGGAGTCCAAAGTGCACTTTGGACCCCTAAATTTCGTCATTGAGGATGTCCTGTAAGGGTATGGTGTCTACTCCTTACTTCCGGTTCGTAAGAAGTTCCGCAGCACCGTCTGCAAAATCCCCCCGTTGCGGTAGTAATCCACCTCTACCGGCGTGTCTACCCGGCAGACCATAGTCATAGTACGAGTCTGGCCGTCGGCATCGGTCACATCGACCTGCACATTTTGGCGCGGTTGCAGATTGTCGTCGATGTGAACGGTGTAGGTTTCCTGACCGGTCAGGCCCAGGCTTTCGGCATTTTCACCGGCTTTGAACTGCAAGGGCAGCACGCCCATACCGACCAAGTTGCTGCGGTGGATGCGCTCAAAACTCTCGGCCAGCACCGCCCTAACTCCCAACAATAGGGTACCCTTGGCCGCCCAATCCCGGCTGGAGCCGGTGCCGTATTCCTTACCGGCGATGACCACCAGCGGCGTGTCGCCGGCCTTATATTTTTCACTGGCCTCAAAAATGGGCATCACGTCGCCGGTTGGTAGGTAGGTGGTCCAGCCGCCTTCGGTGCCGGGAGCCAGTTGGTTGCGCAGGCGAATGTTGCCGAAGGTGCCCCGGGTCATAACCCGGTCGTTGCCTCGCCGGGAACCAAATGAATTGAATTGGTAGGGTGTCACTCCCCGCGCCTGCAAATATTGTCCGGCCGGCATATCGGCCGGAATGGCGCCGGCCGGGGAAATGTGGTCGGTGGTCACCGAGTCAGTCACTTTCACCAGGACCCTGGCTCCTTCAATCGGCTGAATCGGTTCGGCTTCGGCGCTCATATCGATAAAGAAAGGCGGTTCCTGGATGTAGGTTGAGGCTTCAGCCCATGCATACAAGGCCCCTTCGCTGATCGGAATCTCGTTCCAGCGGGGGTTGCTCTGCTCGATGCCTTGATATTCTTTATGGAAGGTGTCTGGATTGAGAGCCTTATCATATTCGGCGGCAACTTCGGCCTGGGTGGGCCAGATCTCTTTGAGATAGACCGGCTGGCCGGCCTGATCCGTGCCGATTGGTTCGGTGGTCAGGTCAATGTCGGTCCTGCCGGCCAGGGCGTAGGCTACCACCAGCGGGGGTGAAGCCAGGTAGTTGGCCTTGATGTAAGGATGGATGCGGCCTTCAAAGTTGCGGTTGCCACTGAGGACGCCCGCCACCACCAGGTCACCGCCGGTAATGGCCTCGACCACCGGCTCCGGCAGGGGGCCGCTGTTGCCGATACAGGTGGTGCAGCCGTAGCCGACGGTGTGGAAGCCAAGCTGTTCCAGGTAGGGGGTCAAACCGGCCTCATTGAGGTAATCGGTGACCACTTTGGAACCGGGAGCCAGACTGGTTTTAACGTAGGCGGGCACTTTCAAACCCCGCTCGACCGCTTTTTTGGCCAGAATGCCCGCCCCCAGCATCACCGAGGGGTTGCTGGTGTTGGTGCAGGAGGTAATGGCCGTCAACACGACCGCGCCGTGAGTGATTTCCTCCGCCGGCCGGCCGTCGGACTTGATTAATCCTTTACGCTGTAGAGCGGCTTTAGCTAACCCGAAACCCTGGGGACCAACCGGGTTGGTTAGGGCCATCTGGAAAGAATCTTTCATTTCCGAGAGTGGTACTCGATCTTGGGGACGCTTTGGCCCGGCCAGGCTGGGGACCACGTCGCTCAGGTCAAGGGCCAGGGTGTCGGTGAATTCGGGATCGGACGTGTCGTCGGTGCGAAACAGGCCCTGCACTTTCATATAACGTTCCACCAGTTCGACCAACTCGGCCGACCGGCCGGTGCGGCGCAGATAGTTGAGCGACTCGGCATCCATGGGAAAGAAGCCCATCGTCGCCCCGTATTCGGGGGCCATATTGGCCATGGTGGCCCGGTCGGGCAGGGTCATCTGGCCGAGGCCGGGCCCGTAGAACTCGACAAATTTGCCGACCACCCCCTTCTGGCGCAGCATCTGGACCACGGTCAGGGTCAGGTCGGTGGCGGTCACCCCCTCGCGCAGTTGGCCGGTCAGCTTAAAGCCGACTACCTCCGGGGTGAGCATATAGATCGGTTGGCCCAGCATAACCGCTTCGGCCTCGATGCCGCCCACGCCCCAGCCGACGATGCCCAGGCCGTTAATCATAGTGGTGTGGCTGTCGGTGCCCACCAGGCTATCGGGATAGGCCACCAGGCCGTCCTCTTCCGGGCGGGTCCACACCCCCCGGGCAATATATTCCAGGTTGACCTGGTGGACAATGCCACTGGCGGGCGGAACGACACTGAAATTATCAAAAGCTTGCTGCCCCCAACGTAAAAACTCATACCGCTCCCGGTTGCGGTCAAATTCAATCTCGGCATTACGTTCTAAGGCGATACTCTGGCCAAAAACGTCCACCTGGACCGAGTGGTCGATGACCAGGTTGACCGGCACGACCGGGTTGATTTTCTGGGGATCGCCGCCCATGCGGGCCATAGCCGAGCGCATCGCGGCCAGGTCTACCACGGCGGGCACGCCGGTGAAATCCTGCAAAATCACCCGGGCCGGTTTGAAGGGGATTTCTTCCAGGGCCGGGGCGGCGGCATGCCAGGTAGCCAGTTTTTGTACGTCTGTCTCGGTCACCACGTAGCCATCCACTTCGCGTAGTACAGTTTCCAGCAGCACTTTAATGGAGAAGGGCAGTCGCGAGATATTGCCCAGTCCTTCTTTTTCCAGTTTATCCAAACGGTAGATGTAGGCTTCGCCGTGACCGGTGTCGAACTTGGTTCGTGCCCCGAACGGGTTCTTGGTTGGTTTGGTCATTGGTTACGCTCCTTATTGACAATTGGTCTGAAGGATTTATTTTACCTTCCCTCCCCTGTAATTGCCAAAATGCCCCATTTTGTTGTAGTACTTTTGCTCTGTACATTTTTATGATGTTATTGCTTATAATTTACTTATCCTGATTTTACACCACCGCATCGGAAGGACTACGGAAATCAGAGAACCAGATAGGGGAACCAGTTTTTTATCTGCACTCAGGAGATTACGATGTCTACTACGTTACAACAAGCTATTACCGCCATCAAGTCAGGTGACAAAAAGAAGGGCAAACGGTTACTGACCAAAGTTTTACGAACTGACTCCCGGAATGAAACAGCCTGGCTATGGATGGCGTATGTCGTTGACTCGAAGGCGCAGCGCCGCGAATGTCTGGCCCGGGTCATCACAATCAACCCCAATAACGAAAAAGCCTGGCGCGGTCTGACGACACTGGACCGGCCAGGATCATCCCCACCCTCTCCACCAGCCAGTCCGCCCCCAGCATTAACCGGCGCTACTTCTCCCGTAGCCGAACCTATTCCTTCGTCACCGCAACCAACCGAGTCAAATGATACATCCCCGACGGCAGGCGGGAAGGCCAGCCGCTATGGTTACTTTTGGTGTCTGTGGATGATGGTATTTTTGTTAGCTACCATCAGTATTGTCGGCGGGGCTAACCTGGTAGAGCGATGGAACACCTGGTCTCAGTTTGCTCAATCTGGCGTGACCACGTTGGCCACAATCGTTGGCTCTCGGGTTGACGAGCGTGACACTTACTATGTTACCTACAGTTTTGATGTACCCATGTTCGGCGGTAACTTCAAACAGTTTAAGAAGGAAGATCAGATTAGTCAGGAGCTTTATGATCATTTGAAGCCTGGTTCGTTGATCAGAGTACAGTATCTTTTTGAGAACCCGTCCGTGGTAAAGATTCAGAGCAGGGGTAGTCTGGGTAACCTCATCTTCTGGACGGTGATGGGACTGTTAGCTAGCGTCGCAACGGGGCTCCTGGCGGTGGTTGGCCCGGTCTCGTGGGTGGTCAGGCAAAGTAAAGCCCTATTTAAAAAAGAACCGCCCAAACCAAAAATTGTCTGGGAGGGTGCAGGCCCGCCACCGCTTAAACAGTGGACCGGAACTTATACGTTTGGCCGGGATAATTATGAGGAGTATTTTATCATTGAAACGGATGACGGCACTTTTGTGGGCGAGGGTGGTATGGAGATTTTGAAGGTTCTCCCCAATACCAGCCCCAAACAGGTGATCGCTTTTGATGTGGGCATCTTTGACAAGACTGACATAACTACCATCTCCAGAGTTATTATGAGTGAGTATGCCTATAATGATGAAACCATTCAGACCATGGTCGAAACCAACCCGCACGCGGAAGCTGTTCTGGCTCAACCAGGAGCAGAGTTCACTCTGGAAAGCAAGGCCATGCGCATTGAGGCTAAAATCGAAAATATGGTATATGGCGAAGAAAGTGAAGAAAGTAATGTTTATTTCGATAGCCTGACAGTAAGCCTGGCTATATTTCTAAAAGAGGGCGTTGACCTGGAGCAACCTATGGATATTCCCACGACTACTACAAGCCCTTCAAGAGATTTTCAGCAATGATGGCCGAGGAAAGCACGCCTGGCAGACCGGCCCCCGGATGAGTCCCCGCCCCGACAAAGTAGAGATTTTCAAAATCCTCCGACCCATGTAATTACCTGGTGGCAACCGGGGTATGGTGGTACGACCCTAAGCTGGTAACCGGCATTGTCCTGGGCTGGGTCCCCACAGAGGAGTACACCTTTTTTGTGTTGCAGACTCTTTTTACAGGGCTGTGGTTGCTGTTTCTAGCTCACCGCCTACCCGTGTCTGCTGAGCCCGGTTTGACAAATCAAGGCCACCGACTTAGGTGGATTGCAGCTCTGACAGTAGGGTTAATTTGGCTGGGCGCAGCCGCAACCCTCCTCCTGGGAGGGGAGTTGGGGACCTACCTGGGCCTGGAACTGGTCTGGGCACTGCCACCAATCATAGGGCAACTGGCCTTTGGAGCAGATATTCTGTGGCGCTACCGGCGGTTGGTTTTGCCTGGTATCATTATGCCCACAGTTTACCTCAGTATTGCCGATGCAGTAGCCATTCGCTCCGGCACGTGGACCATTGACCCCAGCCAATCATTAGAATGTATTCTTGGGCGGACAGTTACCACTAGAAGAGTTTATCTTCTTTCTCCTCACAAATACTTTGGTCACTTTTGGGATGATGTTGGCCCTGGCCTGCGAAAGCCAGAAACGAGTGCCCGTTCGACTTAAGAAGTGGCCGTTCAGTTGGAGAACTCACAGAAGTTTGACCCAATGGTTGAGCGTCTGGAAGGACAGGTCAGCGAAATTGAAGTAGAGTTCCTCTTTCGCTTTTCTGTTGTTGCCCCAAATTTGCGATTCACAATTTATGATTTATGATTTGTGGATTGAAGTTGAGGAGCCAACAATGACCACCCAAACCCAGGCCGTGCCCGTCGCCAAGACTGAAAAGGCTGAATTTCAGACCGAGCAGGTGTTGATCATTGTCGGAGGGCACTTTGTGCACGACACCTTTTCGGCCTTTGTGTCCCCGCTGTTGCCGAGGATTATCGAAAAACTATCCCTATCGCTGGCCATGGCCGGGGCGTTGTGGGGCTTTGTCCAGCTTCCGGCCCTGCTCAACCCCTTTATCGGTTATCTGGCCGACAAGTTAAGCCTGCGTTATTTTGTGATTTTAGCCCCGGCCGTGACCGCCACCCTGATGAGCATGTTAGGTCTGGCCCCCAATTATCTGACCCTGGCCATTTTGTTGTTTGCCGCTGGGGTCAGTGTAGCCGCTTTCCACGCTCCGGCTCCCCCTATGATTGCCCGCATTTCCGGTAATCAGTTAGGCAAAGGTATGAGTCTATTTATGGCCGGGGGTGAATTGGCCCGCGCAGTCGGGCCGCTATTGGTCGTGTGGGCCGTCTCGGTTTGGACCCTGGAAGGATTTTACCGGATTATGGTGTTAGGTTGGGTGGCCTCACTTTTTTTGTATTGGCGTTTGCGACACATCCCGGCCCGGTCTGATAAACGGCAGGATTTGCGCATGATGCTGCCGGCGGTTCGGCGTTTGTTTGTGCCGTTGTTGGGCGTCGTTATCCCCCGGCAATTGATGCTCACGGCGCTGGCAGTTTATCTGCCTACCTTTATGAGTCTGGAAGGAGCCAGTCTGTGGACAGCCGGGGCCTCACTTTCGATCTGGGAATTAGCCGGTGTTGGGGGGGCACTGGTGGGGGGTACCTTGAGCGACCGGCTGGGGCGCAAGACGGTTTTACTGGTGGTGATGTCAACCTCACCGCTGCTGATGCTGCTGTTTCTCAATGTAAGTGGCTGGCTGTTCGTGTCAGTTTTGCTAGCCCTGGGTTTTCTCTCCCTCTCATCCGCGCCGGTCATTCTGACCATTGTCCAGGAACATTTCCCCCACAATCGAGCCATGGCCAATGGCCTGTACATGTCGACCACGTTTCTCATCCGTCCCGTGGCCGCTTTTATTATCGGTTTGCTGGGAGATTATTTTGGCCTGCGTTCAGCTTTCTTCTGGGTAGCTATAGCCTCGCTGCTGGCTGTCCCCATGATCTCCTTTCTACCCACGTTGAAAGATTAGGATCAGTAGATCCAATTTTCAAGCTCGGAGCGGACCACAGTCCGCGTTTTGGCCGCTGGACTGTGGTCCAGCTAGAGCAAATTTGGATGTACTGAGGATAGTCGCTTTGCACTGAAAACCAGGATGAGATGCCGGCCTTTTTAAGGTACTTTAGGGCAACGGTTTCGGTACCTTTTGTCATCCCAAATTAGCACTCTTTGCCAGTACTTTTGCCCCTAGTAATCTTCACCCCTTATCGTATATAATCATAGTACATAAGTCATATTCAGTTTTTTTTTGTTTGCATGTATAATTCATTTATTGAAATTCAGATTTTGAATTTTGAATTTAATCAGTAAAATCGTCTTCTGTTTGTAAGCATCATGAGATCGTCAAAAAATTACGATCTTGAGATTTTAACTCATATCGAAGAAAATCCTGATATTACCCAGGCGGATTTGGCCACCCAGTTGGGCGTAGCCGTGGGCAGCGTTAATTGGTATATCAAGCGCTTGGTCAATAAGGGTTACATCAAGGTTACCCAGATGCAGCGCCGACGGTTGCGCTACTTGCTGACACCGAAAGGGATTGCCGAGAAAGCCCGCTTAACCACTAAATTTATGCGGGCTTCCCTCTATTGGTATCGGGTTACCCGTGAGACCTCAAAAGATTTTCTGAAAGAGATTCAACAGGCCGGGTATGATACGGTCTGCATAGAGGGTGATGGTGACCTGGCTGAGATTGTTTACCTGACTTGCCTGGAGGCTCAGGTCAAGGTCAAGAGAGATATTGATCGGTCCTACCCGGTGTTTAGGATAGAAGGATTAAAGACGGTCCTGGACTGGCCAGAAGATGAACGACGAACGACCAATGACCAATGACGAATACCAGCCTTCGTCGTTGGCTATTGGTCATTGGTCGACTGGCGATATCTGGAATTTGAGGTTCAGCTATGAAAGTCACAACAATTGTTGGAGCCCGTCCCCAGTTTATCAAAGCTGCGCCCGTTAGTAAAGCCCTCCGAGCGGCCGGGCACCAGGAGATTCTGGTCCATACCGGCCAGCACTACGACTACGGCATGTCGCAAGTCTTTTTTGAAGAATTGAACATCTCCAAGCCGGACATAAACCTGAGAGTCGGATCTGGCACGCACGGTTGGCAGACAAGCCAGATGTTGATGCGGATTGAGGAGATGTTACTGGCCGAAAAGACAGACTGGGTACTGGTCTACGGTGACACCAATTCGACCCTGGCCGGGGCGCTGGCGGCATGCAAGTTGCGTCTGCCTTTAGCCCACGTAGAAGCAGGACTGCGCTCCTTCAATCGGGAGATGCCCGAGGAGCACAACCGGGTGTTGACCGATCACTGTTCCGATGCACTCTTCTGCCCCACTCAGACGGCGGTCGACAATTTGACCAGAGAAGGCATCACCCAGGGTGTCCAGTTGGTGGGCGATACGATGTATGATGCGGTGTTACAGTTTTCCGAGATTGCCCAACAGCGTTCAACCATCCTGCAAGAGTTGGCCCTAACTCCAAAGCACTACCTGCTGGCCACGGTTCACCGCCCCTACAATACCGACGTGCCTGAAAATTTGCGAAACATCCTGATCGCTTTTCTGGAGATTGGAGAGCCCATCGTCTTTCCCGTCCATCCCCGCACCCAACGGCGCATCGGAACCCCGAACGTAGAGATGTTAAAACGTTCAAACGTACACCTGATTGAGCCGGTGGGTTATCTGGATATGTTGATGCTAGAGCAGAATGCCCGGCTCATTCTGACCGACTCCGGCGGGATGCAGAAGGAAGCCTATTTCTTTGGCGTCCCCTGTGTGACCTTGCGCCCGGAGACGGAATGGGTGGAGACGGTACAGACGGGCTGGAATATATTGGTGGGGGCAGGTTCAACAGAAATTGTGAAAGTAATCGATGGCCGCCAGTGGCCACAATCAACCCCTCCGGCAGTATTCGGTGATGGGCGGGCAAGTGATTACATCGTAGCTCAATTGGTCGAGGAAAAGATATGATTTGGATTTTTTTACCTGCTTATAACGAGGAAGAGGCATTACCCAAGTTGCTGCCAAAGCTTGATAACGTTCTCCGACAATACAACCAACCTTATCACATGGTTGTCGTAGATGATGGCAGCACAGATGGTACCCCTGAATTGTTGGCGGAATACGCCCGGACTTTGCCTTTAAGTGTGGTTACCCATCCGATCAACCGTGGCCTGGGCGAAACGGAAAGAGATGGTTTTGAGTACATTGCTGCTCGCTGTGACCCAGATGATATCATTATCCGGGTGGAAAGCGACGATACCCACGAGCCGAAATATATCTTTAGCCTAATAGAAAAACTTAAAGAGGGCTATGACGTGGTGAATACGTCACGCTTCCAACCTGGTGGAGATCAATTGGGCGTTGATGGCTATCGGGCTACTATCAGCCGAGCCGCAAATCTCTTTATGCAATGGGTGTTTCACATTCCAGGCACTCGGGATTACTCTTGTGGTTTTCGGGCTTATCGAGCCAGAGTGATTCAGGATGCTGTCCGGGTGTTTGGCAATAATTTCATCCAGTTACGTGGTCTGGGATTTACCTCGACCCTGGAGATGATTGTCAAACTACACCTGCTGGGCTGCCGTTTTGCGGAAGTGCCCTTTGTCCTGCGCTATGATCAAAAAGCGAGTGATAGCAAGATGGTTAGTAGCATCACCACGTTGGGATACCTGATTATGGCCTTGCTATATTATTGGCCTTTTGGAGGCTGGTTGAGGTATTACCGGGGCTTGGGCAAACTGTATCAAGAAGATCCGGCGCAAGCGGTTGATTGTTTTAATCGGCAGGCGTTACCTCAGCGGATGACCAGCCGGATTAGCTTGTAGTTGTCTGCCAACAGTAATCAACGAACGACCAAGAACGGATAACGAGCGGCTAACAAAATTATGTGTGGTATTTGTGGTATTTATCATCTAGAGCCAGATCGACTCGTTGATGAGACGAAATTGCAGGTGATGGCATGGACGATGCGTCATCGGGGACCGGACGATGAAGGATTTTACCTGGCTGATAATGTTGGTTTGGGCCATCAGCGGCTGAGTATCATCGATCTCTCGCCCCTGGGCCGGCAACCGATGGCCAATGAGGATGAGCGGTTCTGGATTGTCTATAACGGGGAAATTTATAACTACCTGGAGTTGCGTCAGCAACTCGTCGGACGGGGACACCAGTTTCGCTCCCATTCTGATACCGAAGTGATTTTGCATTTGTACGAAGAGGCAGGCCCGCAATGCGTACAGCGACTAAACGGTATGTTTGCCTTTGCCATTTGGGACCGTCGTGAGCGGACTCTCTTCGCCGCTCGCGACCGATTTGGCATCAAACCTTTTTACTACGTTTTTCGGAATAACACCTTTGCTTTCGCGTCAGAGATCAAAGCTCTGTTACAGGTAGAGGCTGTGCGCCCACAGCTCAATCCGTCCGGCCTGGCCGATTACCTGACGTTTCAGTTCTGCCTGGAAGACAGGACCTTGTTCCGGGACGTTGTCAAACTGTTGCCCGGCCACAGCCTGTTGCTGAAACCGGATGGGATCCTGAACATTCAGAAATACTGGGACCTGGATTTCACCATTGATACCGATCACACCGAGGAATACTTTGAGCACCAGTTACTTCGACTGCTTGAGGATGCGGTCCGGTTGCGGTTACGGGCAGATGTCCCGGTGGGAGCGCATCTGAGTGGGGGGATGGACTCTTCTACGGTGGCTTGCTTGGCCGCCTCATTGTTGGGGCCATCCCTGCATACCTTCAGCGGTGGATTCAGCGAAGGACCGCAGTATGACGAAACACGGTATGCCCGCTTAGTGGCTGAGCAAGTCGAGGCAGTACATCACGAGGTGTTTCCCACGGCCGACGACTTCGTGGAGATTATGCCCCGTTTGATTTATCATATGGACGAACCTGCGGCCGGACCCGGTCTGTTTCCCCAGTACTTTGTCTCTGCCTTGGCCAGTGGCCACGTCAAGGTTGTTCTGGGTGGCCAGGGAGGGGATGAGATTTTTGGGGGTTACATGCGCTACCTAATCGCCTACCTGGAAGAATGTATCAGGGGCGGTATTGAGGGTACCCAGGAGGACCGGCGGTATGTTGTTACCTTTGAATCGATTCTATCGAACTTGCCCCAACTGCAAGGTTATCAGCCGTTACTACGTTATTTTTGGCAACAGGGGCTATTTGACGCCCCCGACCGGCGCTATTTTCGCCTGATCGATCGCAGCAACGACCTCCACAACCTGGTTTCTCCTAACCTTTTCGTCGGCCAGGACGGCTATCGTCCCTTCGAAGCCTATCGAGATTTGTTTAACGAAGGCCAAATTGGCTCCTTTATCAACCGGATGACGCGGTTTGACTTGAAGACACTGCTGCCAGCGTTATTACAAGTTGAAGATAGAACCAGTATGGCCGTTTCGTTAGAGTCGCGGGTACCGTTGCTAGATCATCGTATGGCCGAATTGGTGGCCTCTATGCCGCCCATGATCAAATACCGGGGGGGGCGTTCCAAGCACATTTTCCGCCAGGTCGTCCAGCACGTGATTCCCGGTGAAATTTACCAGCGGACAGATAAGATGGGTTTTCCGGTCCCCTTGAGTGAATGGTACCAGCAAGGAGCAGTGCGCGACTTTGTACGAGAAGTGTTGTTAGGGGCTCAAGCGCAGAGTCGTGGAATTTTTCAAACCCAAAACATTGAACCGTTACTAGACTCAGAGCGAGCCTATGGTCGTGGTATTTGGGGTTTGTTATCTCTGGAACTTTGGATGCAGACGTTTATTGATGGAAATACCTGAGCGATGACAATAGGTGAAGGCCAAAAGAGTAGATCGCCAATGTCAAAAAATATTGAAGAGGTTCGGCAATTTTGGGAAAACAACCCTTTATGGGCCGGTGAGTCTAATTATGAGCCCGGCACAAAAGAATTTTTTGAAGAACATCGGCGAATTTACATTGACGACTGCTATGGAGGCGTGTTAAATGAGTGGTCATTTCCAGATGAGGCCAAATCAAGCAAAATACTTGATCTTGGCTGCGGTCCAGGTTTTTGGGTCGTCGAATTTGGGTTACGCGGGTATCAGCATATCTCCGCTGTCGATCTTACTTACAACGCCTTGACCTTGGCTCGACAGCGGTGTGAACTCTATCATATTAAGGCTAATTTTGGCCAGCAAAATGCTGAACAACTCGCTTTCGATGACGCAACCTTTGCTCATGTAAACTGTATTGGGGTCATCCATCACACGCCTCATACAGAAGCCTGTCTTAGAGAAATTGCCCGGATCCTAGACAAGGGGGGTACGGCTAATATCTCAGTATATTATCGAAATATCTTCCTGCAAGCTTGGCCTGTACTTAAATGGCCGGGAAAATTATTGGCCAAAATGGGAGCAGGCATGAAAGGACGGGGTAGAGAAAATATTTATGCAGTTGATGATGTCGATGAAATTGTAAGACTCTACGATGGTCAAGACAATCCGATTGGCAAGTCTTATACCCGTGAGCAGTTCATCCAAATGCTCACCCCGTATTTTCACATACAAGACACCTACCTTTATTTTTTTCCGGCCAGATCTTTACCCTTCAGATTGCCCAAGAAAATTCACCGGCTACTTAACAAATATGTGGGTTTTATGATTTGTGCGAATGTCAAGAAACGCTAGATGAACACCTGCGAATTGCAGTGGCAAGTTGAGACGGCTTGCCGTCACTTATTGAGTGAACAGAACAGGGACCCTTACACCCCAACCTACGGCTGCTTCGACCGTCGTTATTGGGGCTGGAAGTTGGTCGATTACCCGGAAGCCACCTTTCAGCGCAACGTGTATCCACTAGCCTGGTTGTTACAGCGTACACAAAATGAGGAGAACGGAAGGGCAGGAGAGATATTAACGGAAGCTGTGAAAGCCGGCTTAAAATTTGCCGCACAAATTCAACATCGAGATGGTTCTTTTGACCAGACTTTTCCAAATGAGCATAGTTTTGGCGCGACTGCCTTTTTGCTGCATCCGTTGTTAATGGCTTATCAGGCTATCCAGAATAATTGCCCATCTTCCTTCCGGGAGTCTATCGAAAACAGTCTGCGTCAAGCAGCCGATTTTTTATATCGTTATGATGAAACGCATAGCCACATTGCAAATCACTTAGCCGGAGCTGTTTTGTCGCTACAGGTGAGTGGTGATTTCTTCCAGGAGAGCCGTTATCATCATCGAGCTGCCAAATTGCTTACACGTATCTTAACTCACCAATCTCCTGAAGGCTGGTTTCTTGAGTACGAGGGGGCCGACCCTGGCTATCAGACACTTTGTCTCTACTATCTGGCCCAGGTTTATCGCTTACGTCCAGACCCTGACCTGCGGATAGCTTTAGAGAAGGCAATCACTTTCTTATCCTGGTTTGTTCATCCTGATGGTACGTTTGGTGGTGAATATGGAAGCCGGCGCACGGCCGTGTTTTATCCAGGTGGCCTGGCCTTGTTAAGCAGCGAGTTCCCTATGGCACACACAATGACCCGTTTCATGTTAAAGGCCATTATCTCAGGCCGGACAGTCACCCTGTGGGATATAGATATGGGAAATTTAGCCCCCGTACTGTCTAACTATGTGACGGTGTTGGAGGCTGACCTGCCAGATGAGAATCAAGCGATGCCTCCTTTACCCTGGGAAAAAATAGCAAAAGGAGCAGGTAGGGGTAGTGAAGCCGGGAGTGAGATTTCTCAGGATTTCTCGCAGGCCGGGTTATATGTGCGAGGTACGCCACATTATTACGCTGTCGTTGGGGCCAGTAATGGGGGGGTATTGAAGGTTTTTGACAGAAAAAAGCAGACATTGATTTGGAATGATGGTGGTTATGTAGGACAGATGAAGGGGGGTACATATATCACCACCCAAATCACAGATCTGAATCGTTTATGCCAGGTCACTCCTGCCGAGATCACAATCGAGACTCCATTTTATATTATGCTGCGGGCAATTCCCACACCATTCCAGTTCATACTTTTGCGTTTTCTAAATCTCACAGTGATGCGTAGTGTGGGCCTGGGAAATTGGATCAAATCCCTGTTGGTCCGATTGCTAATCAGCGGTAAGCGCTCCCTACCGCTTAGCCTGACTCGTGTGGTCAAATTTGAGAGTGAACGGGTTATAGTAACCGATGTGTTACGTATTAAAGGACAGATAGCTATGCGCTGGCTTGAATTCGGCAGACCTTTTGTCGCTATTCATATGGCCTCGGCCCGATATTTTGAGAATTTTCCATCTGCGGCTATCGGTATGACCTCATATAAAGTGGATGTAGAAAAACTGCTTGTTTCTGGCGAGATTGAGAGGCAGGTAATCATTTGACAGATATGTTGCAAGCAGCTATTTCCAGCGATATAGATACCTTGGCCTCAATTTACAAAGGGCAGGGATGCCGACGGACTGGCGGTTATACTTATGCTGAATTGCATATGGGTTTGGAAAGATTCTCTCGCTTTTTAGAACTGTATGGTATTAAAGCTACCCTTTTCATGGTGGGCAATGATTTTCGCCACCCAAAAAACCACAATGTTATTCGGGCTATGGCAAACGAGGGACACGAGATTGCCAATCACACCCTGAGCCACGCCCAAGGGTTTCGCCTCCTGACCCCGGCCCAGAAAGAGACTGAGGTGGCCGGCATGGAAGAGCTATGTGAACAAGTTATCGGACAACGACCGGTAGGCTTTCGTTCGCCAGGTTGGAATATCGGCGACGATGCTCTACCGATTCTACGCAAACGAAACTATCTCTATGACTCGTCGGTTTTTCCCACGTCACTGATGCCCTTACTAAAGTTTTTGCACTGGTATACGATGCGCAGCCGTCAGGGTGGCGACCGGACAACGATGGGACACTTGAAATATATGACCGCACCAGTGACCCCTTATCGAACCAATCGGCAAAGTTTAGCCGCAAAAGGGGAGGATGGCCTCGTTGAGTTCCCGATTACGGTGATGCCAGTGGTACGTTTGCCTTTCTTTGCCACGTTTTTGTTGGCCACCGGCCCGGAACTCTTCAAAGTTACTTATCGAATGTTGCGAACACTCGAACGTCCCATTCAATTTCAGTTTCATCTATCCGACTTTGTCGATTACAACCATCCTGATTTGACTGATCAAGTTCCGGCAGTGGGCGACGGTGTCTATGTGCCGCAGGCTTTGTATACCCCTTTGCAGCAGAAATTGGATGTATTCCAAAAAGCAATGGATGTGATTGCCCAAGATTACCAATTCTTGACCTTAGCCCAGTGGGCCAGGAGAATTGCTCAATGATCCCCCGCTTGAAGCCTTACCTCGGCAAAGATGAACTTATGGTGCTGTTTCGACAAAACGAGGAAGCAGTAGAGCAGTTTGAGTTTGAATTCGCTCGCCTCTTCGAAACTCAGTATGCTATTGCTTTTCCCTATGGTCGTAGTGCGTTATGGGCTTTTTTCAAGGCTTTAGGGATTGAGCATGCCGAAATTATCATGCCAGCTTACACCTGCAGTGTCGTCGCCCATGCCATTGTCTTGAGCGGAAACATTCCTCGTTTTGTGGATATTACACTTTACGACTACAACATGGATCTGGATCATGTGGAAACAGCCGTTAATGAACGGCCCCGGGCAATCGTTGCTACCCATTTGTTTGGTTATCCATTGGACGTTGACCGGCTCCAGGCCATCGTCCAGGAGGCTGAAGCGCGCTACGGTCATAAAATCTGGGTGATCCAGGACTGTGCCCATTCATTCGGCGCTCGCTGGCAGGGCCGCCTGGTTTGCAATGAAGGCGATGTGGCCCTGTTTGGTTTGAACATCAGCAAGACGATGACCTCAATCTTTGGGGGAATGTTAACTACCAATGATCTGGCATTGGCCAAACGGGTGCGTGTATGGCGCGATGCTCATTTCACGAACCCGGGCATGATCAAGGCCCTGCGCCGCCGGCTGTATCTGTTGGCCGTCTACCCGACTTTCAATGAGCGGATCTATGGTTTCGTGCATTGGCTACAAGAGGAGACGCCGTTGCTGAACCGGTTGACAAAAGCGTACCATCTGGATGAAAAAATCCATTTTCCACCCGATTATCTGGATCATATGTTGGCAGTTGAAGCCCAAGTTGGTGTAGTCCAACTGCGTAAATATCCGGAAATCTTGCGACGTCGCCAAGAAAACGCTCGCTATTACAATGAACATTTGCCAGATGTACCGGGTTGGGTACTCCCACCCTTGACTGATGGGGCGACCTATTCTCATTATGTGATCCACGTGCCTGACCGTATGAGTGTACTTGAGGCATTCCAGAAAGAGGGTATTCAGTTGGGCCAGTTGATTGAGTACAGTGTGCCACATTTGGCTGCCTATAGGCGTTATACTGATGGTCAAGAATTTCCCAACTCGTGGTTGTGTAGTCAGCAAATGATCAATTTGCCAGTTTATCCTCATTTACAAACCAATCAGCGTCAGCGGGTGGTGGAACAACTTGTTACGTTTGTTAAGAAAATAGCCCAACAGGCAGGTAATCAACAGACCAAAACAAATCCCGCTGGCCTATCCTCATCAGTGTAAGCCAAACTAGTGCTCAAGATTGGTTTCTTAAAGAACGCGAAGGAGGATTATAGTGGACTATATCAGAATATTACATTTGCTTCAATGTCCGCAATGTGAGGGAGATCTATCTGAAGGCCGTGATGAATTGATATGCAATAAGAATAGCAGTCATCGATACCCCGTCAAGAATGGTATTGTACGGTTTGTTAACTTTGATAACAATGTTGAATACAATCGTCACTGGCGTACGTTTTCCAAAAACCCAATCAGTCAGATTAAACTGGCCCAGGCTAGAAATTTCGTAGATTGGTTTCTAGGGACACAGGCTTCAGCCACTACAGCAGACAAGGTTTTTTTGGACGTTGGGTGTGGTGACGGTAATCATCTTCATTTTTTGCCTGCAGACTCGATTAAGATTGCTTTGGATTATTCTATGGTGGTGGACCTGGTGGCCAGTCGGTTCAACGAGCCAAAGAACTTATTTGTCATTCAGGCTGACACCCAACAACTCCCCTTCAAAGCCGGGGTTATCGATTATGTTATTTCGTATAGTTGTTTGAATTGCTTACCCAGTCCTCAAAAAGGTTTTGATGAGGTAACGCGGGTTTTGAAGACAGGTGGACTGGCCGGTGTATGGGGATATGGCACAGATAGTCGTTTAGTGCTGTCTGGTCTGAATTTTTCCAGGAAATTGTATCGCCTGTTGACTTTTGGATTCTTGCGTAAGGCTTTTGTCTATTCAATGATTCCCTCTCTTTTGTTTGTCAGAAACTCAACCAATATCAGGCCTGGTCAAAATTCCTTGGCGGAATGTGCCGAAATTATTTCAACAAATCTGTCACCAGAGCATCTGTATATATTTCGGCAAGATACCTGGCAAGATTTTTCTGATCCTGACCTTGAATACATCGAAGATTATGAGTTGTTCTGCGGACAAAAGTTTCGCAAGCGGTGAGTTCTTGCTGGAGTAATAGAATTGTCCCTCGTATCTCGTTTCAAACAGCTTGGCAAAGACTCAATTGTTTACGGTCTTGGTGGCATCTTGGCCAAGGGAATTAGTTTTTTCTTGCTGCCAGTTTATACCCGGATCTTTGCTCCGGCTGACTACGGCCTTATTACGATGCTGACTGTTATCAGTAGTCTGCTTGCTGGATTGTTGGCAATGGGTATGGACTCGGCCCAGTCTTTCTATTTTTTTGCGCAGAAAGAAAGTGGTCGAGCCAGCCAAGCCCGGTTAATCACGGCAATACTGCAATGGCGCCTAACTTGGGGGGCGGCAATTGTTGGAGGCAGCCTACTTTTGGCTCCTTTGCTCAATACGATGTTTTTTGATGGTCGCCTCACCTGGGAATATTTTGCAGTGGCCTTTGTAGGCGCTCTATTTACGCAACTGATGAACCAAAGTGTTGAGGTTTTTCGCTTGCTGTATCGTCCCTGGCCTTATCTGGGGATTACTCTGGGGAATACACTGGTCTCTACTGTCATTACCGTAGTTTTGGTCGTATGGCTTGATTGGGGGGTCATAAGCTTCTTTATTGGTTCTGGAATAGGTGCTGTAATTGGGAGCCTGTTTGGCTGGTGGGCCATTCGAACCTACCTTGATTGGTCTACCTGGCACTGGGATTGGTGGCCTAAGTTGGTGCGTTTCGGTGCCCCGCTGGTACCGTCTACCCTGGCTATGTATGTCTTAAATACTGCTGATCGCTGGTTTATTAGTTTCTACCATGGTCAAGATGCGCTGGGGCTGTATGGGGTAGGGGCTAAGTTTGCTATCCTTATCGCGCTGGCCATTACTACCTATCGTCAGGCCTGGTGGCCGATTTCGATGGATGCCATACATAGTCCTGAGGGTCCGCTATTGTTCAGAACTATGGCCCGACTTTACTTGGGGATGGGGTCAATTGGCATCATTTTGTTGACTGTGCTATCCCCCTGGTTAGTCTCGTTTTTTACCGCCCCGGCTTATCATACCGCTTATCCCATTGTGGGTATTCTGGCCTGGCAATCTATATTCTATGGATTCTATCTGATCAGTTCTGCTGGCATCTGGAAGAAACAGGCAACAGGTTGGTATCCTGTTATTATGGCTATAGCGGCTTTGCTAAATGTTGCTTTGGATGCCTGGCTGGTGCCCCAGTTTGGTAACATAGGTGCTGCTGTGGCTACGTCAACCTCCTTTTTTGTCTGGAACGTTTTGGCCATCTGGATCAGTGAAAAGCTCTGGCCCATACATTATCCCTTAGGCATCCTGGGACTTCAGATTGGCCTCGCTGTTGCAGCGATGTCGGCCATCCTGATTTTGTATAGCCAAAATCAAGGATTGTGGATAGTAATCGCTGTCGCAGCGGTCACTACAATGATTTTGGCTGGCTTGACCATTGAGCCAGCTCATCTTAAGTGGTTGCTCAAGCAGGTGAAAAAAAGAGGAATCCTTGCTATCGGAGTAAGTAGATAATCATCATGTTTCAAAGATTTCTGAACCGGTTTGGTTGGATCGGTCTTATTCGGGTGCTTTGTTATCCACTGACCCTTTTGGTGACGACACCTGTTCGCTTGGCGCAAACTCTGTGGACCTGTCGCGTGCTAGCTGATGGGAAATGGGAATATTATAATCGATTCACGGCTCAAAATGGAATAAATTCACTGACTTACTGGACAGGTGCGCTAAACCTGTATAGGTACGGGCGTAGCGGCGTCAGCCCGTATCTTGGATTGGGCAATTATAAACTTTCCCAATGGTTTTTTTACTCTTTGCCTTCTCTATTTGCCTACTGGCGTTTAGCCCCGATTACGCCTCTGGTTGGCTTATTTGGTTGGTTGCTGGTCCATGCCATTTGGACGGAGCAGGTCAGTAGTTGGTGGCTCTTGCTGATTATGGGCCTGGCCCTTATTAGCACGAGCTTTTATGGCAACACCTTTGTGTACCAGAATTATAATGCTCTGGGCTGGCTTTTTTTTCCGCTGGGGTTGTATGGCTTGCTTAATGAACGTTGGCTCATTGCCAGTCTGGCTTGGTTGGCAGCCAGTTTTGGGAGTTTCACCACGGTTTTTGTAGCCAGCATTCTCTCAATAACGGTAGCAGTTTACAGCCTTTCATTATGGCCTTTATTAGCGATTTTTCCGGCAGGTATAAAGTTGCTGACCCATTTTTTGCCTGCTTTTGCTATTGGAAACTGGAGAAAAGATATGGTGCGGATCATGAAGGCCATTGGAATGACAAAGAAGAGTACCCGTTATAAACGTGTTGGCCATAAACTTGTCATTGGGGAGGTTTACTATCTGTTGCTATACGGACAATTTATTGTTGTTGTCTATTGGCTAACCAACCAATTGTCAGTGCTATTGTTGGTCGGTGTCCTCTTGTTTTTATTAAACTCGACTCGCATAATGCGTTTTGCTGACCATCAGTCAATCTATATGATGATGATGAGTCTGGCGACCGCAGTGACCATCCAAAGCCAACAGCCATGGCTTTTGCCCTCTTATTGGTTTCTGATGTCTCCACTGCCCCGATTTATGGGGTTGCCGGCGAATAGTTTGGTGTTAGATATTGTCCCAAAATATGCTCCCTTCTCTCTCAAAAATCTGTTTGAGGGGATGGAACGTTTTTTGCAGCCCGTTCAATCTGGACAAAGAGTGTTTATGGCTTTTGATAATCCCAATGGTCTATACGACAAAGTATTTGATGGGTATGGAACTTTGCTGGAACTATCGTCTTATGTGGCGACCAAGCGGGAGATTCTTCTTATGCCAAATTGGTGGGGCGTGTTTGAACTAAACTATGAGGGGGCTCCAGAGTTATGGGGGCGGGATGTTGGTTCCGTCCTGAAGAATATCGAATACTGGAATGCCGATTATGTTATTGTCTATCAAGAGACAGGCACCAAGTTGGATCCAAAATGGTTAGAGGCTGGCTTTGCGGTGATAGAGAAATTCTCGTGGGCAGATTATGCCAGAGATTTAAGAGACGGAAAATTTTCTCTGGCTGTTCCAATACCAGACTGGTGGCTGTTGCGAACGCCACAGAAAGTAAAATGAAATCCTTGCTTTTTAGTCCTGTGTTTGGTTTTGTTTATAACAAGTTGCGTTGGTTCAATCCCTGGTTGCACACCCTGGAATGCAAGTTTTCTGATGGCAGTGAACGCCCACTGGAATATACACCAGTTTTAATCATTGGTGCACCCCGGTCGGGGAGTACACTTTTGTATCAGGTGCTGACTGATTACTACGACTTTGGCTATCTTTCTAATATTCATTGTGATTTTTATGGCAGCCCTTCCTTGTTGGAACGTCTTTTCCATCCCCTACGGCGGCGGCAAACTTCAAACTATACCTCGAAGTATGGCCAAGCACAAGGAGGGACAGCACCCAGCGAATGTGGTCAGTTTTGGTATCGTTTTTTTCGGCGGAAACCTCAGTATGTGCCGCTTGAAGAAGTTGATCCGAAAAAATTAGTTCAATTTCGGGCTGCCATACGAGCTTTAGGGAATGCCTTTGGCAAACCGGTGTTATTTAAGAATATGAATTGTGCATTACGCTTGGTGCCAACGGCTCAGGCTTTGCCAGAAGCTTTATTTATCGTTGTCCAGCGTGATCTTGTGGCCAACGCTCATTCTTTGCTAAAAACTCGACGCGAATTGTATGGTGACTATTCCTGTTGGTGGTCTATGGAACCGCCAACCATTGATTCGTTGAAAAAGTTACCACCTTATGCCCAGGTTGTTGAACAGATTCGTCATATTTATGCCTTGATTGAAAAAGACCGGGCATTAGTGGGGTCAGATCGGTTCATTGACATACAATACGAGACTTTCTGTGATGATACATATAGTACGTTAGCTAAACTTGATGCTTTTTTCAAACGTTACGGTGTGGAAATTAGCCGACGGGGGGAGGTTCCGAAAAATTTTGAGCGACGAACGCAGGTGCGCATTGATGCCAATATTTATCAGCAGTTAGTGGATTATGTCGAATAAAGATACGGTCGAAGAATTTTGGGACACGAATATCTTATCTATCTGTCGTGAACATGCCCAACAGATTAACGTTACAGATTTTTTGGAAGAACTCCGTATTTTTTTAGGCGCTTCGGGTAAAATGTGGGCTGCTCCCAGTGGCAGAACTGCTTTACAGCAGTTTTTAGTCGATGCTGTTTCTACTAAAAGGACTTCAGTTCTGATAAGCAGTTTTAATTGTCAAGTTGTGGCTGAGGCCGTCATACAAGCTGGCTTTCAGGTTGAAACTTTTGATCTGGCTGATTGTACAGGACACATTGATTGGGAGGAAATTTCAGCCCAATTAAGGCCCCAACACGGAGCACTGGTCGTTCCCCACTTGTTTGGTGTTCCAAGCGACTTTCGTCCTGTTCAAGAGACGGCGGAGAGATTGGGAATTATCATTATTGAGGATTGTGCGATGACTCTGGGCGGAAAAATAGACGAATTCATGGCGGGTATTCTGGGCGATGCGGCTATTTTTAGTTTTAATTACGACAAGCCAATTTCATTGGGGGGTGGTGGAGGCGCCTTGCTGGTCAATAATCCAGATTTATGTTCCAAGATCAGGCTTGACCAGCGTCCGTGTAGTTTAAAGACTGAAGAGCAAGAAATCGATCTGTTTATGAACTATTTACAGCAACGGAGACAAAACATCAGACTTCCTAAGAACATTGCTCGTAGAATATTCAATCGGATAGAACGAAGTCTGAGGCTGTCTAAGGCTGAGAAGTCATACCCCTTTAGCGGGATTGGGCCATTACGGGCGTCGCTGGGAGTATGGCAATTGAAACAATATCTAAAAATTGTGAACAAACGCAATGAAAATGCAGCCCTATTCTCAAATGGGACGAAATGCAAAAGTTGGTACGTTGGCGCTAGTATTAGTCCTGCCTGGGTGAAACAAAAAGTGATACCTCTCAGACCTGATAAGGTATCTCAAATTTCTTTGTCTTTACAACGTGATGGGCTTCGGGTTGGGTGCTTCAATTGGCCTGTCACGATGGACCAATATCTGGGTTGGCCAGAGAAACCTAATGCCAGTCACATAGCCAAATATGGCTTGGATGTTCCAATTCATCAGAATATGACTAAGATTGAACTTGAACGTATTCGTGAGGAAATATGTAACGAGGCCAACGAGTGAAACCGACCATATTCCAACAACCATTTTGGCTAGATGCTGTTGCTCCAAATAAATGGCGTATGATAGAGGTGAAAAAAGGCGAACAGGTTGAGGCTCGTTTACCCTATGTGGTAAAAAAACGATTTGGCTTTACATGGCTGATTATGCCTCCCCTGACGCAAACATTGGGACCTTGGTTTGCGTCGCATGCGACAAAATATGTTAAGCAATTATCTCGGCAGCATGACTCGATAACTGCACTGATTGAGCAACTACCGCCCTTTGATTATTTTTCTCAGACGTTTCATTACTCTATCACTAATTGGTTGCCGTTTTATTGGCGAAGTTTCGAACAGACCACGCGTTACACCTATGTGATTGAAGATCTGAGCGACCTGGACGCTGTTTGGCGAGAAACAAGAGAAAACATCAGGACCGACGTGCGCAAAGCGCAAAAGCAACTGACTGTTCGATCAGATCTGAGCTTGGAGGACTTTCTTGATCTGAATGAAATGACATTCAAACGGCAAGGTATGGCCTTGCCGTACTCTCGTGAACTGGTGGTGCGGCTGGATCGAGCCTGCCAGAAACACAACTGTCGCCAGATGTTCTTTGCTGAGGATACCCAAGGACGATTGCATGCCGCAATCTATGTTGTTTGGGATGACCAGGCAGCCTACTATTTAATGAGCGGCTCAGATCCAGAGTTGCGCAATAGTGGGGCGACCAGTCTGTTGGTGTGGGAAGCCATTCAGTTTGCCGCGACAGTTACCCAAACTTTTGACTTTGAAGGCTCGATGATACGACCGATTGAACGTTTCTGTCGTGCCTTTGGGGCCAGGCAGAAGCCTTATTTACATATAACAAAGACAAACTCTTTACTGCTCAGGATGAATCGAGATGTGCGATCCTGGCTGGTGATGTTGCGACATGCCCGACACTGAGTCTTCACTCCTCACCCCCAATGCCCTATCCTACACCTGGCGACAACTGGCCCGGCTGGCTGGGGTGATGGGAAACAGCCCACAGGATAATAACGGTTTTGATAAGTTGGATGTTCCTATTTGTTACGCTAACCCCGATCAAATTCAACTTGATCAGCCGGGTATTATCGTTGTACCGTGCCACAATAATGCTTGGCAGGTGTTATTAGAACGTAAACCGCATAGCTTAAATTGGTTGCCGGTCGATGAGGTTGTGCCAGAAGATGCTCAACTGCCTTTTGCGGATTCTATTCCAGTGTTATTTTGGGGGGCCGGGCACGAAGATGGCCACAAACCGTTTGTTGAGCAGCGGGCAGATGGGACAGTGATATTCCACGCAGACATTATAGCCACCATCTTCTTCATGCTTTCCCGGTGGGAAGAGACGGTGGTGGCGGTACAGGATGAACATGGACGCTTTCCGGCCACGGCCAGTGTCGCTTACAAGCAAGGCTTCCTGGATCGACCCATTGTAGATGAATATGCCCTCATTCTACAGAAATGGCTAACACTCTTGCTTCCCCGGTGGACCCCAACCTCCCCCCGGTTCTCAGTTAAATTAAGTCATGATATAGATGTCATTAAACGTTTTCCAAATCTGCGTCGGGCAGCGCAGGCGCTTGGTCGAGATTTGCTCAAATATCGCAGCCTCAAACAAGGAGGGCAAACTCTAACTGATGCCGTGATACAAACAGTGTTCCCCAGGCAAGCCATCGGTTTTCAAGGGATTCATTTTTTAGCCGGCCTATCGAGAACACACAACCTTGATAGTGCATTTTATTTTATGGCCGCTGAACCCGCTCCCTTCGATAATGGCTATGATCCGGCCTCTTCTTTCGTGAAGCAATGCATTGAAGATTTGCGTCAACAGGGGTTTGAAATCGGCTTTCATCCTGGTTACCACACCCTAAATGATCCAGAACGGTTGGCCTTAGAGAAGACACGCATGGACACTGTTTTAGGTGAGGAGAGTTATGGGGGACGCCAACACTATTTGCGTTTTCAGGTTCCTAACACCTGGCGGCATTGGGCCCAGGTAGGATTGATCTACGACTCAACGATGGGATACGCTGATCATGAGGGATTTCGCTGTGGTACGTGTCATCCCTTTCATCCTTTTGATATAGAGCAAGATTGTGAGTTGAATCTGTTGGAACTACCATTGATTGTAATGGATGCTACTTTACAAGAATACCATAACCTCAGTCCAGAGCAGGGCGAAAGGCGTATTTTGGACTTGGCTCAACGTTGTCGTCAAGTCGAGGGGACATTTACCTTATTGTGGCATAACTCAGTGTTGCAGAAAGAGTGGCGGCTATGGAAAAAGATGTATCAGCGGGTCGTAAAGGTACTGGCAGACATTGGGTAACTGGCATTTGTCGGCTGTGATCAGAACTTATTGCTAGTAGAAAGTGAGTGCTATGACAGAGAACTTGGCAGATCGAGATGGATATGAAAGAATAAAAATATGTTATCTTAGCAGTGCAATCTCCGTTCATACCCAGAGGTGGGTCCAATATTTCGCCGATATCGGGCATGAGGTGCATTTGATAACCTTAACGCCCCTTGACAATGATAATCTTCAGAATGTGAAACTGTATCCGCTCAAAGTGGCCCGAGAATTAGGGGGGGTGGAAATCCCAATGGCGATGCGAAGAGTAAATCTTCCATACGTGATATTTCAAATCAAGTCTTTGATAAAGCGGATAAAACCCGACATTCTTCACGCTCATTCGGTGACTGATAACGGGGTTTTTGGTACCTTGTGTGGTTTTCATCCATTTGTGGTGACGGCTTGGGGTTCTGATATTTTGATTGCATCGAAACAATCCATCTTCTTGAAATTGGCTGCTCAGTTTGTTTTGAAACAAGCTGACTCTATAACTTGTGATGCAGAACACATGATAAAAAGTATGATGGAGTTGGGTGCTCCAAAGGAAAAAATTGATCTCATCTTCTTTGGAACGGATGTCCAAAAGTTTAGCCCAGCTCAAAGAGATGAAAAGTTCAAGGAAAAGCTAAATCTCAAGCTTGATGACTCGCCAACCATTATCTCTCTTAGAAATTTAAGTCCAGTTTATGATGTAGAGTCACTAATTAGAGCGGTTCCACGAGTGCTCCAAGAAGTTTCTGAAACCAAGTTCATTATCGCCGGTCATGGTGAGCAAAGAAGCTATTTGGAAGAGTTGACCGCGTCTTTGGGGGTTGCGGATAGTATCAAATTTGTTGGCTTAATTCCTAGCGATGAACTCCCCTGCTATTTGGCCTCGGCAGATGTTTATGTTTCTACTTCACTCTCTGATGCCGGACTTGCAGCCAGTACAGCAGAGGCTATGGCGAGTGAATTGCCCGTGGTCATTACCGATTTTGGGAATAACGGCGATTGGGTAAAAGATGGTGAAGGTGGCTTTCTGGTACCCTTAAAAGATCCGACAACACTAGCCGAAAAAATTATTTACCTGTTGAAAAATGAAGATGTCAGGAAGAAATTTGGCCGAGTTAACAGAAAGGTAATAGTGGAAAGGAATAATTATTACAAACAGATGGCAAAAGTGGAACACATCTATCAAAGATTGATTAAGGAGCATAGGATATGAGAATTTTGATAACCGGGGGAGCAGGCTTTATCGGTAGCCACCTTTGCGAGAAATATACCACGGAAAAACATACTGTGATTTGCCTGGATAACTTTATGAGTGGCAACCTGATGAATATCAGGCATCTGCTAGATTACCGGAACTTTAAACTGGTCAAGGGAGATATTAGGGATTTCGATCTATTGGACAGAATGGTGCGTGATGTGGATGTTGTATTCCACCTGGCAGCGCAGGTGCATGTCGATCGTTCTTATATTGAACCAAAGCTTACTTATGATGTAAACGTATTAGGTACACAGAATATCCTTGAAGCAGCGAAAATGCATGATGTTAAAAAGTTGATCTATGCTTCGACCAGCGAAGTATATGGTTCGGCTATTTATGCTCCAATAGACGAAAAGCATCCTTTAAATGCCCCACATCCTTATGGCGCAAGTAAAATTGCCGCCGATAGAATGTGCTATGCCTATACTCGAACTTATGGAATGAACATCGCCATTGTAAGAAATTTCAATGTCTTTGGTCCCCGACAAAGAGATTTGGGATATGGCGGGGTAATATCCATCTTTACCAGGCGAGTCCTCAGTAACGTTCCTCCTATTATATACGGTGATGGATTGCAAAAAAGGGATTATACTTACGTAAAAGATACTGTTGCCGCTTACGATTTAGTTCTAAACTATGAGGAGCCAATCACAGAGCCAATTAACTTTGGCAGTAGTGCCGAAATAAGCATTATAGATCTGGCTAATATGATTATCGAATTATGTGATAAGAAGGAACAGGTAAAGCCCATCCATGTATCACCAAGAATTGGGGAAGTTGAACGCTTAATTGCCGATTCAACTAGAGCAAAGGATATGCTGGGTTGGCAGCCTGGTTATGATTTTGGAAAGGGCCTGCGCGAATTCATTGAGTGGTATAAACAGTATGGATTTGAAGAGAAAATTGGCATCGAATAAAGACAAATGAGCGATAGCTATACTCCCAAATCATTCTGGAATACACGGTTTAGAAAATTTGGACACACAGGTGAAGTTGATTCTCTGCTTTATGCTTATGACCAACCGCAGCGTCTACATGCAATCAACACCGCCCTGGCACAAGCAAAGATTTCAATTAACGCCAATACCAAAGTTTTAGATATTGGTTGTGGAACTGGTGACGTAATTGAGTTGCTTGCAGAACGTGGTATGGCTCAGGTTATAGGTATAGATATTAGCAGCGAAACAATACAGTATGCCCAAAAAAGATTTGCTGCTAATAAAAGCGTGTGGTTCCTCAATGCTGCTGTGCCAGGATTAAGTTTTGCCTCCACTTCATTTGATTTAGTGCTTGGTATCAACGTTTTACAGCACGTGATAAACCGGGAAGCATTTATCGAGACCATCCGAAACATAATGAGAGTAGTTAAAGTGGGGGGATACGTCCTTGTGATGGATTTTTCGCCGGTCAACGTAGTAAAAAAACATCCTGCCTCATACTTAGCTGTTCGTTCAAGACAGGAATACGTTGATGCTTTTCAAACTCACGGATGTAAACTGATCTCAGAATTAGGTTTGCCTCGTCTCGGAGTTCGTTTTTACCATACAACCAAAAATACCATTTCTCGATTAAGAAAGAAAACGACCTCTAAAACAGAGACTATTGTGAAGCCAGACTTACTAGAGCAACAAATGCACTCCCTACGGTATAAAATTTGGGGTTTAGTCGGAATCGGATTGTTAACATTAACCAAACCCTTTGATTATTTATTAATGCCGTTTTTTCCAGCTAAATATACCGATATGAGAATACTGATCTTTAAAAAGGTGAGTACGAATTAAAAGAGGATATTAATAATTGAAAAAAGTTCTGTTTATTTATTATTACTTTCCCCCATTACTGGGAGGCTGGCGAGCTGTTGGATCAACGGTAAAATATTTACCTGATTTAGGGTGGGAGCCAATCGTCTTGTCAGCCGCTGACTCGGTAAGTTATACCAAAGATTATGACTCGCTTCTAAAGGTTCCCGATCATATAACAGTTCATCGAGTTGGGCACCCAGAACGACCGCCAAGACTTGTATCTCTTCTTAATAAATTGCGTGTGAATATTGATTTTCCCGATTCCTTGAAAGGTTGTTATCTTCCTTTTCTTGAAGAAGCCAGAAAAATCTTACGTGATCAGAAGATTGACCTAATTTTTACTTATGGTCCCCCTTATACCTGCTATTTTGTGGGGATGCAACTCAAAAGGGAGTTTAACATCCCCTGGGTGACTTTTTTTGGAGACTTGTGGTCGGAAAATCTGTTGGGGGCAGGCTTAGTTCAGCCACTTCGATTTTTACATGCTATGCGAGTTAAAAGGGGGGAACAAACTATTCTGGAGGAGGCAGACAGGATTATTGTCAGATGTTGGGAACAACAGCGCCAATTATGCAGATTGTATGGGATAAAAGATAACGATATAAGCGTAATCGTTCACGGCTACGATGAATCTAACTACGAGGGATTAAAACCATATACTCTCTATCCAGATAAATTGACCATAACTTTCCTCGGTACTTTCTACCGGTTGTACCGGGAACCTTTTCTCAATTTCTTAAAAGTAGTGAATGAAGTTGCTGAAGATAGTGAAGTTATTCTGGTTGGACGGGGTATTGAGAAATTGGAAGGTCAAAACTTAACTCGTATCTTGTTCATATCCCAAGAAAAAGCTCTGGCTCTTGGCCTGGGAAGTGATTTTCTCCTTGCTCTTCTTCCTCCATTTGTTAAATGGACAATGATGAAGTTGTACGATTATCTTCGCCTTGGCAAACCAATTCTGGCCCTCGTTCCCGAAGATGGCGATGTGGCTAAAATAATCAGAGAAGCCAAAGCAGGATTTATCTTACCCTATGACCAGGAAAAGATGAAACAAAAACTAGGAGCTGTTTTTGACAAATGGAGAAAGGATAAACTTGGAGATTTTCAGCCCAATCAGGAGTACATTACCCAACTTGAGCGAAGCGTACTAACCAAACGAGTCGTTCAGATTTTTGATGAAGTGTTATCTTGAGAATGACTAGACATATTGTTCACCTTACAACAGTTCACCAACCCTTTGACGTCCGTATTTTTCAGAAGGAATGTCGTACTTTGATTCAAGCTGGTTATCGAGTTTCTCTAATAGCTACTCATACCCGGCATGAAATCGCAGATGGGGTGGAAATTGTGCCACTTCCTCGTTTTTCGCGTCGCTTTGTGCGTGTTGCCTTTGCTCCCTGGGCAGCGTATCGTATAGCCCGTTCGCTAAAAGCTGATCTTTATCACTTTCATGACCCCGAACTTTTACTAATAGGGGTGTTACTCAAGTTGACAACGCACGCCAGCGTGATTTATGATGCTCACGAAAACTATACTAAACAGATGTCTGGTCGGGCCTGGTTGCCGTGGCCATTGACCAAGATTGTGCCTAAGATGGTTGGTTTGGTTGAGCAATTTGCCGTGGCTATCCTCGATGCCGTTGTATGCGCTACAGAACATATTGCCGCCCAATTTCCCGTGGCAAAAGCAGTGATCATCAAAAACTACCCGCTCCTGACAATGGTCGACGACGAGTCTGGTCAGTCGCAGTCTGCCGCCAACAACTATACCCTTATTTATACAGGCGGTTGGACTCTCCATCGTGGTATTTATCAAATCATTCAGGCTCTCGACTATGTGAAAACGCCTGACGTTAGGCTAACTTTGCTAGGCAAATGTATGAGCCCTGACCTTCAAAAGAAAGCTGAATCCTTGCCCGGCTTTTCAAAAGTAGATTACCTGGGGGTTGTACCTTTCGACCAGGTATACAAACATATGAGGCGAGCCACCGTTGGCTTGATCTGTAATCAACCTGAACACGATTACGAAATGGCTCAACCCAACAAACTCTTTGAGTATATGTCTGCCGGCTTGCCTGTGATTGCCTCTAATTTTCCCTTGTGGCAGGAGGTTGTGGAGGGTCACGATTGCGGCCTAACCGTAGATCCCACCCAACCTGAGAAAATTGCTCAGGTCATCGATCATCTGCTCGCTTATCCCGAAGAGCAGCGAAGGCAAATGGGGCAAAATGGGCGCAAAGCTGTGCGTAAGACTTATAGTTGGGAAGCTGAAGGACAAAAATCAATTGCTCTGTACAAGGAACTTTTGACTTGATGTTCAATTTTCAAACTGTATTAGTGTTGGCTCCCCACACCGATGATGGAGAATTCGGTTGTGGTGGAACGATTGCCAAACTCGTTGAAGCAGGAGCAACAGTTCACTATGTTGCATTTTCCATCTGCGAAATATCGGTACCTGAAGGTTTCCCCAGTGATATCCTGGCCACTGAGGTCAAAAGTGCTACTCAAGTACTGAATATCCCTTCCGAAAACTTAACGGTTTATCACTATCCTGTTCGTGATTTTCTAAAATACCGACAAGAAATTTTAGAGTTGCTTGTTGCAGCCCGACAAAGATTAAACCCTGATTTGGTCTTTTTACCTTCAACGAATGATATTCATCAAGACCATCAGGTTGTCACTCAAGAAGGGATACGTGCTTTCAAGCATACAACTATTTTGGGCTATGAACTGCCCTGGAACAACCTACAATTCGATGTTTCCGCTTTAGTACCTTTGGAATATCCATATATACAAAAAAAAATTCAAGCAATACAACGATACAAATCTCAGGCGCATCGAAATTATGCTCATAACGAATTCATTGACAGTCTTGCCCAAGTTCGTGGAAGGCAGGCTGGATGTCGTTATGCAGAAGCATTTCAGGTAATCCGATGGGTGATTCGATAACATTTAATGATCCTAAGATTATTCTTATTGGAGGAACGGGCCGAAGTGGCACAAATATCAGCAAAGCCATCTTGGCAAATCATCCTCAGGTTGCTGTCCTGCCTTTTGAATACCGCTTTATTGTTGATCCCGATGGGATTGTAGACTTTTATCGCGGCTATGCAGCTACATGGTCTCCTTTTCTAGCCGACCGAAGGTTGAAGCGACTAGAGAATTTGTTAAATATCTTGGCTGAGGAACCTCTATGGCATAAGCTTATGGGTAGTTTGCTTCGCACTATCAATCGTGATGGTAAAATCCTCGCCCCACGACGTTACCACGGCTGGAATTTGGACGTTCACTTACCCAACTTCAAACAACACACTCAAGATTTGATGACCAAACTGATAGATTTTTCTTTTTCTGCTTGCTGGGTTGGTACAGAAAGTTATACTTTTCGTCCACAGGTTTATCATTCAGCCCCAAAGTCAAATGAAGAACTGGCGAGAATATTGGGGGATTTTATTCGTGCTGTTGTCAACGATTTTCTTACCCAGTGTAATAAGACGTTTTATGTCGAAGATAATACCTGGAATATTTTATTTGCCCGCGAATTACTTGAACTAATTCCAAAGGCTAAGATTTTGCATATTTATCGGGACCCACGTGATGTTGTAGCTTCATTTATTCAGCAACGATGGTGTCCCTCAGACAAGGCACAAGCTGCCCTGTGGTACAAATCTATTATAACCCATTGGCTGAAGATCAAAGCAGACTTACCACCTGACAGTTACTATGAGTATAGTCTGGAAAGTCTCGTCAATTCAACAGATGCTGTTTTGAAAGAGATATGTCACTTTACGGGTATTCCGTATGATCCTATTTTGTTAAAAATAGATTTAAGCAAGGCTCACCTAGAACGTTGGCGGAAAGAGTTTGATCTAATGGAGCAACAGGTGATCCAAGATATCTTGAAGGATGTTATTGGAGAACTCGGCTATAGACTTGGTTAAAGATAAATTGAGGTGATGACAAAATTATCTGTCGATACATATCTTACTTATGAGATTTTACCACCTGAAAGGGAACAAAATGATTTACACGGAGCAAAGTCTTAATCACTGGATAGCAACAGTAAAAAGACAGCGAGTTAAGGACGAATTATTTTTGGACAGGATTGATAAATATTTTCATTCAGGAAATGTCTTAGAAATCGGTGCTGGTTGTGGACAGTTATCAGCTATTCTTGCCTCGCGGGGTTATAACGTTGTTAGTTCTGATTTACAACCATTTTTCGTTGATTATATGAAATCTCAGGGCTTAACCTCACTGGTTGTGGATGCCACAGAAATCTCCGCCTACGTAGACGAAAAATTTGATAATATCCTGGCTCAAGGTTTGAGTACTATTGTTAGTACTGACTTGTCGTTAGTTAGAAAAACGTACCAATCAGTGTTTGAATCATTAAAGAACAACGGACGTTTTATTTTTATTTTTCCAAATGCTTATAGATCAAAAAAATGGAGTGCAATAGAAACCCATTTAGATATCATTCACTCTACAGGATTTAAAATTATTGATATTTTTAGAGACCAAATACTTCCATCTTCTTATTACGCCAAATTTAATAAATCTATACTGAATTTTGTTGAATTACATATTGGTAAATATTTTGGTATTAGATATGTGATTGTTTTGGAAAAGTGATTTGGAATGAGCCTTTCAATAGTCGTCCAAGTATGCCACAGAATATATGCCAATTTTCTAATGCCATCCAGGCTCGAATTATACTACCAACTACTCGAAGAGTCGTTGGACCGTGGTTACGAAGTGCACTCGATCATTTCTTTTTGGCAGGTGATTAAGAAGGCGCAACTTTGTCCTGATTCCAAGTATTTGATCTTACGGCACGACGTAGACACAGATCCGTCTACAGCCGAGGCCCAGTGGGAAATTGAGCAGAGTTTTAATGTTCAATCTTCTTATTACTTCAGATTTTCAACCCTGGATATTCCCCTGATGCAGAAGATTGCTCAAGCGGGGTTCGAAGTAAGCTACCACTATGAAGAAATTGCTACGGTGGCTAAGGAAAGATGTCTGAAGAGCAGGAAGCAGGTTGAGCAAGAGATGCCGTATATCCGAGAACGATTCAAGGAAAACCTCACTGTACTTAGGGAGAAGAGTGAATTGCCTATGATAACAGTGGCTTCACATGGGGATTTTATGAACCAGAAATTGAAGATGCCAAACCTGGAGATCTTAAAGGATCAAGCTTTGCGTCGGGAGGTTGGGATAGAGCTAGAAGTGTATGACCAGGCGATGATGAAACACGTGACGAGCCGTCATTCGGATGCACCCTATCCCCGTTTTTGGCAGCCTGACAATCCCCTGGAGGCTATACGTAGGGGTGAAGCTGTCGTCTACTTGCTTACTCATCCGAGGCATTGGCGGAGTAATCCTCGTGAGTATTTGCTAGTTGATGCAAAGCGTGTGTGGGAGGATTTGCGTTATTCCTTGTGCAGCAGTTGACTTCTGCAAAAAATCAAGATTTCTGTCGAGCGTAAAGTACATCTATGGAGGCTTCACAACAAAAGCAAGTTAAAGATAGAACGCGAATCTGGCATCAGACACAGATGTTGACTTCTCAGGAGGTGAATATATGAAAGTTGTGTCTGTGGTAGGCGCTCGTCCAGAGTTTATCCAAGCTGCGCCGGTCAGTCGAGCGTTGCGGACCCGACACCGAGAGGTTTTGGTCCATACAGGCCAGCACTATGATTATGAGATGTCGGCGGTGTTTTTCCAAGAGTTGGGCTTGCCGGCGTCGGATTATAACCTGGGAGTGGGCTCGGGTCCCCACGGTCAACAGACCGGTGAGATTCTAGCTCGGATGGAACAGGTGCTGCTCGATGTGCAGCCCGACTGGGTGCTGGTACGAGGCGACACCAATTCGACTCTGGCCGGCGCGCTGGCGGCGGCTAAGCTGCATATCCCGGTAGGACATATTGAAGCCGGTTTGCGCAGTTTTAACCGCTGGATGCCGGAAGAAATCAACCGCATTGTGGCTGACCATGTGGCTGATCTCCTCTTTTGTCCCACACCAGTTGCCGTGTCCAACTTGGCTGCTGAAGGTATCCGGCAAGGTGTCCACCTGGTAGGTGATGTGATGTATGAAGCCATCCTATATAACCTGTCGCTGGCGGAGACAAAATCGCAGGTGTTAGCACGCTTGGGGTTGGTTTCTCATAATTATCTACTGCTCACCATCCATCGGGCTGAGAATACCGATATCCGACAAAATTTGCAGGCCATCCTGGCGGCGTTGGATCGGCTACACGAGCCGGTGATCTTCCCAGTGCATCCGCGGACACGCCAGCGGCTGAATGAGTTGGGCTGGCAGCCGAAGCCGGGTGTCCGGTTGATAGAACCACAAGGCTACTTTGACATCCTGGTGCTGGAAAAAAATGCCCGTTTGCTGTTGACCGATTCCGGAGGGATGCAGAAAGAGGCATATTGCCTGGGTACTCCCTGTCTCACCCTGCGCAAGCAGACGGAGTGGGTTGAGACGGTTGAAACAGGCTGGAATCGGTTGGTGGGCACCGACACAGACAAGATTGTAGATACCGTTCGCTGTTTTCGCCCGCCACCTGAGCGTCCCTTGCTCTACGGCGACGGTCAGACCAGTCAGGCTATCGTCCGTATATTGGAGACAAGTATATGAAAGTCCTACACCTAAGTCAATACTTTCCCCCGGAAGCAGGAGCAGTGCAAGTTCGGGCTATGACTATAGCCCGAACCCTTGCCGAACATGGTCATCAAGTAACCGTGCTCACTGAAGTACCCAACCATCCAGCCGGTATTGTCCATCCAGACTACCGGGGCAAGCTGTGGGTGCGTGAGATTCGCAATGGGGTAGATGTGTTGCATCTGTGGGTTAAAACCGCACCTGTCAAGAACTTTCGCACCAGAATAGCCTTCTATCTGAGCTATATGTTCGCGGCAATTATAGCTGGGCTGTTGTTACCAAGATACGACGTGATTTTTGCTAACTCGCCACCGCTTTTTGTTGCCGTAGCTGGTTGGTTCATCAGTCTGGTACGACGCAATCCGTTTGTAATGGAGGTTCAAGACCTATGGCCTGAGTCAGCGGTGATGTTGGGGGAACTGAAGAATCCTCGCTTTATCCGCTGGGCTGAATGGGTTGAGAGGCAGTGCTATCGTCGAGCTAAGCGGGTGGTTGCGGTAACACAGGGTATCTGTAACCGTTTAGTGGCGCGGAATGTGTCGGAGGCGAAGGTGGTGCTTATTCCCAATGGTTCCAACATTGACATCTTCCAGCCTGATCCTGAGGGTGGCGCTCGCTTACGGACCGAATTGGGACTTGAGGGTAAGTTTGTGGCTCTGTACGGTGGAATTCACGGTATAGCCCAAGATTTGGAGACTCTGATTGAAGCCGCCAGGTTGCTGGCGGACGAACCGGGCATCGAGTTTGTATTTGTAGGAGATGGTCCTAAGAAAGATGAACTACTAGCATTAAAGGATAGTTATGGAGTCACCAACTTGCTGATGCTGCCAGGCCAATCATTGGAAAAAATGCCAGCCTATCTCTCGATGGCCGATGTGGCCCTGGTACCGTTGCGCAAGGTGGATCTCTTCTTGGGAGCGCGCCCAACTAAAATGTTCGATGCCTGGGCTTGTCAGACACCAACGGTAATTACTGTTGATGGAGAGGCGCGGGTAGTGTTGGAAAAGGTCGGTGCAGGCATTTTTGTGGAACCGGAGAATCCTCGGGCCCTGGCGGATGCCCTATTACAGCTTCGGGATAAACCTGATGAGTTGATGCAAATGGGTCTGGCCGGGTGCCAGGCCGTGATAGATCAATATTCGTTACAAGCGGTAGCGCAGCAAATCGAGCAGACACTTGGCGAAGTTGTAGCGGAGTAACAGTACTGACTTGCTTCAGAGCCTAAACAATGTGTCAAGGGCGAGTTTGATTTTATATCGCTGATCCGGTAAGATTAACATGTTTTTCGATGATCTTTGAGCTGTTGGCGTCAATTATTGCTCCGCGTTGCGCGTATTGGGTAGTATGGCTTTCGATACCTCCGTTTTAGATGCAGTCCTGGCTCAACGCCGGGCCAATTATGAACAGAAACGTCAGAGCCTATTAGCTGATGTTTTGCGCTTGTTGGACGAGTTGGGGCCTGTTTACGATATTCAACAGGCTTATGTTTTTGGCTCTCTGATTAAGCCAGGCCGGTTCGATCACCATTCAGACGTAGACATTGCTGTAGAACAAATTGACTCTACGCGGTTCTTTGAGGCTATGGGTAAGTTTTCGACTTCCCTGGGACGTGAAGTGGACCTGATTGAACTGAGTAAGTGTCACTTTGCCGATAAGATTCGACGGGAGGGAATTCGGTGGATGCTGCCAGCTTGAAAGTTTTGAAAGCTGAAGTGGAAGATCAGTTGGATAAAATTGAACAGGTCTATGCAGAACTTGAAGATCGAGCCAGCCAAATGTATCCTCATACACCCAGCCAGATCGAGAGCACAGCTTATCAACTGCACAATTTATATAATGCGATCGAAGATTTGCTTAAAATCGTGGCCAGTGCTTTTGAGAACAGTGTGACTGATCTTTCTCGTTGGCACACCGAGTTGTTACACCGAATGACTCTGGAAATCGAGGGGATTCGTCCAGCCTTACTCTCAACTGAAAGTGCTGATTTACTTAACGAATTGCGCGCCTTTCGCCATTTCTTTCGACACGCCTATGGCATACGGTTGGATTTTGATCGTGTGGAACGAAATTTAGATACGGCCCGGCAGTTGCGATCCTTGTTACCACGGGATGCCACCTGCTTTTTACAACAACTTGGGGCCGAATCGGATGGTGGCTCCTAACATTTTGTGAATTCGTCTTTCCTCGTTGGTCAGTTAATCTAAGGTTGAGGATCTATGAGAACGAAACTCTCTATCTTTTGTGAAAAAATTATAGAGGCAGGCTGGTTGGCGGCAGTGGTTGCCGTTCCTCTTTTTTTTAACATTTACTCTGCCCGTACCTTCGAGCCGGATAAAATCACCTTATTGCGCTCAATCACTGGCATTATGATTTTGGCCTGGATCATATCAGTCGTCGAACGAGGGATGAGTAATCCGGGTGATGCCTCCCTGCCTCTGGCCGACCGCTTGCGTCAATGGCTTAAAAAGCCGTTGGTTTTACCAACATTGGCCCTGGTATCAGTTTATATTATTAGTACAATCTTTTCCATCTCGCCGTGGGTGAGCCTGTGGGGTTCCTACCAACGGCTACAAGGTACTTATTCATTCCTGTCTTATGTGGTGATATTTGCCTTGATGGCTGGAAATTTGCAGACCCGTGAACAGGTGGATAGATTGGTGACCATCATCATCATTACCAGCATCCCGGTTAGCTTGTACGGTATCGTGCAACGCTACGGTCTTGACCCCTTGCCTTGGGCTGGCGATGTAACCGAACGTGTCGCCTCTAATATGGGTAATGCCATTTTTGTCGCTTCCTACCTGATTATGGTCATGCCCCTGACAATCACGCGCCTCATTGAGTCGATGACAGCCATCATTAAAGAAGAATCGGCTTCGTGGGGGCATACCATTCTGGCGGCTGTGTACATCTTTACCTTGGCTGTGCAAATCCTGACGGTTGTGTTCAGCAAGAGTCGTGGTCCGATGTTGGGCATTTTAAGCGCCAGTTTTGTGATGGGCTTGTTGATTATTCTCCTCTTGCGCCGCCTGCATACCAATCCGGCTCGCCTTTCTCTCGAAGAAATAGGGTTAGGTTTGGTCTTTGTGATACCGTCGGGCCTGGCTGGTGGTTTGGGAACCGGGGTTGGCTATTTATTAGGGCTGGTATTGCAAAATCTATTACTGGTCTTGAATTACCAGCTTGAAAGTGTGGCCCTATTGGGCGCAGCTTTAGGTGGATTGCTTGGTTTTTTTGGTTTATATACCTATATGGCTGCCACCGAAAAGGGCTGGCGCTGGCTCTGGATGACTTGGGTAAGCCTGGCCACCCTGGCTATTGGCTTTATATTGGTCTTAAATATGCGCGGAACCGGTTTCGACCTCTACCTGGATCCTATCCGTGAACTGTCCCCCCTGGATCGCTTGTCGAAGATCACAATTACAGAATCTGGCACAGGTAGAGTGCGCGTGCTCATTTGGGACGCAGCGGTGAAACTGATGGCTCCACACAAGCCGTTAGGTATTCCAGGCGATGAGGTAACAGGCGAAGATAAGTTTAATTTTATCAGGCCCCTGGTTGGTTATGGCCCCGAGTCGATGTTTAATGCCTTCGCTTTTGTTTATCCACCTGAACTGGCTCACGTTGAAAATCGAGGCAGTTCCGCCGACCGCTCTCATAATGAAACGATGGATAGCCTGGTCATAACCGGTGTGTTAGGATTTTTGGCTTTTTATTTTTTGATGATCAGTCTTTTTTATTACATCCTACTTTGGTTGGGCTGGGGACCTGATAAATCTGCCAGGCGGCGTCTTATAATTTTGCTGGTGTTGAGTGGTATTATTGGGGCTATTATGGCCTACCTGCTGGATGGTGAGGAGGGCCGTTTCACCTTTGTTCCCCTCGGATTGCCTTTTGGCCTGATAGCAGGTGCGGTCTTACACTTGATTTGGCAAGGCATTGTACAACAAAAAGAAGTAAAGGGTAGCCTTGAATTTTCTGGTCATCCGCTACTTTTAATTGGTTTATTGGGCGCCTTGATCGGCCACTTTATAGAAGTTCACTTCGTTTTTTCCATTGTTGCCACTTACACTTACTTCTGGGCGTATGCTGGCCTCATAGTTGCTCTTTCGAGAATAGAAGTGCTGGAAGAGGGATCCGCAGACCAGGAAACAGCCTCCAATTTAGAGATGACCCAGGTAGAACCTGCTTTTCTTGATCGGGCCGGTGATACACGACGTCGCAGGAAAAGACGAGGCCGTCGAGTGACCAACTCGCCGGGCAAGAAAAAGTCTGACGTAGGGACCAATGTTGGCCCCTCATCAGGGCACGAAGCATATACTCAGCCAGTCCAACGGGAAACCTGGGAAACGTGGTTGGGTGGCCTGGGATTGGCGATGGCCATTATTTTTATTATTTTAACCTTTGATTTTATCACGCCTCAATTTGAATTTGTTTTTGCCGATAAGGATAGTATGAGCCTTTTATGGATGTTTGCCATTAGTTGGCTCATTGGCCTGGCTATAGCCTTATCAGAGATAGCCGTCCGGCGAGACAATTGGCGGAAGGAGGTAAGTTGGGGCCGGGCTGTAATGCTGTATGCTATAACTTCCCTCAGTTATTTCTTCTTCTACACGTTGGCCCACCGCATTCAATTTGGACAGCGGGTTACAGTGACCACGATTGATGATGTTATCACAGCGGCCAATATTCTAACCAACGGCCTGGTTATGTTCTACATCTTCTTGTTTTTACTGATGGTTTTGTTTGCCCTGACCCTCTCCTGGCGGCATATGAGAAGGCTCTCTTTCTGGCGCTCTGAGAACTGGTGGCTTTACCCACCATTGGTTGTGGCCACGGTGCTGGTGATTTGGTTCAAAAATATCGACGTGGTTCGGGCCGATATTTACTTAAAAGAGGGCGAACGATACAGAAATAGCCAGCAATGGGATCAGGCTATAGTTTTGCATGACAAAGCTCGCTCCATAGACGATGACGAAGATTTTTATTACCTGATGTTGGCCCTGGATTACCAATTGATGGCCCAGGATACCAATCTTGACCAGGCTCGGCGACAATTTGCCTGGCAGGAAGGGGAACGAATCGCCCTGGAAGCAAGAAGGAAAAATCCCTACAATCCTGATAACACAGGTAACATGGGGCGTTATTATTTCACTCTGGGGCAAATTTTTAGTCGGGAGCGATTTACCGACGCGCTAGACTTTTTCCAAAAAGCAACCCTATTGGCTCCTTCAAACGTTATCTACCATAACCTATGGGCGCAGACCCATTACATTTTACAAGATTACCCGTCGGCTGTTGATCGGTTGCAGATTTCTGTTTCAATTGACCCCAGATATCCGCCCTCATGGCTGCTTCTGGGCGATACTTATGCGGCTATGGGTGATGTTGACCAGGCCCTAACAGCCCATCGTGAAGCGATGAATCTTTGGGTTAGAGGGAGTGATGGTTTTGCCATCTTTGCCGACCAATTTATTGATCAACGCCTTAACTTCTATATTTCTGCCGGACGGTTAGAGGATATCGTGACTGCGATGCAGCAAGTAGCTGTGGATAGACCGACGAATACCCAGATTCAGTGGGCGATTGGCCATGCTTATAATCTGGCCGGTCAACCAGAACAGGCTGTGTCCTATTTGGAACAAGCTCGTATCCTGGGAGATAATTCTGATGGAACTATCCGTGAATTGGCCAATACTTATTTGGCCCTCAATTTGTTGGAGCTAGCCCTGCCAAGTTACCAGCTTATTTTGCAAAACAATCCTAACGATGTTGAAGCTCATAGTGCGCTGGCTTTTATTTATGCTCAACAGAACCGTCTAGATGAAGCGATTCAAGAAAATCAACTGGTTCTTCAACTATTACCCAATGATTACGATAGCTTGAAAAACCTGGCTATCCTTTATCAGCGAAAGGGACAATGGCAAGAATCATTAACAGCAGCCCAACAGGCCCAGGCCGTTGCCCCAGAATCTGAGCAGCCAAGTTGGGAACAATTTATTACAGATATTGAAAACCAATTAGATACGGCTGGTTAAAGTTTAGCGTGACCTATCCTTGATATAGGATAAGTCAGTAAAAGCGGCTAAATGCCACCGGGACACGACCGCAGACAATAGACCGCCGACCACCACCAGGTATAGATGTTATGTGCTTGAGCTTGGTGGTCACCCTCATCTATTGAGGGCAGGTAAGTGGTCATTGTTAGCGGTCGTTTTGAATGTGATAGTGAATTTGGTGGCTTATTTCTTCTTCGGAATACATGATTAACAAGCATATGGAGAAAACAGATCTACGATGTACAACCAACTCTTATCTAAAATAGAAAATAAATCTGTCAAAGTGGGAGTAATCGGCTTAGGCTATGTCGGCCTGCCCCTGGCTACAGGAATGGCCAAATGTGGCTATACTGTCACCGGTATTGATGCCAGCCGGGAAAAGATTAACCTTATTAACCGGGGCTCAAGCTATATTCCAGATGTCCCTTCAGCAGACCTGGCTGCATTAGTCAAAGCCAATGTTTTTACGGCGACCACAGAGTATGATGCGCTCAAAGAGATAGACGTCATCTTTATTTGCGTTCCGACCCCCTTTGATGCCATGAAAGCGCCTGATCTGACTTACGTGCGCCAGGCCAGTGTTGGCATTGCCCCCCGCTTACGGGCCGGACAGCTTGTTGTTCTGCAAAGTACGACCTACCCTGGCACTACCGAAGAAATCGTGCAACCCATTCTTGAAGAGACAGGCTTGATAGCCGGTAAAGATTTCTTTCTGGCCTTCTCACCTGAACGTATTGATCCAGGCCGCCAGGACTTTACGGTCGAAAATACACCCAAGGTTGTGGGGGGCGTCAATAAGGAGTCGGCCACCCTAACCGGCAAGTTGTTAGCCTGTCTTACCCCCCAAATCCATATCGTCTCTTCACCTCGGGCCGCGGAGATGACTAAACTTCTGGAAAATATCTTCCGCAGTGTCAACATTGCCCTGGTCAACGAACTGGCCATATTATCAGAGCGGATGGGTATTAATTTCTGGGAGGTCATTGAAGCGGCTAAGACTAAGCCTTTTGGCTTTATGCCCTTCTATCCCGGTCCCGGCGTCGGCGGTCATTGTATACCGGTGGATCCTTACTATCTCTCCTGGAAAGCCAGGGAGTATGATTTTTACACTCGCTTTATTGAACTGGCCGCCGAAGTAAATGGTGATATGCCTTATCACACCGTTGAGCTGGTGGGGCAAGGCTTGAATCGCCACGGTAAAAGCCTGCGCCAGGCCAAAATTTTAGTCCTGGGCGTTGCCTTCAAACCAAACATTGATGATGCTCGTAACTCTCCGGCCGAACGGGTGATCGAGTTGCTCCTTAAACAGGGAGCTCAGGTTTCTTATCACGATCCGTACGTACCCCGCTTCAAAGTTGGGGGCGACATCGTGCTCAGAGATGTGCAAACGCTTGAAAGCGTCACCCTGACTTCACAAACCTTGGCCAATGTTGACTGCTGTGTCATTGTCACCGGGCACCACAACATTGATTATGACTGGGTTGTTAATGAAAGCCCCCTGGTGGTCGATGCGGTCAATGCTACCAAAAACGTGGCCAGCAACCGGGATAAAATTGTCTACCTGGGCGCCTCAAATCATCTGTCGTGATCTGTTATAAATTCTCAATTTAAGCAAGGAGACAGTTATGCCTAAACAATATAGTAAATACCCGGATATGGTCCTTGATCCCACCAAAACGTATCAAGCCACCATAAAAACAAATAAAGGGGACATCCATTTAGATTTGTTTGCGGCCGATGCCCCCAAAACAGTCAATAACTTTGTCTTCCTGGCTCGAGACAAATTTTACAACGGCCTGACCTTCCATCGGGTCATCTCGGGCTTTATGTCTCAGGGAGGCTGCCCGCGTGGCGATGGTCGGGGTGGCCCTGGCTACAAATTTGAAGATGAGACGAGGGGCAATCCCCATAAGCACCAAACCGGTAGTTTAAGTATGGCCAACGCTGGACCTGACACCAACGGCTCTCAGTTCTTTATTTGCCACGGCCCCCAGCCCCATCTCGATGGTCGTCATACCGTCTTTGGCCGGGTGCGTACGGGTCAGGAGGTGGTCACTGCCCTACAAAATGGGGACGTGATGACAGAGGTCATTATTACCGAAAGTTAGTACGGATTTCTTACCTCTTGTCGAAACAAATAAGGTAAATGTTCAGTGAACCCGCCTCTAATAGGTATGGAGTCGAGGCTTCAGCCGGTCGTTGGCCTCGAATCCCCGGCTAATCCCACAGGGAGGCTTCGCACAGCCTCGACTCCTTTAGCACAAGCCAAAGTCTGTCTAATCAGATGACGGTTTTACTGAATATTTACCCTTCAAGCGAGGTCTGGGTAACAAGCCTGCTTCCCGGATAATCTCCGCCACAAGCTCCTCCTGGCGGTAAGCCATAATGTGCACCCCGGCCACCCCCTCAATCTCGCGGACTTGTAGTAATATAACCAAGATGAAGAGACAATACAAATCCTATTGATCGGAATCTTTGGGCATTGACCCGATTTTGAACTTATGATACACTCGCACTATGAAAATTACCCCAATCGTTGGCTTATGTACCACATGCCAACACGTTCGAGTCATAAAAAGCGCTAAAGGCAGCCTTTTTGTTATGTGCTGTCTGGCCAAAACGGATCCCCTTGTCGCTAGTCAACTCGTAAAACGTAAACCCGCAGGGCAAGTGACGTGAAGCGTAATGACTTATCTACAGCTCATTTTTACGTCATTGGCCCTGTGGGTTTACGCTCTACGTTTTACGTGATTGGATGCTTTATGAGGTTGCCTTACCGGAAGTTACTTTTTCATTGTCAATTCTGGTTCTATGAATTTGTGAAATTCGTCTATTCGCGTCATTCGTGATAAGTATACCAAGCGCACGCGAAAATTTCGTAGGTCGGCATCCCTATGCCGACCGTTGCCGCATAGGGATGCGCCAGCTACGGAAATTTCAGAATGCGTTTAGTATAACGCCAAGTATGTAGGAGCGAGGTAAAGATGAACGAAGATCAAGCTCAACTGAAAAAAATTACCAACCTTCGCTGGCGAGCCGAAAAAGCAATGCACGATCAACCGGTAGATCTGACAGAATTATCGACTGAGGACATACGTCGCCTGGTTCACGAGTTGCAAGTCCATCAGGTTGAGTTGGAAATGAAAAATGAAGAATTGCGCCAGGCCCAACAGGAACTGGCAGAGTCACGCGATAAGTATGCTGATCTCTATGACTTTGCTCCTGTTGGCTATTTCACAATCAGTGAGGAGGGGCTGATCCTGGAGGCAAATCTGACCGGTGCAACCATGTTGGGGGTGGAAAGAGACGATTTGATTAAGCAGCCGTTGCCCCGTTTCATTGTCAGGGAGGATCAGGATAGCTATTATCTTCACCAACGGGATCTTTTTCAAGCCCAAACACCGCAGGTTTGTGAAATCAGGTTGGTAAAAAAGGATGCCTCCCAGTTCTATGCACGCATAGAAGCGATAGTGGTGCAGGATAGCGAGGGTGATACACCCGTGTGTCGAACCGTGATGAGCGACGTCACCGAGCAGATGCAGACGAAGGAAGTGCTGAGGAAGTCAGAGGAAAAGTGGCGTTCCCTGGTGGAGAATGCTCCCGAAAGGATAATAACCTTACGGATGCGGATAGAGGAGACGCTGCGACAACGCACAGCCCAGTTGGAGGCACTGCGAGAGGTAGGGCTGGAGATCACCGCCCAGTTGGACCTGGACGCCCTGCTTCACTCTATTGCCTCTTGGGCGCTGGAAATGGTGGGTGGGATCTCCGCCGGGGTGTGTCTCTACCGGCCAGAACAGGATGTACTTGAGACAATTGCGGTCGTCGGCGTCACCATTACCCCTATAGGGAGCACTTTACGGCAAGGTGAGAGCCTCTCCGGCAGAGTCTGGGAGACGGGTGAACCAGTGGTGGTAGACGATTACCGGCACTGGGAGGGACAGATAGCCGCCTACCAGGAGCTCCCCATTGGGGCGATGTTAGGCGTGCCGATCTGTTGGGGGGAAGCGTTCCTGGGAGTGTTGAGCGTTGTGTCTGATTCTCCCCACGCCTTCACTCAAGCCGACGCCGAGTTGCTGAACTTGTTCGCCACCCAGGCCGCCATTGCCATCCGCAACGCCCGGCTGTATGAGACCGAGCAAAAACGAGCCACTCAATTGGCTGTGGTCAACCAGGTGGCCCGAAAGGCCGTCTCAATCCTGGATCCGGATCAGCTTCTCCAGGAGATTATCATCGACATTCAAGAAGGTTTCAAGTATCATAACATGATCCTTCTCCTGCTCAATGAATCCACCGGCGAGTTAGGCAGCCAGGCCATAGCTGGCGGGTTCGAGGACATAGCCCCACCCGACTACTGGCAGAAGGTGGGGGAAGGGCTGATCGGTTGGACGGCCGAAACAGGACAGCCGCTCATGGTCAACAATGTGAGCCAGGACCCCCGCTACATCGTCGGCTTTAGGGAAGAGGTGTCGACCAAGTCAGAATTGTGTGTGCCCCTCAGCTTGGGCGATCAGGTTATTGGTGTACTTGACGTTCAGGAAACTCGGTTGAATGCCTTCGACGAGACGGACCTCACGGCCATGGAGACCCTGGCCGATCAAATTGCCGTGGCTATCAAGAACGCGCGGTTGTACCATGAGGCGCAGCAAGAACTGACCGAGCGCAAGCGGGCGGAGGAAGCGCTGCAACAACGTAACCGCGAGTTGGCGCTGCTCAATCAAGTTAGCCAGACATTCGTCTCTACCCTCGATATAGACCAGGTGCTCGTCACCGTCTTGGAGGAGGTACGCCATCTGCTGGATGTGACCGCTTGCTCAATCTGGTTGGACAACCCGGAGACAGGTGAACTGGTCTGTCATGAGATCATTGGTCCCCAAAACGAGGTGATACGTGACTGGTATTTGTCGCTGGCAAAAGGGTTGGCCAGCCGGGCGGTTCGCAGCGGAGAAAGCCTGATCGTGCCGGATACACGAACTGACGAACGCTATTTTAAGGGGGCAGATGAGCAAACCGGTCTGGTACCACGTTCCAATCTTAGTGTCCCGTTGCGGGTCAAGAATAATGTGATCGGCGTGCTCCAGGTGGTGGATACAGCGGTCGGCCGTTTCAGCTCAACAGACCTGGCGTTACTGGAGCCACTGGCTGTGACGGCGGCTATCGCTATCGAGAATGCCCGGTTGTATGAACAGACACGGCAAGACGCCGAAGTCAAAGCGACATTGCTACGCGAGGTGAACCACCGGGTTCAGAATAATTTAGCCGCTATTATTAGCCTGCTCAATCTCGAGAAAGACCGAACCGGGGTGGATCAGACCATGTACCAGGCCATTATGCAGAACCTGATCAGCCGCATTCGGGGCCTGGCTGCCGTCCATCGCCTGCTTTCCGCTACCGGGTGGGCCCCCCTATGCTTAAGTGAACTGGCCGAGCAGGTCATCGACTCAGCCTTACAGGTCCTGCCCCGGGATAAATACGTGTTCGTGGATGTGTCCCCTTCTGCAGTGTGCATAGCGCCCGGGGAGGCCAATGACCTGGCTCTGGTCATTAACGAACTGGTCACCAATAGCATCAAATATGCCTGGCCGGCGAGCCAGGTGGGCCACATTGCTGTCCACATTGACCGGGCAGACGATTGGATTCTGTTCGAATTTCGAGATGATGGACGGGGTTATCCAGAAGAGGTTCTACGTTGGAAACGCTATAACATCGGGTTAGAATTGATCCAGAGTATGATGGGCTATGGGCTAGAGGGAGAGATGATCTTATCCAACGACCAGGGAGCTGTGACGACAATTCGATTCAAAACTATGTAACATAATATCTATTTTGGAGACTCAGCTATTGTTTCCCGAACCGTTATCTACCACCCGTCCGTCTTGCAGTTTGACCACCCGCCGGGCAAAGGCCACGACGCGCGGGTCGTGGGTAGCAAAGATAAAGGCCGTGCCCGTCTGTTCGTTGAGTCGCCGCATAATTTCCATAGCCTGGCTGCCGTTGGCCGTGTCCAGGTTGGCCGTGGGCTCGTCGGCCAGCACCAGCGCGGGGCGCGACCCCAGGGCGCGGGCAATAGCCACCCGCTGCTGTTCCCCACCGCTCAACTGGTCGGGCCGGTGGTCGGCCCGGTCGGCCAGCCCTACTGCTTCCAGCATCTCCAGCGCCCGTTCCCGTCGTTCCGCAGTTGGTACGTCGTTCAACAGCAGCGGCAGTTCCACATTTTCATAAGCGGTCAGAACCGGCACCAGGGCAAAGAATTGAAAGATAAAGCCGATCATCTCCCGCCGCAGGTCGGCCCGTTGGTTGGGGTTGAAGCGGGTCACGTCTCGCCCATTGATTTTTACCGAGCCCCGGTTGGGCTTGTCCAGGCAACCCATCAGTTGCAGCATCGTGGTTTTGCCGGAGCCCGATGGGCCAACCAGGGCGGTAAATTCTCCATCTTCAATATTTAAACTTACGCCGTCCAGGGCGCGGGTTTCCACTTCGCCAACGGTATAGATTTTGGTCACATTCTCTAGTTGGATAACTGACATGGGATAGCTCCTTATTTTCCAAAACTCCAGAGCCTAACAGTCTTAAAGACCTTTAGGAGGTGGGTTTATAATGAACGTAACGCGTCAACCGGTTCCTGCCGGGCCGCGAATCGAGCCGGGTACAGGGAGGCCAGCACAACAAAGACCAGCGTCCAGACCGACAGCCACATAAATGTGCCAGGCACAAAATGAGCGTACATGGTTGACCCAATGGCAAAGTTGCTGCCTGCCACAGAGGCGGCTGCCCCGATAGGGATACCGACGTTCGACAGGTAGACCACTCCCCCCGAACCGAGGGCAAACCCCACCACAATACCCGCCAGCCCCAAAATTAACGCCTCGAACAAAAACATCTGCATAATTTGCCGGCTTTTCATACCCAACGCGGCCAAAATACCGATTTCACGGATACGCTCAAAGACCGCCATCAGCAGGGTATTGGCAATAATGACGGCCACAATCAGCATAACAATGGCGTCCAGGATCACATAAAAGCTCATCGCGGTTTCAATCGTTTGCAAAACAAACTGGTTTGAATCTCGCCAGGTGAGCGTGGCCGCGTCCTGGCTCTGGATGGTTGAGGCCACTTTGTCGGTGTCATCTTGCCGGTGCAGTAACACCACAATGGCGCTGGCCCGCTCGCCGGTGCGGGCAAAGGCCTGCGCCTTGCCCAGCGGCATAAACACCGCGCTTTCATCGTAGCTGACAATGCCAGTTGAAAACAGGCCGCGAATAGTGAAGTTGGCTTCATCTGCGTTGCCGTCGGCATTGACCAGAGCCAGGTTTACCCTTTGGCCGACCCCCAACCCCAGGCTGGCGGCCAGGGGTTGGCCAATCATAATGCCGCTCCGATCATCCGGCCTCAGAAATTCGCCGCTCAGCAGCGACTCCCGAATGGGGTCATAAAGTTGGGAGGTGGGGTCAATTCCAAAAATCTGCAAACTGACCGATTCGTTGCCGGTACTCAAAATACTGCCGGCCCATAACACGGGAGCCGCGGCTTTTACCTCGCTCATCCGGTTGAGGCGCGTGGCCAGGCCGTCGGGATTGCTGAGCAGGTCCTGCCATTGTAAGCTTAATTTCTTTTCTTGATAGGAGGGCGCCCGGAGTTGCACGTGGCCCGTTCTCAGGCGGATGCTGTTTTGCAGCGCATCTTGCCACACTCCGGCGATCAGGCCGTTGAACATCATCAACATAGCCAGGCCCAGGGCCACGGCCAGCAGCGTTAAAATAGAACGCCGCCGGTTGCGTAACAAGTCTCGATAGGCAATGGTCCATAATTTACCAGATGTCATTTTTTAGGTCTCCTAAACATGATGCAACGCCTCTGCCGGTTCTTTGCGCGCGGCTTGCCAGGCCGGATAGAGCGAGGCCAGCATGGCAATGAGCGCGACGGCCACGCCCCGGCTGATGACGCCAGCCGGGGTCACGCTGGGATAAAGCCGGTCGCCCATCAAAGCGCCTACTTCTCCCATACCTGAGGCAAAGGAAAGATCAATCCCCACCTGTCCGACCAAGCCCAGCAACAAGATGCCCAGTAGACAGCCAATGACTGCGCCCACCACGCCAATCAGCGTCCCTTCCAGTAAAAACAGGCCCATAATCTGGCGGCCCTTCATGCCCAGCGCAGCCAATACACCCATCTCGCGGGTGCGTTCAAATACGGCCATCATCATCAAATTGAGGATGCCGATACTGGCAATGAGCACCACCACCAGCCCCATGACGCTGGTAAAGACCTGCTTGGTTTGCATCGTTTCCCGTATCTCCGGCTTGAGCGTTTGCCAGGAGTCAACTTCGACACCCGGCAGCGTGGTTTTCAACGTGGTCAGCACTACCTTTTCTTGCCCCACATCTTGCAGGGTAACGGCTACTTCGGTGGCCTGCCGGCGCAGGTTGTACAACGTTTGCGCTTCCGGCAGGCTCATGAAGACCGCCCGCTCTTCCGCTTCGCGCATACCCAGGTCGTAAATACCTACGATGGTCATCGTGCGCTGACGCATCTGTCCCCGTTTGCTTTGCCCCAGCAGTTTCACCCGATCACCGACATGTACCTTCAGCAGGTCGGCCAGCCCCTGCCCAATAATGATGGCATCGCCTTCGTCAGCCGATAGAAAGCGGCCCTGGCTTATATTCTCCGCCTGGATACTGACCGGTGCTTCAACTGCCGGCTCAAGGCCGGTGATAGTTACCGGGAAAGAGCCTTCATCGCTGGTGATGATGCCGCCGGTGTTGATTCGTTTGGCAGCGGCCACCACTTGAGGTTGGACGCTGGCTGCCTGCACCACGGCCTCGGCATTGTCCAGGGCATACATTGGCAGCCGGCTGGCTTTGGCTCGATAGCCGGGCGCATGAATCTGGATGTTGCCCCCGTACAGGCGGACCGCGTTGCCAAAAATGGCCTGATCGGAACCGGTGATCATACCGTCAAAAAAGAGCAGCAAAATCAGCCCCAATACAATCGCGACCAGGGCAATGGCCGTGCGTCGCCAGTTGCGCCACATATTGCGCCAGGCCAGTTTGACAAAACTACTCATGGGTTGACCTCCTTGCTGCGTTTGAAAGACTTGAGTTGATCTTCGGACAACAGTCTCGTGTTGGGGGAAAGCCTACTCATAAGCCAACACCTCCCGCACTGTCAACCGGGCGGCGTTGAGGGCCGGCAGCAAGCTGGCAACAGCCCCCAGAACCATAACCAGGATTAGCCACAAAAGCGTACCGCCGATAGAAAAGGCGTAACCAAGCGGGGAACCGAATAAAAGTTGGCCCACCGCATCACTAATCAACTTGCTCAGGGGCAGGGCAATCAGGGTGCCGGCCAGCCAACTTATGGCTCCAATGAAGATGCCTTCAAACAGGATGATTTTTAGGATAGTTCGAGTGGCTGCGCCCACGGCCCGCATGACCCCAATTTCGCGGGTGCGCTCCAGTACGTTGATGCTCATGGTGCCCATTAAGCCCAATCCGCCCACGGCGGCCAGCACAATGGCTACAATAACCAATAAAGCCGATACGATATAGAAAATACCTGCGATGGACTGCTTGTCCAGTTCAGCCGGGGCCACTATGCTGACCCGAAAGCCCGCTTTGGCCAGATGATCTTCGATAATGTGGCTCATTTCGGTTTGATACGCGCCACTATGATGCTCGGTAATGACCATCACATAATCTGCCTGGCCGGTTTGGCCCAGTATTCGACTTAAGGTCTCGTATCTGACAAAGGCCATAGGGGTAACGTTGGCGGCCTGGGCCAGGCCAACCACCTGCCAGGCCCGCTCTTTGCCCTCTATTTTGAGAATAACCTCACCGCCCACCTGAATGTCCGGGTCGTCTCGTAGGGCCATGGTATCCAACACAACGGCATTTTCATCACCGGGTTGCAGCCAGCGGCCTTCAACCAGCGTGGGGTTAATCACCCTGGTATCGGCTTTAGGGGCAAACATGATGATGTTGGCGCTGTTGGTGCCGTCGGGCCGGACCCGGCGGGTGGTGTAATAGCCCAGCCCTTCGGTATCTACCACGCCCGGCACCTGGGCCAGGGTGCGGGTTACTTCCTCGACCCGGTAGGGACGGCTGAACATCACCGCCACATCATACTGGTAGTAGGCCAGCATGTTATCTAAGGTGCCGCGCAGCGAGCTTTGCAAGCTGGCAAAGGTAATAAACACGGCACTGCCTATAATGAGTGTGCCCAGGGTCAGCAGCAACCGTTTTTTGCGGCGAAAGGTGTTGCGCACAGAAATTAAAGTCGGGCGTGTAAGCCAGCGTAACAGCGCCCGGCTGGTCAGCCACTGGTCAATGCGGCTGGTGCCAAATTGCCCTTTGCCCAGCCCCTGGCTGCTAATGGCTTCGTGTACGGTAAGGCGCGTCCCGCTAAATATCGGAAAGAAGCCGGCCACCAGCGGCACCAGCAGGGCAATAGCCACTTGTAAGAACAAGGCCGACCGCGGTATCTGGAAATCAACAATATCAAAATTAAGCAGCCCGGCAATAAATTGGCTAATATAAAAGGCGCTGACTCTGCCCAGTGGCAGGGCAATGAGCAAGGCTAACAGCCCAAAAGCCAAGATCATCGCCATATACATGCGCACAATGTGGCCGGTGCGAGCGCCAAGGGTTTTCATCACCCCAATCTGGGTCACTTGTTGGGTTAAAATGGCCGAGATGGTATTGACCACCAAAAAACCGCTTAAAATGAGCGACAGCAGCCCAACCGTGCCCAAAATAGCTAAAATAGCCTGGATGACGTAATCCACCGGCGGCTGGTCAGGGTCCTGGGTCAGGGTGTATAGCACGGTTCGGCCGCTATCTTCAATTTTATCCTGCACTTCATCGGTGACGGTTTTGACGTGGTCTGGGTCGTACCGGTTTCCGGCCACCCTGAGGTGCATTTCATTAAAGCCGCGCGGTTCCTCCAGCCATTCCAGCATATCCATGGTAATGTGGCCGTAGCCCAGCCCGCTCAACACATAAAGAGAGCCTTGCATATCGTGGGTTAGCCCGGCAACTTTTACCTGGCGCTCTTTACCGCTGGGCGTTTTGATGGTAACAGTATCGCCCACCTTGGCCTTGATCAGCCCCAACGCCGAACGTTCGATCAAAATTTCATGATCATCAGGCGGCCAGGCTCCGCTTTCTGACTTTACTATGGAGACCTTCATCTCATCGAAATCAGGGATGGCGACGAGCTGGGTGTTAATCCATTCGTTGGGGCCGGTTTTCAGGCGCACCGTTACGCTGCGCCGGGCATCGGCGTCTTCTATCTCTCTCATATTGCGGACGGTTTTTATTAAATCCTCGTCAAAGGGGCTTACGGTGAGGATGATGGCGTGGGCCGGATTGGTGGCGGCGTAGGTTTGGGTCAGGCTGTCGGACAAGGCAGTCCGAGAATTGAGAATAGTCCCCACTGCAAATACGCCCACGGCAATAGAGAGGACCACCAGGGCGGTGCGGCTCTTATTCATCCACAAATCACGGATAACTTTGCGCCAACGAGGTCTAAGCAATATGATTGGCCTCCTTTAGCTGAGTAGACGCAGAAGGTAAAGCGTCACCCCTTCCCATAAGAAGTCCATGTTTGACTCCTTATAGCCACGGCTTCACCTGCTCGAGATCAAACAGCGTTATGGATCCGGTAGGGGCATTCAGGGTGCGCTCTATGGCATAATGATAAACTATAGTTTTTCTTTCGATGATTGCCAGCGTGTCATCATTGTGGGTCTCGTTCAAGATTATTTTGGCCAGCGTGTCAGATAACGCTTGTCCTATTTGCAACACAATCTCGGCAATGTCAGCCGGGTAGTCGGTGGCAAAGGTACCTTCGGCCATTCCTTGCTCAATGATTTGGGCCAGGAGCGGCATGGTCTTCTCAACCGAAGTCGTCGTGACTTTATGTCGTAGAATAGCATTTTCATCTTTGTACCAGATGTTCATAATGTCCAGGAAAAAAGCTTTATTCTCAACTTTCCAGTCGGCGAGGTCACTAAAAAACCCCTCAAATTTTTCTAAGGCGGAAAGTTGGTCATCTGCTACCAACGGTTCTAGCGATTGTAGCGTTTGCTCAATCATCCGTTCAATCATCGCATCCAGTAAATCCAGTTTGGAGCTGAAATAATGGTAAAACGTCCCTTTGGCAATACCAATCTCGGTGATAATGTCCTGGACTGAGGTCTGTTCATAGCCCTTTTGATAAAAGAGTCTCTGGGCCACATCAAGAATTTCACTGCGCCGCACGTCGGGGTCTTTGACGATTCTAGCCATGTTTCATCTTCCTTCGTTATAGACCGACCGTCGGTCGGTCTAAGGATATTGTAATCTCATTTGCGCGTTCTGTCAAAAATACCAAGCAGGCGACGTGAGGGTTTATAGCGTAAAAACATCACGCTTCACGTTTCAAGGCACCTTTACCCACCAAAAATCATTGCGCAGTACGCAATACGCAGTAAACCTAAACCCCATCCCCATCAATCACGCCTGATCCGTTCAAAACACCAAAACCCACAACAGCCCAGCAAACCGCGCCACTGTAGCTTTTTTTTAATTAAGATGGTAAAATATTATGGTAGACTTGTAGGGTATTATCGGACTACTGCCTGCCTATTGCCCCGATACAGGGGATTAGGTGGGCGGTGACTATATAGCCCTTACAGCGGCGCTGGGCGGCCATCTGTGCTACTGTGAGCATTGTGAGGAGGTCCATTACTGCTACCACTCCTGCCAGAACCGGCACTGTCCCCAATGTCAGCACCAGGCGGGTCAACAGTGGTTGGCTC
>DAOUMU010000537.1:0-2793 GCA_034409055.1 Anaerolineae bacterium
AGGCAACTCGGATTGAGGGTCTCCAAGCAAACAACCTGCTCTCCGAGTTGCCTCGCCCCTACCCCACCCCGAATTATTGAGGTGATACATTAGTTGTTTGTATTCTGCCTGGGGAAGGTAATCTTAAAGGTGGTACCGCCGTTTCGATCAATCTCGATTGTTCCGTCAAGCTGGTGGATCAGCATCCCCACCAGTTGCAGGCCTAATGATTTGTTGTGTGGAAAATCTAACTCAAGGGGGAGGCCGACGCCGTTATCACTGACAACCAGCTTAAAGAAATGACCGTCCGGCCGGAAGTCGAGGCGAATCTGACCTTCTCTGTTTTCGGGAAAGGCATGTTTCAGGCAATTGGAAACCAGTTCACTAATGATCAAACCACAGGGAATGGCCGTATCAATGTCCAAGAAGAACTGGTCAATATCGATCTGCCAGGTAATACCCCCTAAAGAGATGGTATAGGCTTGGTTCAAATAACTGACCAAATTCCAAATATATGTGGCCATGTCGATCTGGCCCAGGTCTTTGGACTGATACAATTGGGTGTGGACAAGGGCCATAGACCGGATCCGGTTCTGGCTGTCCTTTAAAGCGTCGAGGACCTGCTTATCCTGGATATAATCGGACTGGAGGTCCAACAGGCTGGATATGATTTGCAAGTTATTCTTGACCCGGTGATGGATTTCTTTTAACAGGACTTCTTTCTCTTGCAATGAGGTCTGGATCTGGGCTTCTGCCTGGACTCGCTCAGTGATGTCGGTGAAAACGGACAGGACACCGGTGAAACGTCCGGCCTCAAACAGGGGGCGGACACTGATGACGACCGGTATCCGTTGGCCTGCCTTGGTTAGCAATATTGTCTCGTACCGGTTAGCAATGCCCTGCCGCCGTTTGGCACTCTCTGTTTCGACCTGTGGTATTTGTTCAGGGGCTACAATCGTCCGCCAATGTCGCCCAATCAGTTCTTCTGGAGAATACCCCAACCGGGCAGTCGTTTCGGGATTGATAAAGGTGATATGCTCGGTTTCATCCTCCAAAATGATGCCTTCGCGCATACTTTGCACGATAGTCTGGTTGAAGGCCCGCAGCCGGTCGGTTTCCTCGTATAACTGGGCATTCTCGATGGCGATGGCGGCTGTCGAGGCCAGCGCCTCGACCAATTTTAGATCGACCGGATTGAAACGATCAATCATCGCATCTACCACCTGGATCACGCCGATCACCGTCTCCTTAACCTGCAACGGCACGCTGAGAATAGAACGTATCTTCAGGCCGGTTTGTTCATCGACGCCCTTAAAATAGCGGGGGTCGGCCGGGGCGTCCGGTACAATCGAGCTCTGACCGCTTTGAACGGCCCAACCGGCAATCCCCTGTCCGGGCGCCAGTCGCCAGCCGCGCACAATTTCACTCTGGGGATTGGTCACCTGCCGGCAAACCAGTTCATTGGTTTCCGGGTCGATCAGCCAGGCCGAGCAGGCCATGACGTCCAGCGAACGACGCACCTCTTCCAAAATAATGGCCAGGACCTGGTCCAGGTCAAGCGTAGAGATGAATACCTGGCTGGCCCGATTGAGCAGCTCCAGGGCCCGGTTACGCTGTTGCAGCGATTCCTCAGCCCGTTTGCGCTCGGTGATGTCGCGGACAATGGCCAGCACTAACCCCTCCCTTGTGCCCGTCAACCGATTTATGCTGACTTCTACCGGGATCGGCCGGCCATCACGGTGCAGGTCTATGGTTTCAAAGGGTGCGCCACCACCATACTGGGCCAGCTCTTGTTTAACGGTCGTCCCTTCTGGTTGGCGAACCTCTGGAGCCTTCAAATCAGGTATTTTCATGGTCAATAACTCTGCCCGGGTGTAGCCCAGCAGTTCACAGGCTCGACGATTCACGTCCAGAATATTGTCCTCCTCGTCCTCCAAAAAGATGGCGTCATAAGCCTGCTCGAACAAGGTTCGGTAACGCCCCTCACTCTCGCGCAGGGCTTCCTCTACCCGCTTACGCTCGGCAATCTCGACCTGTAGTTCCTGGTTGGCTCTGGTCAGCTCCGCTGTTCGTTCCTCAACCCGCCTGGCTAACGCTTCCCGATCTTTTCGCAGCGCTTCTTCTGCTTCTTCTTTTAACTTTTTATCCAGCTTGTGCTTGTAGAGGGCCATCTCAATGGTGTTACGCAGCTCTCTGGCCGCGAATGGTTTGAGAACGTAGCCAAAAGGCTCGGTCGTCCCGGCTTCCTCCCCCCTATCATTGGTCAAGTAGACTACCGGGATATCGAACCGGGCCCGGATTTGCTCGGCGGCGGCGATGCCATTCATCTCCCCTGGTAGCTTGATATCCATCAGGACCAAATCCGGCTGCATTTCTTCGGCCTTTTTTATTGCTTCTGCCCCAGAAAAAACCAGGGCCGGCACCGTATAGCCCAAACGCTTTAACTTGTTTCGGATGCTCTTGGCGACGCCAGTTTCGCCTTCGACCACCAAAATTTGTCGATCTGTCCTGTTTTTCATTGGTTTACTCAACTGGGTTGATGCCCTCATAAGCCATTTTGCCCAACGTTTGTCGCACCTCTCTTAAGCATTGTATCACAAGAACTTTATGCGTAGCAATAGTATTTTTATCATGCATGGCTTCTCGCCTCATGAGGCCCTACGTGGATTCGAGGGGTAAGACCTGACAGCCGACTGCGGGCCTAAAGACCCGCACTAAAAGAGCAAAGCCCTATCGGGCTGAAATTTGACTTTTTAGGGTGCTTTTAGCATCCTTCGCTCTTTCAGCCCGATGGCTTTAGCCTCGGGCTTTCGG
>DAOUMU010000538.1:0-28128 GCA_034409055.1 Anaerolineae bacterium
GCGAACGGTTGCGGTGATACTAATCTCTGCTCCTCGTTTTGGGTTTGTTTGGAGCAGTAGTTTGCTACCTCAATCCATATTGCGCAACTATGAATGTGCCAAAGTGTCGCGGGTTAAGTAGATAGCCCCGGCTTGCGCCAAGCGGTCCCAATGTTGTCGTTCGTGGCAGGCCAACAAGGGCAGATAGACTTGATGATACAGATGCCGCACATGCGACACTGAAATCTGAACATAAGGCCACAGTTCGGCCTGTATCTCAGCATAGGTCGCCCGCCACTCCTGACGCAGCCAGCCAATACGAGCCAGCACATCATAGCCGTAGGTTGAACCGACCACCGCAACCTGCTGCCCCTCGGCTGACAAAAGGCGCATCGTATGGCCCGGACAATCCAGTACCGGACAGTGTCCCGGACGACTGGCTACAGACAAAACCCTGTCCAACTTCTGCACCGTCTTGTCCCAGGCTAGATAGTTGTACATTGTTAATGGCCCTCCGCAATGGAGGCATGTTGACAATTCAGGGTGGTAGATAATTCGTTCACTTGGCTTTAATTCCTTTGAGGTTCTCATGGCTACTCCCTTCCATTCACTATTTTCGCTCATGATAACCCCATTTTGTTTACAGGGTTACTTTTGCGTTATTGCGTATTTACATTTACATTGGCCTCAAATTGTAGAAAACGATTTTATTTTTATCCTCCCTCCTTTCCTTTCACGCTTGAATGTACTGGCCAATTGGGACAGGTCTGCCGATAAGACTCATCCCCCAAGTAGCGCTGCCATTCAGCTTGGGTCAGATTGCGATGCACTTGCTGGCAGGCAATGTCAACCAGGGTATCAAGTTTGGAAATCCACAAACGGATCGTTCGGTCGTCGCCGCCAGAGGCCAGAGTCAGACCATCGTGGCTGAAGGCTACTGAACGGATCAAGGCCTCGTGGCCGGTCAGCAAGATAGGCGATGCGGACAGGTCGCGCAAATCCCACAAGCGAATGGTCCGGTCGTAACTGGCAGAGGCCAGAGTCTGCCCCTCAGGACTGAAAGTGACCGCACTGACCCAATCCTCGTGACCGGCCAAGATGGCAGGGGGGGCAGAGAGATTACGCAAATTCCATAGACGGATTGTTTGATCGTCACTGCCAGAAGCAAGGGTTAGACCGTCGGGACTAAAGGCCACGGAACGGACCAAGTCCTCATGGCCAGTCAGCAGGAGGGGTGGCGCGGATAGATCACGCAAATCCCACAAGCGGATAATCTGGTCGAGACTGGTGGAAGCAAGAGTCATTCCATCAGGGTTGAACCTCACTGACCTAACTGAAGCTTCGTCGTCAGTCAGGAGAATGGGTGGTGTAGAAAGGTCACGCAAATTCCACAAACGAATGGTTCGGTCGGTACTGCCAGAAGCGAGGGTCAAGCCATCAGGGCTGAAAGTCACTGAGCGGATCAAGTCCTTATGGCCGATCAAACGAATGGGAGGTGCAGACGGGTTGCGTAAATTCCACAAACGGATGATTTTATCATCACCACCTGAGGCGAGGGTCACTCCATCAGGACTGAAGGATATTGAGCTGACCGGAGCTTCATGGTCAGTAAGGATGATGGGCGGTGCGGACGGGTCGTGTAAATCCCACAAGCGAATGGTCCAATCGAGACTGGCGGAGGCAAGCGTTTGTCGGTCAGGACTGAAGGCGACTGCACTGATCGAGTCCTCGTGACCAGTCAGGAGGATAGGTAATGCAGGTGAGTCGTGCAGGTTCCACAGGCGGATGGTTTTGTCAGCACTAGCAGAGGCGAGGATTAGCCCATTGGGGCTGAAAGTTACTGAAGTACCCCAATTTTTGTGGCCAGGCAGGAGGACTGGTGGCGTGGATAACGCACGCAAATCCCACAGACGGATGGTTTCATCAACACCAGTCGAGACAAGGGTTAGGCCATTGGGACTGAAGGCCACTGAACGAACTGAATCCTCGTGACCAGTCAGGATAATGGAGGGCGTTGCGGGATCGCTTAAATCCCACAGACGGATAGTCTGGTCAGCACTAGCCGAAGCAAGGGTCAGGCTATCGGGGTTGAAGACCACTATCATGACTGCATCTTCGTGACCGGTCAGTATAGTAGGGGGCGCAGCAGAGTCACGCAAATCCCACAAGCGGATGGTCCGATCATCGCTAGCAGAAGCGAGGATCTGTCCATCGGGGTTGAAAGCTACTGACCTGACCGGAGCCTCGTGGCCAGTGAGAATAGTAGGAGAGGTAGAGAGATCACGTAAATCCCACAGACGGATAGTTTGATCCACACTGGCAGAGGCAAGGGTCAAACCATCGGGACTGAAAGCCACAGAAAGAACTGCGCCCTGATGACCGGTGAGAATGGTGGAAGGAACAGAGAGGTCGTGTAGATCCCAGAGTCGAATAGTCTGGTCGGCACTAGCCGAGGCAAGAATCAATCCGTCAGGGCTGAAAGCCACGGAAAGAACTGCCCCCTCGTGGCCAGTCAGAAGGGTAGGTGGTGCAGATGGGTTATCCAAATCCCAGAGTCGAATAGTCTGGTCGGCGCTAGCGGAAGCCAAGGTCGAGCTATCAGGACTGAAGGCTACTGACCAGACTGTGAGTTCGTGCCCGGTCAAAACGGTATTAAAAAAGGGATGAGTTAGAATCTCGCGGAGGGAACTGTCAATCAACGCTTGGAGATTTCCCTCTGCACGACGATTCAGATGCCATGCCTCTACAGTGAGCAGAGTTGCCAACTCAGTATCGTTGGTTCGGTCTACAAGGCCAGGAGACAAGGCGGCCAGTGATTGGGCTAAGAAAATACGGTCTAATCGTTCGGCGGCGGCTGCAGCCTGATCACGGGTAGTTGCTTCGGCTGTTGCCAGGGCAACACTCTGTGTTTCAGCGATTGCTTGGGCGGTCACTGCTTCTGCTTCGCGAGTAGCAGCCAGGTTTGCATTTGTCTGTGCTTCTGCTGCCTGGGTTGCTGCCAAGTTTTCATTTAGCCGAGCCTCTGCCGTCTTTCCCATTGCTTGTACTCCAAGCACAGCAGCAACTATGGCCATGAATACAGCCACAGCACCAACTATGGCTAACAACACAGCTCGTTTGCGCAATTTGTCTGCGGCTTCAGCTTGTTCCTGTGCTCGTGCTTCGGCTTCACGGGCTTGTTGTTCCTCCGCCTTGCGACGTGCTTCGGCTTCTTCAGCCAACTGTCGAGCGGCCTCGAGTTCGCGTTCTCGTTGAGCTTCCTTTTCGGCTCGTAAAGCTTCTTCTCTGGCTTTTTGGGCTTTCTGACTGGCGGCCAAAAATTCTGCGACTAAAGGTCCCAGCCCCTGCCAGTTGGTGGCTAATGTCTCTTCCAATTGTTGCCCTTCAAGCAATCGGCTCCTACTCCAACCAGAATCTGCCCAAGTTTGAGCCATCTGGATGAGCGGTTGCTTCAAACGCCAAGCCTGGTTGGCCTGTAAAATGGGTTCTACAAAGCGGTCATGCACCAATTCATACCACGTCCCTCCGGCTCTAATTTCAGCCCGCAGGATAAATTGGTCCGCTAACAACTTCACTACCGAATTTGGTAAACCAGCAATGTCATTTGCTCCCTGATAAACCGTTCCTCGAGTCCCGGCTTTGGTAATCAATTGTTGATCAAACCAGCTACGCAAATCAATCTCAGAGACATCGCTTTGTTGCAGCGTTTTCTGAAGGGCCTGCTCGTAGAATTCGGCCAAGGCAATGTCAACATCGCCCGCCTCTTGCAAATCTTGCTTAGTAATCTGATTAGCAGGGCGTTCTTTCAAGTTCTCCCATAATTGATAACAGACCACCTGCAACTGTACCGGCTCGACGAACTGACCGAGTTCAGGTTCAGCTTTCCCATACACCCGAATCTGGCGCAAATTATCCACCAAGGTTTCAGCTACGCTGGGAGCAAAGGGGCGGTGGCCATACTGCTCAGCAGGTTTTTTAATGGCCTCCAGGGCAGCCTGGTAGCCCATACGCTGCATGTAGTAACGCGTCTGCATCCTGCCCGGCACCAGCGAAACATAGGGATCCAGGGCGGCCACGTGATCTTCACGTAGGGTCAGCACGACCCATAACTCAGGGTCGGCGGTCATAGCCTGGTTTAACTGACGGAAAAAGTCCGTCCGATCCTGCCAGCGATCCGGGCGGGTGGTGATGATCTCCTCAAACTGGTCAATGACCAAGACGTGGGGCGGCGGGCTGTAACGAGCCAATTTGGCCTGGTTGGGAGCGAGTGGTGAGGTGCCCCGATAATAATAATATTTCCCGTCCCGGGTAGTGAGCCGAGCCAAAAAGTCGGTCAGGGTCAGGTCAGCGAAGCGAGCGGGATCACTATGGCTTTGATCCAGGTTGAGCATCAGGTTGAAGGCAAAGATATTGTTAACGCTGCTAATTCCTGTGGGTAGATCACCGCTAACCCGGCCAATGGGCAGCACCACAAACCGTTCTTGCCGCAAGCCGGGCACCAGCCGAGTGTTGATCAGGGAACTCTTGCCCGCCCCAGATTGGGCATAAAACAATACCAGCCGGTTAGAGATAACCAGGGATAACAGATTCCTGGCCTCTCGTTCCCGACCAAAAAAGCGGTCAGCCTCTGCCTGGGTGAAAGTGCGGGGGCCAACGTAAGGGTTATCACGGATATTGGTCACCGTTCACGCTCCCAAATGAGAAAAGAGAAAAGAGTCTCGAGGACAGAAATAGACGATAATGAGCCATTTTTATCGTGCATTTCCTTATCCGTGGTCATCTCTCTGGCTAACCTCTCCAGCCCTGGTGGAGTTCATGAATAAACCGGTGGGGATTGTTTGGATCAATCCATTCCACCTCAAAGTTAACCTGGCGTAGATATTTTTGCAGGTACTCCTTTTCTTGCCGATTTTCCTCCAGTTGAATGGCCACACTGGCCAACATTTTGGGCCTGGGTTTAATCAGTCCTCGAAAGAGGACCCGGAAATCCCAGGCTGGTAGACTGAAGCCCAGCACCACCAGGGAGGATTGGGTCAGAGCCTGTTGAACCCGGGGCAAAATAGTGCCCCAAACATTGTTGTTGACTAGAAAATCCAGGTAATCGTCTTCAGTCAACACCAACGACTCAGGGTATTGATCAAAACCGTGCAGGTGGTAGATCAGGGGTTGCTCTGGCGTGGGATGATAATCTGGCTCCTGATCAAAAATAGAAGGAATATGTCGCAGCCCTTCGTGCCAGCGGTAAATTTCGGTACGAGGTTCTTTACGAGCCTTGTCCTTGAGAGCCACTTCCAAAAAACCGTGATAGCTGGTAGTCAGGTAAATGGGCAAGGGCAGATCAGCTAACAGGAGAAGCGGATTGTCCTGAACGGAGTCGAGGCTGGGGTAGTTCAAGCGGCGGGCCAGACCGGAGATGGTTAGCTCTCTGACCTGCTCTTTCAGTTCGGCCCGTTTGCTGGCTGAAACGTTCAGATCTCGTTTGGCCATTGATAATAAGGCCCTCTCCAGAAACTCCAGGTACTTTTCCTTGACATAGTCTTCGTCGTGAACCTGGTGACCATTGGCCTGGCTGACACTTTCATATTGGGCCATTTTGGCCAAATCGTGCCCCTGGTCCACCATCGGATACTTAATATATTTGGCCCAGCCCTTCACCAACCGGACATGATTACCAAAGATCAAATCGTTGGTAAAGGCGTTACTGATAATGGGCACTACCTTACCATCGTCGATCCGGTCGATGATGGTTTCCTTCCAGGATTTGGTTTCCGGTTGTAGGTCTTCATCCTCGAAAAAATCGAGCTCGAATTCCAAGATTCGCTTTCCTCCGTGACCGGTTCCAATATCTTCCGAAGCTGCCGGGTCTCCTGGACAGGTTTCCCAGGTATCTGTCCCGGCTATTAGTAAAGAGGAAGATGACCGGTTTAAGATTACCGGCGGTCATATCATACTAACGTTTGACCAGTTTATTCTGCCCAACTCATGCGTTCTTCAGCCCAACTCTTCACGTCAAATGGGCCCCACGGAGGAGGTATATCAAACCATTTCCTTTTTTGATTATTGCTTAAAGTAATGGTCCACAAAGCCCATCCGCCGGCTTCGTCGGAAATATACGCCACATTCTGGCCGTCGGGGCTAATGGCGGCCAGGCCATCCTGCTGGTCGTTGTTCGTTATATTTTGGGGCTGCCCGCCATCCAGGGAGACAAGGTAAATGTCCCAATCACCATCTTCTTCAGACATATAAGCCAGAAGGCCCTTTTTAGCGTCCATCGGACGCCCCGAACCGGGGACAATCAGCCCCGGATCAATGGTTTCAGCATCGGTCACCCAAATACCACATTCGTCAGGTTGCCCACGCCAGTCGGCACAACCTTGAAAAACCAGGCGGTTATCGTCAGACCAAAGCAGATTTTTGCCGCTAATCCCCCTATTGTTTACCTCTATGGCTGTAAAATCTGTAGCATCGACTGCTTCCTGACTACTTTGTTTAAACAACAGGCCGTCCTGACTCAAGTCAGCAAAGATGATTTGACTACCATCAGGTGACCATACAGGCCATTGGGCATTCTGGTTACTATTAATCAGTTCGGGACCTCGTCCGGTGCCATCTGTCGTGAACAGCCCTGAGAACTGGCCGCCCGTCCCCTGCAGCACAATGCCCCGTCCATCGGGGCGAAACATTGGCTGGCGGGCGTTGTCGATCCTGGTGGGGGGACCCCCGTCAACACCCCTGCCATCAAATCTGGCCAGGTGGATTATATCAGGGTCAGGCCCACCCGAAGGAGGAATAGCCAGCTTGCCTTTGATATCAGTCAGCACGGTACGAGTCGCTCTTAATGCAACCAATTGGGCCTCCAAAGCCTCGGCTTCAGCCGTGGCTGTTTCATTCGGCAGTGGTGTCGCCGTAGCCGTTGGCATAACGGCCGAACCGGCCTCTGCGGTAACAGTAACTGTGTCCATTGATGTCGGTTCGGGGGTAGCTGTTGCCAACCGGGCTTCTAAATATTTTTGCAAAGTTTCTAAGGCATTATCGGATACTGCCTTGGCCGCCAAAGCGGTGGCCCGGTCAGATTCAGCGATAACTCGATTAGCTTCAGCAGTGTCTTCAGCATCCACAGCCGCCTGCTGTTGTTCTATGGCCATCTGGCGTTGATCGAATGCCCCTATGGCTGCCCCTACTGCTACCAGGAATATAATCACTAACCCCACCACCAACCACCGCAGCCGCTTTCTGGCCCTGGCTTGCTCTTCAGCCCGTTTCCTCTGTTCCTCGGCTAAGGCCCGGGCTTGTTCCAACTCACGTTGTCGTTGGGCTTCTTTTTCTGCACGAAGGGCTTCATCTTTGGCAGCCTGGGCCATTTGGCTGGCCTCTAAAAAGTCGGCCACTAGCGGTCCCAGGCCCCGCCAGTTGGTGGCTAACGCCTCCGCCAGTTGCTGTCCCTCAAGCAAGTGGCTTTCACTCCGGCCAGAGTCTGCCCAGCCCTGGGCCACCTGAATGAGGGGTTGTTTCAAACGCCAGGCCTGGTTGGCCTGAAAAATGGGCTCGATAAAACGATCGTGGATCAACTCATACCATGTGCCGCCCGCTCTAATTTCAGCCCGCAGCAGAAACTGGTCCACCAGGCCCTGAACCGCCGGGTTCGGCAAGCCAGCGGTATGCTCCCGCCCCTGGTAAACTGTCCCCCGCGTACCGGCTTCGGTAATCAATTGTTGGTCAAACCAGTTGCGCAAATCAATCTCAGAGACATCGTTTTGTTGCAGGGTCTTTTGCAGGGCATGTTCGTAAAACTGGGCCAGGGCGGTATCAACATCGCCGGCCTCCCGCAAATCTTGCTCGGTGATTTGGCCGGCGGGTCGCTCTTTTAAGTTCTCCCACAACTGATAACAAACCACCTGCAACTGGACCGGTTCCACGAACTGGCCAAGTTGGGGCTCAGCCTGCCCATGGACCCGGATCTGGCGCAAGTTATCTACCAATGTCCGGGCTGCCTCCGGGGTGAAAGGACGACCGGCCAGTTCGGCCGGCTGCTGAATGGCTTCCAGAGCGGCCCGGTAGTCCATGCGCTGCATGTAGAAGCGGGCCCGCAATTTACCCGGTAATAACCGGGCGTAGGGATCCAGAGCGGCCACATAATCCTCCCTCAAGGTCAGCACCACCCACAGCAAGGGATCATCTTTGATGGCCTGGTGCAGTTGTCGGAAAAAACCTGCCCGCTCCTGCCAGCGATCCATATGGGTGGTCACAATTTCCTCAAACTGGTCGATAATAAGGACCCGTCCCATTTCTTCATAATAATCTTCGTCACGCAAGTCCATGGGACCTGGCTCTGACTTAATACTGTGAAAGTAGTCGGTCAGGGTGGTGTGGGTTAAACGCCCTACTTCTGTCTGCTGTTGGTCCAGGTTGAGCAAGAGGTTGAAGACAAAAATGTTGTCAACCTCGGCTACGCCGGCCGGTAAATTGCCGCTGACCCGGCCAATAGGCAGAATGTCAAATTTCTCCTGCCGTAAGCCGGGCACCAGACGGGTGTTGATGAGAGAACTCTTGCCCGCTCCGGATTGGGCATAGAATAAAACTAATGGCTCAGCAATAACCAGCGAGAGCAGTTCTCTGGCTTCCCGCTCCCGGCCAAAGAAAAAGCGGCCGTCTTCTTCCTCAAAGGTACGAGGACCAACATAAGGGTTGACGCTGTTTGTCATTATGAACTCTCCCACTGCTCCCACAGTTCCTGGATAAAGCTCTGGGTGTCCCCCCAATAGATTTCAAAGTTGAGGTTTTCAAAATATTGCTTCAAGTAACTTTTGACGGTACTGATGTCTTCTGTTTCTTCGAACTCTGGCGCCAGTTGGATCGATACACTCAACAAGCGGCGACTGGCCCGTCTGGGGTTAATCAAGCCGCGCAGGATGACGCGAAAGTCCCAATCCCGCAGGCGGAATCCTAATAGCATCAGCGAGGAGTCGGCCAGAGCCTGGGCCACACGTCTGGGAATAGCCTCAGTATCCTGAGAGACTCTGACCAAAAAATCCAGGTAATCATCTTCGGCTAAGATCAGGGAAGAGGGGTAAGCGTCGAGACCGTGGATGTGGTAGACCAGCGGCTCTTCCTCATTGGGTTGATAATCCGGGTCCTCTTCAAAAACAGAGGAGGCATCATCCTCCAAATCTTCATGCCAGTAGCAAATTTCGGTGCGTGGTTCCTTACCGGCGGCCTTGAGCGCATTTTCCATAAAGGTGCAATAGTTGGTGGTGATGTAAATAGGCAGGGGTAATTCGGCCAGGATACGCAGCGGATTTTCCAACTCATCTTCGTACCTGGGGTAGCCCAGACGGTTGGCCACTTCAGAGAAGGTCAGGTCATATAATTCATCCCCCAGCGTCTCAAGGAAGGCCCTTTGCTCGGATCGTTGTTCGGCTCTGGCCTTGTCGAGTAGTCGCTCCTTCAAAAAATCGAGGTAATCTTCTTTGGCCGAGAGAGCATCAGGACCGGTAGTCATGGCATATTGAGCCACCCGGGGCAGACTGTCAGTGTCAGGCATCGGATAACTGATCTCCTCGGCCCAGGTTTGCACCACCTGGTCTTGCTCGGTAAAGTGGTGGCTACTGACCTGGTAACTGATAATGGGTGTACATTTGCCTGCTTTGATACGTCGGATCAGCGTATGCCAATCAAGCTCATCACGACGCGTTGAACGTCTTCTACTCATTGTTGTTTTACTCCAAGACTAACATTTAATCACTAATAGCTGCCCAGAAATACGAAATCACTTCCAGACAAGGGCTAACACTACTCGAAATCCGCGCGCCTTATCTACATTATCGGGAGCATACCAACGCCGGGCGCTGCATCTCAACTCAGTTGGCTCATCGTCAAAATCCCCCCCGCGAAACAGGCGATGGATCGCCTGGTCGGCTCCGTCCAGGTCTTCACGACCATCGTCGGGCCGGTAGGGGTAGCCAAAGTCACTTTGCTGCCAATCCGGTCCCCAGAGCGTGCCGGTCCATTCCCACACATTACCCACCATATCGCAGCAACCATAGGGACTTTGACCGGTTGGATGCGCCGTAACCGGCATGGTCTTGGAATGGCCACAGTTACAGCGGCCGGCATCCCACTCGTTGCCCCAGGGGTAAATACGACCGTCCGTCCCTCTGGCCGCCTTTTCCCACTCAGCCTCGGTGGGTAAACGATAAGCCCGACCGGTTTGCTCGCTCAACCACTGGCAATAGGCCAGAGCATCGTACCAACTGACCCCCACCACGGGGTGATCGAGTTTATTTTTGGAGGGTCTTTTGCCCAACCAGCCTACTTTTTTGGGGGGACGGTGGTTGGTTTGCCTGATGAACTCTGCATATTGCTCATTGGTCACCGGGTATTTGCCGATATAGTAATCAGGTAAGTTGACTTCATGCTGGGGTGTTTCATAGTCCGGTATGCCCGGCCCAGGTTGGCTACCCATCAAAAATGAGCCGGCAGGAATTAAAATGGTTTCAGACTCAAAAGGTAAAGGAGGAATTTCAGGCTTCAACTCCTCCAGGTCGATCTGCTCCACATTGCTGGCCACCAGTAAGGACCTTAGGGCTTCCTTTAATTCATTCAGGCCTGTTTCGGTCAATTCAGTAGACAGGGCCTGCTCAATGAACTCGATGGCTGTTTCGTGATCGTTGATCTGGTTGAGCAGTTCAAGCGGGGCATCTCCCCCATATTTGGCTTCTCTTTCTTGCAGGATCAGCAAGTTTTCGCGGGTTTTTTGCAGCACCTGTTTGAGGGTTAACATAAGACAGTGTTCTCTCAAAGCATTTCTAAAAATTCAGATTTAGTGTTCGCAGATCACTCCTCGCCTATCCAGATAGGATAAAAATCAATCGCCTCATAGTCAGTCAGTTGAATCAGTTCCTCGCCCGCAACATCTACCACAAAAATCTCGTTGTTGGTCAGGTAACGAGAGAAAGCCAGCCAGTTACCGTCAGGGGACCAGCTTGGGAAATTGTCGTTAAAGGGAGGGCTGGTTAAGGGGCGTGGTTTCTCCGGGTCGTCAAGGTCTAGCACATAAATATTGACCTGGTTGCCACGCTGACGGCTAAAAGCGATGGTTTGCCCATCAGGCGACCAGGCCGGATGAGCGTCATCCCCGGCGTTGTTGGTCGTTAGTTGTTCAGGGTTGCTGCCGTCACTGTCCATCAGCCACAACTCAAGCTGCTTGTCTGTGCGACGTTTGGAAGCAAAGACGATCCGCTCTCCGTCAGGAGACCAGGCCGGCATAAAGTCTTCGGACGGCTCCTCGGTCAGACGTTGTAAGTCAGAACCATCCATATTCATGGTGTAAATCTCAATCTGTCCCTCACAGTTAGAGACAAAGGCTACCCGGCTGCCATCAGGAGAAATCGCGGGCTGCCAATTATCGTACTGCTCTGGCCGGCAGCCGTCAAGCGCACGTCCGCCGGTTCCGTCGACTTTGATGGCGTAAAGTAAACGCCGGCTATCAGGGGCTTTCGTGGTAAAGACAATCGTATCACTGGCCGGCGAATAACTGAGGCCGGGCGAATCAGGGTCCACCGCCAGGCCACGGATCAATTGAGCCACCTCGCTCCCATCGCCCTGCATGGCATACAGATCAAATTCACCCAAGCCTAAGGTTGAGCGGTTCGAAGCAAAAACGATTTGGAGCGAGGAAAGCGTCCCAGGCGTAAGGGTCGGGGTCGGGGTCAGGGTTGGGGTCGGAGTTAAGGTTGGCCTGGCCGTTGGATTGGCGGTGGCCGTAGCCGGAGGGGTCGGTGACGAGGTGGGGATAGCCGTTGGGGTTAGGGTGGGGGTAGGCGTGGGCGGAACTTCGCCGGTTAGTAGAAAGTTGACTTTGGCCAAGAGGGACCATTTCCAATCGGGCCAGGTATCACCAGGGCTGGCCGTAGCTCCAATCTCCCGATACCCAAAAATTTGGTCGGTGCTTAAATCAAACTTAGTGACCAAGTAAGCCAGCAGTGAAGCGGTGGCATCCAGTTGTGGTTGGGGAGGGGGGTTCTCGGTAAAGTTACCAATCAGGCAAATCTCAATACTATTGTCACCACTATGGTCGTCGGCCTGTCTCGAGATGACGGTCAGGGGTTGGGTTTGATAGATGAACCCTTCAGCCGTCACACAGTAATGATAAGCAATGCCGGGTAGGCCACGACTACTGACCTGGTAGTTGGCAATCCGTTCGACAGATACATTGGAGGGGGTGGCTGTATGATGCAAAATAATGCGGCGAATGTCTGAAGTTTCCCGGGGAGGATATTGGGCCGATGGATTGGTGGCCAGTTCTGTGCTTACGTCATAAATTTCAATGGGGGTCGTTTCCTCAACCTGGACCGCCGTGGCCACAGGTATTGTTGGTGCGGCCTCGACGACAGCCGTACTGACCGTGAAGTTCATAGCAATCGCCTCACTAAAATCTGCCTGAACCTCATCTTTATCCTCAATACGCCATTTGTCTTCAACATCCCAGCCATACAAGATAGCGGCCCGGATTTGCTGCTTGCCGGCCTGGTTCCAATCGTTGATTTCTTTGTAAGCATTTTTGACCCAGCCCTTATTGGCGTTTTCCCAGGCATCGTCCTGATTCATTTCGGTCAGATAAACCGGCAGGTGGCGGAAATCCGGTGGAATAGCATTCACCTGATCGCGATAGGTGCGAAAATTGTAATTATACTGCTCAAAAGGCGGTCCCATTTTCTGTTCGCTGAAGATCAAATCGGGATCAGGACCGTGCGTATAGGCGTGAATAGCAATCCCGTCACAATTCTCCGGTCCAATGGCCCGCAGCACATCCCGTAAGTACAGGTTCCAATCGCCAAAGAAGCTATCATAGGGGTATTCTTCCGGCGCGCCCGATACTTTATTGGCCGGATATTTGCCTTCGGGATCAGCCTCGTAAGAAGCCTGGGCGCTCCAGGGCGATATGGCCCCCACAATCACCCGGTCTTCCTCGTGCTCCGGCACGTCTTTTATCGCCTCTCGTACCAGGCGATAACATTGGGCATAATGACGCGGGGTAATCAGCTCGCCTTCCTCGCTGCCAGGCGGGTGCGGCCAGTTTCGCTCCCGATTCATCTCATTGCCAATGACCCAGATGTGGGCCCCGGGCGAGTTTTTTACAAAGTTTGCCGCTCGCTGAGCGAAATTTGTACATTGGCCGGCCGGCGGCAATGTACCGTCGGAGCCAAAGGCGTGCACTAAAACCACAATGACTCCCAGCCCCTGGTTGGCCAGGGCAGCGTAATCGCTGCCACGCTCATCGGCAGGGTCGGCCCCAATGGCCTCAGCCACCACTACCCAACCCCTGGCCTCCCCCTCTACGATCATCAAATATTCTCCACCTCGACCGTACAGACCGTAGATATAAGAATTTTTACCATCTGCCACCACTTCAGGCATCTCAGGCGTTGGTTCTTCCGTAGACTCAGGCAACAGGAGTTGGACATCGAGACTGTCCAACACGGCCTCAATCGGGGCCAGAATCGCTTCTTCCTCGATCACGTCAACCAAAACCCCAACGGCAAATCCCTCCTCATCGACCACCAGGGCGCCAACATCACTATCCGCGGCCCCCAGGGAAGCACGAACAGCGTCTTGAATCTGTTTGATATTGACCTGAAGTTGGACTGCATCTGAGCTGTCACCACCAATTTCGATTGTTTGACCCACCGCTGTGATTTCGCCGGTAGTCAACCCCGTCGAACGGCCAAACTTACGGACGGCCATGCCCACTGCTGGGGAGCGAACACCCTGCACAGGCCCGAGGTCAGGGATGACAGCTTCGAACTGAATATCCGATTCCAACCGGGCCAGAGCGGTCAGATTGGCCGCCGGAATGGTCCCCTCCTGGGGCAGCACTTGCGCCACCTGACCAACAACGTCTTCGAACTCGTTTCCTCCATCCAGAGGACCGGGTTGCAGCACAACATCCGCCTGCACGGTTCTGGCCACCCCAGTTTCGTCTGTCACTTCCGTCGCGGTCCGGCCTAACACCTCGGCCACGCTGAGGATATAAACCTGATCGGCCTCATCCACCACAAAGTAACCCAACGTACCCGCCCCTCTGGCCCCTAACCCACTGATACTCAAGCCTGGCTTGAGGGGACGCACGCGCGCCCTGAGGGCCGCAGCGGTACTGGTTGCCTCGATCTGGGCGGTACTGGCCGCAATGATCTCTGCTGCGGCCATTTCTACTTGTTGAATCTCAGAGACTCTGCTGGTTTGCCAAGCTGTTGTCACAAATAACAGCAAAATAATAATCATGGCCACACCAGAGGCAATCCCGCCCCACTTCTTCAGCAAAGCGTCGCGCCAGGCTGCATTCGATCTTTGAATGGGGCCAATGAAACGGTCATGGGTCAGCTCGTACCACACTCCCCCGGCTCTAATTTGCGCCCGTAGGAGAAACTGATTGGCCAATAATTCAACGGTTTTGTTGCTCAGGCCACCTGTCTTCCTGGTACCCTGGTAAACAATTCCCCGCGTGCTGGCTTCAGTAATTAACTGTTTGTCAAACCAGTTACGGATATGACGTTCCGACTCCCGGGTCTGTTCGATCACCCTGGCAATGGCCTGCTCGTAAAATTGGGCCAGGGTGGCGTCAACATCGCCCAATTCCTGTAAATCCCGGGCGGTGATTTCGGTCAGGGGATGATCTTTTAAGTTTTCCCAGAGCTGATAACAAACCACCTGCAACTGGACCGGTTCGATAAATTGGCCGGGCTGCGTTTTGGTCTGGCCGTGAATGCGGATTTGGCGTAGATTATCAACCAGGGTTTCGGCTACAGTTGGGGCAAAAGGACGACCACCCTGTTCGGCCGGCTTTTGGATCGCTTCCAGAGCAGCTTCCTGGCCCATACGCTGCATGTAAAAGCGGGCCCGCAATTTGCCCTGCATAAGAGGGGCATAGGGGTCCAGGGCGGCGACATAATCTTCCCGCAAGGTCAACACCACCCACAACAGGGCATCATCGGCCAGGGCCTGGTCCAGTTGGCGGAAAAAATCCTCTCGCTCTTGCCAGTGAGTCAGGTGGGTGGTGATAATCTCTTCAAATTGGTCGATGATTAAAACGTGAGGCGGTTGGGCCTCATCATGGCCAATGTGTGCCTCGGCAATCGTGTTGTCGTAATAATAGTACTCTCCATCAGGCGTAGCCAGTTTGCTCAAAAAATCGGTCAAGGTCATGTCGGCGAAGCGACCGGGGTTACCCTCACTCTGGTCCAGGCTGAGTAAGAGATTAAAAATAAAGATATTGTCGACGGTACTGATACCCTCCGGTAATTCACCACTCACCCGGCCTGTAGGGAGCACCACGAAGCTCGATTCTTGTAATTGTGGAATCAGCCGGGTGTTGATGAGCGAACTTTTGCCGGCCCCCGATTGGGCATAAAACAAAACCAGCCGCTCGGAAATAACCAAGGAGAGCAGGTCTCTGGCTTCACGATCCCGGCCAAAGAAACGGTGGCTGTCTTGCCTGGTGAAGGTGCGTGGCCCCACGTAAGGATTATCGTTGATATCAGTCATACTTTACCTCTCCCCTACTTGTGAAGAAGGATTGTTCATTGCTCATAACGCCCCCCCAGCCCCCCAAAGGGGGGAGCCGCTTACTCATTGTTAATTACTATCCCATAGGGCAGGTGCTATTCCGTGTAGTTTTGGTACAGTTCCTGGATGAAGCCAGGCGCGTCGTTCCAGACAACTTCAAATTTAACCTGGCGCAAATATTTTTTTACGTACTCCCTTTCCATGGCGTTCTCTTCCAGTTGAATGGCCACACTCGTCTTCCATAAACTCTGGGGTCTGGGTTTGATCACGCCCCGAAATAGAACTTTAAAGTCCCAATCGGCCAGGCTATAGCCTAACAAAACCAATGAGGATTCTGTCAGGGCCCGTCTGACGCGGGGATGAATTGCCCCCGTATCCTTTGAGATATTAGCCAGGAAATCCAGGTGATCATCTTCGGTCAACACCAGCGATTCGGGATGTTGGTCAAGGCCGTATAAATGATAAACCAACGGCTCTTCCGGCGTGGGCTCGTAGTCTTTATCACGCTCAAAGACAGAAGGGATACTGCGCAGGCCATCGTGCCAGCGGCAAATTTCAAGACGTGGTTTTTTGCGGGCCTTCTCCAGAGCCACGGCCAAAAAATTGTGATAACTGGTAGTTAAATAAACCGGCAGGGGAAAGGCAGCCAGAAGCAGGAGTGGATTGGCCTGCCATGAATCAAGGCTGGGGTAATTCAAACGCCTGGCCATATCAGAGACGCTTAGCTCACCGACCTGGTACTCTAATTCGGTCCGTTTGCTAACAGAAACGTTAGGGTCTTGCTGGGCCATAAAAGACAAGGCCGCTTTTAGATATTTCAAATATTTTTCCTTGATCTGGACCACATCGCTGATCTGACCCTCATCGGTTTTGCTGATACTCTCATATTGAGCCATCCGGGGTAAGAGGTGGTGTTGATCAGGCATAGGATACTGAATGTAACTGGCCCAGCCCGCAACCAAAGCCTCGTGGCTGCTGAAGGCGAGTTCATCGGTAAACACATTGCCGACAATCGGGATGACTTTGCCCTCTTTGACCCGGTCGATGATGGTTTCTTGCCAGGTTTTCTTTTTTGCCTGGGGGGCTATTGCTGTAAAGTCGAATTTCACGTTCGATTACCTTCCTGATTTAAATCTCCAAGACTACGCGAAAACCGCGCCAGTTGACTTCAGTGGTATGATCAGAATCAGAGCGACCACGGGCACTACACCTTAACCAAACCGGCGCATCGTTAAAGGCCCCGCCTCGATGCACCCGGTATACCTGGTACAGGTATTGGTCGGCCTCCAGGTCTTCGCGACCATCGTCAGCCCGGTAAGGATTGGAAAACTTATTCTTATGCTCGTCGCTGCCCCAGAGGGTGCTGGTCCATTCCTGGACATTGCCGGCCATATCGTAACAGCCGTAAGGGCTGATTCCTGCGGGATAGGCAGTGACAGGGGTGGTATCACTGCTGCCTGTATTACAGGTTTCGGCCACCCATTCGTTACCCCAGGGGTAAAAACGGCCATCCGTACCCCTGGCCGCTTTCTCCCACTCGGCTTCGGTCGGTAAACGATAGAGGCGACCTGTTTCCCGGCTCAACCAGCCGCAGTAAGCCAGGGCATCATGCCAACTGATGCCAACGACCGGGTGATCAAGTTTAGCCGACGGGGGTTCGCCAAGAAACCAGCCGGCTCGTTTGGGGACATATTCTCGCCTTGATTCGCGCTTAATAAATTCCGCATACTGGCCATTGGTGACCGGGTATTTGCCGATACGATAAGCCGGCAGCTTGATTTCATACTGGTCCGTCTCCTCAACCGGTATACCTTGACCTGGCCGGCTGCCCATCAAAAATGGACCGGCCGGGATAAGAATGGTTTCAGGTTCAAAGGGCAGGGGCGGTGTTTCTAATTCAAGTTTGTCCAAATCAACCTGCTCAATATTGCTGGCCACCAGCAAGGGCCTGAGCAATTCCCTTAATTCATTTAACCCGGTTTTGGTCAGTTCGGTGGAAAGGGCCTGCTCAATTAACTCAATGGCCGCCTGGTGGTCGCTGATTTGGTTGAGCAGTTCAAGCGGAGTGTCGCCCCCATACTTTGCTTCTCTTTCTTCCAGGATGAGCAAATTTTCTCGGGTCCTCTGCAGCAGTTGGCTCAGGGTTATCATCAAATTATGTTCCTCAGTGATTAAAGATAAATTAATAACGTAACTGCCTACCCTCATGTCATTCCGAGGAGCGGAACGACGAGGAATCTCCGGCAACGTCTATATAACAATGTTCGAGAACGTGACCAGGTCGGTGGATCAAGGACGGTGTGAGCAGGTGGATGAGGCGGTATTCTTTTTAGGGTCAGTCGGGGCTGCTGTCCAAAAAATGGAGAACTGTACTCAATTGTACTAAAGAAATTCGATCTGTGCAATTAAAATTTGTAACTACTCAGGCTACCCACTGAAATGGTTTTTATCCGCAGATTTCGCAGATTACACAGATTTTTTATTCATTGGCCTCTTAGGCAGTCACGTAACACGCAACACGTAACACGTTGAATTTAACAGGAAAAAAGGAGGATTGAAATTTAATAGATTGTATTATAAGATAATACCAGATATAATAAATACGGTAATGCTTAATAACTCAATAGATCGAAATTTTTACCCTTCGACAAATCTAGCGGCCTGAGCCTCCTGTACGGAAGCTGCTTGTTGTCGGAGGATGGCATTTTTCAGAATTTGGATCTCTACTAGCTTAAAAAACGATGCCTATGTCAAAGCCCTGGTTAAAATTTTACGATGAGGAAGTCCCCGATAAACTGATCATCCCTTCCCTGACCATCCCCGATTTGCTGAGAAAGGCCGCCGACAACTATGCCGGCCAGACGGCCACTGTCTTCATGGGCGCCCGCTTGAATTACGGTCAATTAAAACGAGAAGTTGATAAACTGGCGGCCGGCCTGCACGAACTGGGTGTCCGTAAAGGTGACCGGGTGGCGATTATGATGCCTAATTGCCCCCAAACCCTGATTGCCTATTATGCCACGCTTTCGCTGGGGGCCGTAACGGTGATGACCAATCCTCTTTACGTGGAGCGCGAGCTTGAGCATCAGTGGGGCGACTCCGGTGCGGAAACCGTCATCAGTCTGGATCTGTTCTGGCCCCGCATTGAAGCCGTTAAGCAAAAACTACCCATTAAGCAGGTCATTCTTTCCCGCGTTCAGGATTATATGCCCCTGCTCAAACGGACGTTAATCCCGCTGGAACTTCGTCGCCAGGGTAAATGGGTCGATGTAAAATACAACGATACCGTTCATCCCTTTAAAAAGCTGATCGATCGTCAGCGCAACCTTCCTCCCGTGGTCGACCTGAAGCCCGAAGACCTGGCCTGTTTACAATATACGGGGGGCACCACCGGCCTGCCCAAGGGGGCGATGCTGAGCCATCGTAATCTAATGGCCAGCCTGACTCAGATTCGCTCCTTCCTCCTATTTGAGCATCAGGAAACTGAAGACGTGGCCCTGGCTATTATGCCCTTTTTCCACGTCTACGGCATGAATGGGCTGATGAATATGGCCGTCTATCTGGCCGCCAGCCTGGTGCTTATCCCTCAGCCTGATATCAAAGTAATCGTCGAGGCCATAGCCACCGAGCGGCCGACCTTTTTCACCGGTATCCCTTCCCTATTCGTGGCCCTGAATAATTACCGGGCCATTGATAAAGTTGATCTAACCTCGATTAAGGCCGTTTTCAGCGGGGCGGCCCCCCTGCCGGTGGACGTGATGGAGAAATTTGAAGCCCGCACCGGGGCACGTATTGCCGAAGCCTACGGCATGACCGAGGCTTCTTCGGTGACCCATGTGAACCCTATGAAAGGTCAGCGCAAATTTGGCAGCATCGGCTTGCCCATTATCGGCACGGATGCCAAAATTGTCGAGGTTAAGGATCACACCAAAACGCTTGGGGCTGGCCAGGTGGGCGAACTGATGATCAAGGGTCCCCAGGTGATGCGGGGCTATTGGAACGCGCCCGAAGAAACGGCTAACACGCTGATCGATGGCTGGCTACGCACCGGTGACCTGGCTCGTATGGACGAAGACGGTTATTTTTACATTGTCGATCGCAAGAAAGACATGATTCTCAGCGCCGGTTACAACGTCTATCCACGTGAGGTGGAGGAGGTTCTGTACCAGCACCCCAAAGTTTTAGAAGCCGCAGTCATTGGCATTCCCGATGGCATGCGTGGCGAAAAGATCGCCGCTTACCTTACCCTCAAGCCCGGCCAAACGGCCACAGCAGCCGAAGTTCGCGCTTTTTGCCGGGAGCGATTGGCTCAATACAAACAACCGCGCCTGGTTGTCTTCCGGGATCGTCTGCCCAAGTCGCTGGCCGGTAAAGTACTCCGGCGCGAGTTGCGAGAAGAAGTTCTGGCTGAATTAGAGAAACCGGATGGCCAGAAAGCCTGAATTGATACAGGTCTTCGCCCTGCCCCCCGAAAAAAAACCAATTGTGAATTGTCAATATCATAACTCGCCCCAAAACTGAAACGCACCCACCTGAACTGCTTGGCTTTATTTAAAGAATAATTATAATTACAATCTCAAATAATAATAGTCGGTGACTTGAACGATGAAAGAAATCTTACCAGAGCTTGAAGCGTGGCAAGGCCGGGGTGAAAACATTGCCGTGGCTACGGTGATCCAAACCTGGGGGTCCTCGCCCCGGGCTGCCGGGGCCAAGATGGCCATTAATCAAAAAGGGGAAATGATCGGTTCTGTCAGTGGGGGCTGTGTCGAAGGAGCCGTGATTGAAGAGGCAAGGCAGGTGCTCAAAACCGGGCGACCCAAGTTGTTACATTTTGGGGTGGTCGACGAAACGGCCTGGGAAGTCGGCCTGGCCTGTGGCGGTACCATTGAAATCTTTGTAGAACGGTTCTCTCCCTTAAAGTATGCCATCAACCAAGATCAAGCCGTCACGCTGGCTACGATTGTGCGTGGCCCTGACGATTTACTGGGCAGCAAGGCCGTTATCCCTGTCCGGGGTGAGCCGGTCGGACCGCTGCTGGAAACAGCCTGGCGCGATCAAATTCTGGGTGACGCCTATGACCTGCTCCAACAACGTGCCTCGACCATTCGCCACTATGCCGCCATCCCTCCTGGCCCCCCAAAGGGGGAAATGGCTTTCCAGCAGCGTGCCTCGACCGTTGGCCGCTATGCCGCCTCGCTGCCCAGCGGAGAAGAGGAGAGCCAGGAGGGGGTGGATGTTTTTTTTGATGTGCACCAACCGGCCCCACGGCTGATTATCGTTGGCGGGGTGCATATTGCCATCCAGGTGATTCACTTTGCCAAACTTCTTGGTTTCTGTACCTATCTGGTTGACCCCCGTACCGCTTTCGCTACCCCCGAAAGATTTCCCCACGTAGACCATATAGTTCATAAGTGGCCTGATGAAGCTCTATCAGAAATTGGTCTCACCAGCGAAACCAGCGTGGTGGTGGTGACGCATGATCCCAAGCTGGACGACCCGGCCTTGATGATGGCTCTGCCCAGCCCGGCCCGGTACGTAGGGGCCCTGGGCAGCTCCAGGACTCACGCCAAACGGATCAAGCGCCTGCGGGCCGAGGGGTTGGCCCCGGAACACCTGAACCGGTTACACGCCCCCATTGGCCTGAACATTGGCGGGCGTACGCCGGCCGAAATCGCCCTGAGCATCGTGGCCGAGATTGTGGCCACACGGAACAACATGCCACTGACAGAAAAACCAAAATTTTTTCCAGAGGATAAACAATGACAGCAGAAGGTTACTATCGTTATCCAACGATCTATAAAGATAACGTTGTTTTTGGGTGTGAAGATGATTTATGGACCGTGTCAGGGCAGGGTGGGGTGGCCCGACGGCTCACCGCGAATTTGGGTATGGTCTCTCACCCGGCCTTTTCGCCCGACGGTCAATGGCTGGCTTTTGTTGGTCGTGAAGACGGCGAAACTGAAGTGTACGTGATGCCGGCCTCTGGTGGCCCGGCCACCCGCCTGACTTATCTGGGTAGTTATACAACCGTGCTGGGCTGGACACCGGACGGCCAGATTGTATTTGCCAGTGATACCGGGCAACCGTTTCAGCGTCTGACTCCACTTTATACCATTGATCCCACCGAACCCGGCGCGCAACCACAACCTATGCCCTGTGGTCCGGCTCGCTCTATTTCATTCGGCCCCGAGGCCGGGATGGTGATTGGACGGCGGGTCAATGACCTGGCCAACTGGAAACGGTATCGCGGCGGCAGAACCGGTGATATCTGGATCGACCGGCAGGGTGAGGGACGCTTTAGGCCGTTGCTGAAAAAGTTAAAGGGCAACATGGCCAACCCGATGTGGATCGGCGACCGGATTTATTTCTTATCGGACCACGAGGGGATTGGTAATATCTATGCCTGTACTCTGACCGGCAAAAAGATTCAACGTCAAACTCACCACCAGGATTACTACGTCCGCAACCCGGCCACCGACGGGCGGCGCATTGTCTATCAGAGCGGAGCTGATCTCTATATTTTTGACCCGGCCAAGGCAGACGGCGTTGAGCTTCCCCCCAAAATCGAGATTCAGTTGCATAGCCCTCGCGTCCAGCGCAATCGCAAATTTGTGAAGGCCGCCTCGTATCTTGATTATTACACGCTTCATCCCCAGGGACACAGCGTGGCTGTTACCAGCCGGGGCAAAGCTTTTGCCATGTCAAATTGGGAAGGAGCAGCCATTCAATACGGCCAGCCACAGAATGTGCGCTATCGGCTGGTGGAGTGGCTCAATGATGGCCAGCGACTGGTGATGGTCAGTGATGCCACCGGCGAGGAAACCCTTGAAATCCACACCGATCTCTCCCAGGCGCCTCCCAATGGGTCCGTGGAACGTTTAGAAGGATTGGATATAGGCCGTCCCATTTTTCTGGCGGTATCGCCGAAAAAGGATGCCCTGATTCTGGCTAATCACCGGTATGAACTTATTTACGTTGATTTAGAGAGCAAAGCGCTCAAGATACTGGACAAAAGCACCTATGGCCGCATTGCCGGGGCCGACTGGTCGCCGGACGGCCAGTGGGTGGCCTATAGTCTCAGAACTTCTCTCTATACGGCGGCCATTAAATTATGTCACGTCGAAACCGGCGCGACCCATTTTGTGACGCCTCCCAACACGATGAGCGACTTTGGCCCCAGTTTTGACCCGACCGGTAAATATGTCTACTTCATCTCCTACCGAGATTTTGACCCGGTGCATGATACCCACTACTTTGATTTGAATTTCCCCCGTGGGGGCCGGCCCTACCTGGTCACACTGCGCAAGGATTTGCCCAACCCCTTCATCCCCCTGCCGGGTGAAGCAGCCAAAGAGAAAAAAGACGAGAACAATCAACAAGAAAAGAACGAGCCAGCCACAGCCAAAGATGGCCAAACCAAGGATGAAGGGAAAGAAAAAGAAGCGGAAAAAACAGAGCCGATTCAAATTGATTTGGCTGGCATCCAGTCTCGGGTGGCCGCTTTTCCCGTGCCCGAAGGACGCTACCACCAAGTTAGAGGCATTAAAGACAAAGTACTCTTTACCTCATTCCCCATCGAAGGTCATTTAGGCAACAATTGGCGCAACAAGGACGAGGTCGGCAAGGGCGCGATGGAAATGTACGACCTGGTCGAGCGCAAAAAGGAGTTCATTGTTAACGGGATCAACAGTTTTGATGTCTCTCGTGATAGAAATTACTTTATTTACCGTTCCGGTAAAAATTTACGGGTCATCAAGGCCGGAGAGAAGCCAGATAATAGCGCCACCGGTCATACCAAAAAGAGTGGCTGGATCGACCTGAGCCGGGCCAGGGTGGCCGTCAATCCACCGGATGAGTGGCGCCAGATGTTTCGTGAAGCCTGGCGTTTGCAGCGGGACCATTTCTGGACGGAGGACATGGCCCAGGTGGATTGGCAGCAGGTTTACGAGCGTTACTATCCTTTGATCGACCGGGTCACCACCCGTTCCGAGTTTTCGGATTTGATGTGGGAGATGCAAGGTGAACTGGGAACCTCCCATGCCTACGAATTTGGCGGTGATTATCGCCCCACGCCCCGGTACCGGCAGGGCTTCTTGGGGGCCGACTTTGAGTACGATGCCGAAACGGATGGTTACCGGGTGACGAACATCGTGCAGGGAGATGCCTGGTTAGAGCCGTTCGACTCACCCCTGAATCGGCTGGGGGTTAATGTGCAGATCGGTGACGTGCTGCTGGCCATTGATGGACAACGTTTGAGCAAACAAGTTTCGCCCCAGCAATTATTGGTCAACCGGGCCGGGATCGAAGTTCAGCTTACCCTGGCCGCTAATTCGGCTGATACCGGCCAGTCCGCCCCGCCAGAAGCGACGAACGGCCAGGAAACGAATGAATCCCAGGCGGCAGCAAACAACCAGGTCCGTAACGTGTTGGTCAAAACGCTCCGGAACGAAACCCGGGCTCGCTACCGGGCCTGGGTGGAAAATAACCGCCGCCGGGTGCATGAGGCCACGGAAGGCCGGGTGGGTTACGTACACGTGCCCGATATGGGGCCTTTTGGCTACGCCGAATTTCACCGTTACTACCTGGCCGAGTCTGAGCGAGAAGGCTTGATTGTCGACGTGCGCTTTAACGGCGGGGGCAATGTGTCCCAATTGCTGCTGGAAAAGCTGGCCCGCCGCCGCATCGGCTATGACCAGCCCCGTTATGGCCAGGCCATGCCCTATCCCTTCCATTCTGTCCTGGGCCCTATGGTGGCCCTGACCAACGAGTCCGCCGGCTCCGATGGCGACATCTTTTGCCACGCCTTTAAGATCATGGACCTGGGACCGCTCATCGGCAAGCGCACCTGGGGCGGGGTGATTGGCATCTGGCCCCGTCACTCCCTGGTAGACGGCACCACCACTACCCAGCCGGAATTTTCCTACTGGTTTGAGGACGTGGGCTGGGCCGTCGAAAATTACGGCACCGCCCCGGACATCGAGGTCGAGATCAAACCGCAAGATTACGCCAAAGGTAAAGATACCCAGTTGGAGCGGGGGATTAAAGAGATCTTAAAACTGATGGAGGAAAATCCACCGCACCTGCCCGATTTTGGCCCCAAACCCTCCCTGGCCCTGCCCAAGTTACCGCAGGGTAAGAAGCAAAAGAAATAAAAAAAATTGGACCACCTGGTCAACGACCGGCTGAAGCCTCGACCCCATACCTACAGGCGGGTTCGATGTCACCCCCGTTGGGCGCGTAAAAACCAGCCTCGACCCCATACTTCTTAGAGGCGGGTTCACTGAACGGTCAATGTCGTTAAGTTAAGACCTGACAGGTTTTCAAAGGTGTCATTTTGAGCCAGATTCGTTCTGATCAGGGATGCATTTACGCCGAAAAGTGGTATGTGAAACCTGTCAGGTCTGGAATGGCTTCCTTAACTTAATGACATTGACTGAACGGTTACATCTGGTAATCGGCTGGCTTATATCCTCTCTTGTACTGTCTCGGTTCAAGGGGATAGCTGTTCTTCCAGCCAAAAGTCCTACCGGTCTCCATAACAATATATAGGGGTCTATTGGCTATAGGAACACAACATATTGTATCTGGCCTGTAGAGACCAGCCCGGCCGGTTTGATAAATACACTGTTCTGTGGTATAATAGTGTTAACCTTACACGAAATAAAAACCGGCTAACTTGTGACCACGAGTAACAAGTAGCAGGTAGTTTTTACCTGCTACTTTGATTTTACAGAACCAGATTTTGGAGGCATTGATTCTATGGCCAATGCAGACGCAAGCCAATATACAGCCGATAGTATTACCGTCTTAGAAGGACTTGAAGCGGTTCGTCGCCGGCCCGGCATGTACGTGGGGGGCACCGACGTTAAAGCCCTGCACCACCTGATTTACGAGGTGGTTGATAACTCCATCGACGAGGCCCTGGCCGGATATTGCGACCACATCCAGGTGATTATTCATCCCGATAACAGCGTCTCGGTCACCGACAACGGACGGGGCATTCCGGTGGCCGAACACTCCCAAAAGAAGATTTCAACGCTGCAACTGGTCATGACCACCCTCCACGCCGGGGGCAAATTCGACCGGGACAGTTATAAAGTGTCCGGTGGTTTGCACGGCGTCGGGGTGTCGGCGGTGAATGCTCTCAGCGAGTGGATGGTGGCCGAAGTGGCCCGCGATGGGGCGGTCTGGCGGCAAAAGTATGAGCGGGGTATTCCCCAGGGACCGGTTGAGCCGGTGGCCAAATTGCCCCCAGGCCAGGACGACAAAACCGGCACGAAGATATCCTTCCGCTTTGACCCGGAGATTTTCAAAGAGGTCGAGGGCTACAACTGGCACACGCTGCTGACCCGTTTCCGGGAAATGGCCTTTGTGACCAAGGGCATCCGCATTACCTTTAAGGATGAACGTCCCGACCAGGAACGGGAATATACTTTTTATTTTGAAGGGGGCGTGACCTCTTTTGTGCGCCACCTTAACCGCAATCGTCAGTCCCTGCACGATCCCGTTTACGTCGAAAAATTGGTCGATGACGTCGGGGTGGAAGTGGCCATTCAATATACCGACGCCTACACCGAGAGCATCTACGCTTTTGCCAACACCATCCACACCCCCGATGGCGGCACCCACCTGACCGGTCTGCGGGGGGCCTTGACCCGCACCATCAACGATTACGCCCGCAAAAATGGCCTGTTGAAAGATAACGAAAACAACTTCTCCGGCGAAGACACCCGCGAGGGGCTGACCGCTATTGTTTCGATCAAGCACCCCGATCCCCAATTCGAGAGCCAGACCAAGGTTAAGCTGATGAACGCCGAGGTCAAGACCATTGTGGAGTCGGTCGTGGCCGAAACCTTCTCCACCTTTCTGGAGGAGTATCCGCGCCAGGCCAAAGCCATCATCGCCAAGTGTTTGACCTCCTCCCGGGCCCGGGCCGCGGCCAAAAAAGCCCGGGAACTGGTGCTGCGCAAGAGCGCCCTGGAAAGCTCCACCCTGCCCGGCAAGCTGGCCGACTGTTCTAACCGTGACCCGGAGAGTTCTGAGTTGTACATCGTCGAGGGTGACAGCGCGGGCGGCAGCGCCAAGCAAGGGCGCGACCGCCGCTTCCAGGCCATCCTGCCCCTACGCGGTAAAATCCTCAATACCGAGCGGGCCCGCCTGGATAAGATTCTGGGCAACAACGAGGTCAAGGCCCTGGTTACGGCCCTGGGCACCGGCGTGGGCGATGAGTTTAATCTGGACAGGCTGCGCTATGGCCGGATCATTATTATGACCGACGCCGACGTGGACGGGGCCCACATCCGCACCTTGCTGCTGACCTTCTTCTTTCGCTACATGCAGGAGTTGATCGAGCACGGCCACCTGTTCATTGCCCAACCCCCCCTCTACCAGATCAAGCACAAAAGAGAAGTGACCTACGTTTACACTGAGGACGAAAAAGATCGCTACCTCAAAAAACTGAACGGCAAGCCCGACTCGGTCAACTTGCAACGCTACAAGGGCCTGGGCGAGATGAACCCGGAGCAGTTGTGGGAAACCACCCTCAATCCCGAAACCCGGACCATCCTCCAGGTCACCATCGAAGATGCCGCCGCTGCGGACAAGACCTTTGATATGCTTATGGGCAGCGTGGTCGCTCCCCGGCGGAAGTTTATCCAGACGCATGCCAAGCAGGTGCAGAATCTGGATATTTAAGTGTAGGTTATCACATATAATGAGAATGTCACCATAAATAATGAGAATGATGATATAGATAAAGAAACCCATCGGGTGGAAATACTCGGTGGGTTTTCTATATAGCATAGAAGGTTTGTAGATGAGAAGGTTGTCTTGCCAATTGTTATGCCGGTCTCCGCTTCAACCAGGCGAGTCTTTACTGTCGTTGTTAGCTCGTCTGTCAGAACTGAACCTATATCCGAACCTTACTACAGTAGTGGAGATATGTCGGGAGCGACTTACTGAACCTGATAATGTAGTTCGACCAACCAAGGTCGAAACATATGACATATTGGCAGAATTGGTTGGAATTGATGCGGATGAATTGCATGCAGCTTCTGTACACCGGTTTGCAGCTACGATTACACCCCCCAACTACAAGAATCAGTCGATTTCACTCCCGTCAGGTCGAGAAGTTCACGTATCATACAAATATCGTCTCCACGAAAACATGAGGTCAGTTCGTGATTTGCAGTTTTGTCCGCTTTGCCTAAAAGAGGCAGCTTACCATCGTCTTTGTTGGATGCCGTTTGCTACATCTGTTTACCTTAATCACCAATCTGAAATTACGGCATAAGCATTATGTCAACAATCTTGATAAATAGAAATTTCTACAAAAGACTATTTTGTGGTTTGATTGTATCCCAATTCATTGATCAAGAGAGGCTGACAATGGGATACACCACCCAAACCCTGGCTGATATCCGCGAAAACCTGGCGGAACAGTTGGTCCCCAATTTTGCCGAGCGCAATGATGAAGCCATAGCCCAGGCATTGTACGCTGGAGAGCCAATTGATGCCGCCCATACAGTCGGTGAGGTCGAATTGTTGAGCGGTTTTTTCGACTTTTTGCAGGAAACGGGCATTATG